>JBEBUW010000096.1:0-16690 GCA_040393065.1 Lujinxingia vulgaris | reverse complement strand
CCTTGGGCTAGCACAACGCCGACGCGCTCCGCTGGGGCCAGAGGCCCCGCTGCGCAGGTGGGGGTTTGGGGGCGGGTGGGTGTTTGAGGTTGGGTGGTGGCTTGCGTTTGGGGGCGTGCGTTTGATATTTGGGGCAGAGTTATTCGAGCGAGACGGAACAGGTTGATGTTTTTTGGGTTGATGGTGAGAGATCATTAGGAGAATGGGATGAAGATTCGGGATTTGATGACGGCGGCACCGATTGTGGCAACGAAGAAGACGCAGATTCGGGAGGTGATCGATAGTATGATCGAGCATGAGATCCGGCACGTTCCGTTGGTGGAGGACGGGATGGTGATCGGGATGTTGAGTCAGCGGGATATGACGTTTTTGGCGGGTGCGCTGGATTTGTATCAGGGGTTGGATTCGTCGTTTATCGATGCGGTGATCGATCTGCCGGTCAGTGCGTTGGATGGGATGAGTATTAAGACGGAGAACGATGTGTTCACGGTGGATGTGGATGCAGACGTGATGGAGGCGCTGGATGTGTTGGTGGAGAAACCGATTTCGGCGCTGGTGGTGACGGAGGGGCCGCTGGAGAAGGTGGTGGGGATTTTGAGTTATGTGGACATTTTGCGGTGGATGCGGGATTCGCGTCAGGTGGATGGCTGAGCTGAGGGTGTGAGGCGTTCAGTCGTCGAAGGAAAATAAGGATCCTTGCAGGGGGTTGGGGGATTGCTTTTTTGAGGCCCTTTTCGGGGCCTTTTTTGTGGGCTTTTCGGGGGGTGTGGCGGGTTCCGGGGTGGGGAGTCGCCGGGCCAGGCGTTGGGTGATGGCGGAGAAGCGGATGGTGGTGCGGGCGGCGCCGGTTTCGAGGAGTGTGGGATCTCCGATGATGCAGACGGAGGTGCTGGCGCGGGTGGCGCCGGTATAGAGGATTTCGCGGGTGAGCAGGGGGATGTCGTGGGTGGGGAGGATGAGGGCGACGTGTTGGAATTCGGAGCCTTGCGCTTTGTGGATGGTCATGGCGAAGGCGTGTTCGATGTGGGATTGCAGGGCGGTGAGGTTGTAGGGGACGAATTGGCCATCGCGCAGGAAGACGGCGGCGAGTTCGTTGGAGGATTGGGGTTCGGGCAGGTGGGGATGGGTGCGTTTGATCCAGACGATGACGCCCTGGTCGCCGTTGAAGAGGCCGCGTTCGTAGTCGTTGTGGAGCATCATGACGGGTTCGCCGGCGACGTAATCCCAGTCGGCGTCGAAGTGGCGTCTGGCGAGGAAACGCTGGTGGAATGCGGCGTTGAGGCGTGCGGAACCGGTGGTGTGTACGCGGGTCAGGGTGAGGACGCGGGCGGTGTTGAGGTGGTCAAAGAGACGGGTCAGGCGTTCGGTGGCGGCGGTGTCGAAGCGGGTGCCGTCGTGGAGGTAGGTGGCGCGGATCAGGTCGTCGAAGTCGGGCAGGTTTGTGATGCGGGTGGTGAACCAGTGGTCGGCGAAGGCGCTGAGAGAGACGGGCTGGGGTTCGGTGGATGGATCTTGCGGAGCGTCGTCGGATGGTGTGCGGGGCGTGAAGAGTTCGACGGCGTTGTGTTCGAGTTGGCTTGCGGTGAGGCGGTGGGAGATCAGGGGTTGTTGGTCGGCCGGATCGAGGAGTTCGAGCAAGGGCGTGTTGCGGGAAGGGTCGTTGAGGGCGCTGGCAAAGGCGTGGATTTTGCGGCCGGTCGCCCGGCGGGTGTCCATGCGGTAGCTGGTGGCGAGGCGGACGGCGGTTCTGGCGAGTGGTTCGGTGGAGTGGGTGGTGGGCAGGTGTGTATCTGGGGGGAGGAGGGCGTGCCAGGGCGTGTCGGTGGCATGGGTCTGGGGCAGCAGATCGCGCAGGACGGCGCCGGTATCGACGGAGGGGAGTTGTTCGCTGTCGCCGAGGAAGACCAGGTTTGCGTGGGGCGGCAGTGCGGCGACGAGTCGTTCCATCATGAAGATGTCGATCATGGAGGCTTCGTCGACGATGACGATGCGGGCGTCGAGCGGGTTGTTTTCGTGGTGGTAAAAGGTCTGTGTGGAGGGGGAGTAACCGAGCAGGCGGTGCAGGGTCATGGGGGATTGGAGATTGTGGAGCAGGAGGGAATCCGGGGTGTTTGTTGTCTGGCTGTTGTCTTGCGCTTCGTTGATGTTCGTGAGTTGCGTCAGGATGGATTCGCCCATGCGGTTGGCGGCTTTTCCGGTGGGGGCGGCCAGGGCGATGGATTCGGTGGGGAATCCAAGGCGCGTGAGGACGCGGAGGATGGAGACGATGATGGAGGTTTTGCCGGTGCCGGGGCCGCCGGTGATGATAGAGAGCGGGGCGTGCAGGGCGGTGAGGACGCCGTATTGTTGTTCGGCGTTGAGGGTCATTTTCCGGGTGTTGTTGGTGGTGGCGCCGGTGTGGGGAGCGTGGGTGAGGATGTCGTCGAGGGCGGCGCGGATTTGTGCGGGATCGTGTTCGCGGAAGGGGCGCTGGATGTGTCTGGCGAGTACGTCGACCAGGCGGGTTTCGGTGTGGAGCATGCGCTGGTGGTAGAGGCGTTGGTCTTCAAGGATCAGGGGTTTGTAGTCGCCGGGTTGGCCGATCAGGAGTGGGGCGCGGTTGTGGGTGAGAAGATCGTGGATGTCGGCCAAGATCTGTTGAGGTGCCCAGTGGGGGTTTTTGGCGTGCAGGGATTGTGGGATGAGAGCGGTCAGGGCGTCGAGCAGGATCGGGGATTCAGCGGGATCGAGTGGCAGGTAGGTGCTGCCCTGGCGTTGTTGAAAGAGGGAAATGAGGACCAGGCAGAGGAGGGCGCGGCTTTCGGCGTCGCTCAGATCGGGCTGGAGATCGACCAGTTCGCAGGCCAGGTAGGTGATGGCGGGATCGAGGTCGTGGTTTTCGGCGGCGTCGAGCAGGTGCGCGGCGTTTTGTTGGGTGCGGCTGGGGCGCGGGGCGGTTTCGCAGGCGGGGAAGAGGCGGCTTGCGACGCCGGCGGGCTCGAGAAACATTCGATCTTTCATTGCGTGCAATCCCAGGAAATACAAAGACAAACAGGTAGCGGGCAGTTTGTGGAGCGGGGCATTGGGGGCGCGTATGTCGCGCGGTCTGTTGTAGCACAAAAGTGTGGGAATGGGATGTCGGGCGTGTTTTTGGGGATAAAGAGACAATATTTAAGGAAGTTCGTGGACCAGTTTCCTTTAACGGAGAGCGATTATGGCGATGCGGCTTCATGAGATTCATCCGGTAACAGCGCACTTTCCGATTACGTTGGTGCCGTTGTCGATTGCTTCGGATGTGGTGGGTTCGATGACGGATTTACCGCTGGCGCGTGGGATGGGGCGGGTGTCGATGTCGCTGGCGCTGACGTCGATGGCGGTCACGGCGGTGACGGGGGTTGTGGCGCAGGAAGGGGTGACGGCTGCGCGGACGCCGGGCGTGGCGCAGAATATGCTGATTACGCATCGGAATTTGAACATGCTGATCTTTGGCGCGGCGGCCGGGGTGACGGCGATGCGTATGCGTCAGACCAGGCCGAATGCGATGTATTATCTGTGCGCAGCCGGGGTGTTCGGGGCGATGACCTACAGCGCGTATCTGGGCGGTGAGATGGTGCACAAGCGCGGCGTCGGGGTGCTTTCGGCCGGGGGAGTGCAGCCGGATCGTGCGCCGGAGCTGCGGATGAAGAACGTCGGTGCGATTGTGGGGACGATTTTTGGAAACCTGAGCAGCGGGTTGGCGCGTGCGGCGCGTGGATGGTTGCGTGGACCGCGTATGCCGGCGCTGCGTGCGGAGGATCGCCTGATGAGGGAGGTTGAAGGGGTGCCGCGCGAGGATTCTCCGCGGCTTGATGATTCTCAAGGGGAGGCCGGAGCGTTTGATGCGGACGCGGCGCGTTTTCCGGGCGAGGAATTAGGCGGGTTGCATTAGGAGGATTGCGGCGTGGTGTGGCGCGGTTTTTGACGGAATTAAGGAATGTGCACCGCGGAGCCGGGTGAAACCCGTGCGCAGCGTGGGTTTTGCGCTAGCCCCCGGTGAAACCGGGGGTGGGAGCGGTGCACGCCGCCCCGTGGCAAAAAGGTTGAGTGATTATTGGGCGGGGAGGTGGTTTTGCCATTGTTGGACGACCCATTCGATCTGGGTGCGGGTGTCGGCGTTGTCCTGGCAGATGGTGGATTTGGCGAGTTCGTTGAGCTCGTCGATGGTGCTCTGGATGAGGGAGGGCTGGGCATCGGGGGCGACGGTGAGGAAGCCCTGGAGTGCGGCCAGGGAGCGTTCGGTGGCCTCGTACTGGCACTCGGTGCGGGTGGGGTTTTTGGCGGGGGCTTTGGCTCCATCCAGCGCGCGGGGCACGTTTAACTCCGCGCCGCCGAACTGCAAGCGTGCGCGCCATTGGCCCTGTTCGGTGTTGGTGGCGTAGTAGAGGGTCGGGTAGCGGTCGATGAATTTTTTGAGGGTGTTGGCGGGATTCTGGGGGTTGTAGGGATCTTCGCCCATGCCGAGGGTGTTGAGCATGGTGTAGATTTTGGCGAGGTCGGCCATGGCGTAGGCGCCGGTGGTGAGCTCGCGGGATTGGTCGGAGAAGACGTCGGCGGCGGTGGCGTTGACGCTGATCTGGAGTTCCTGGTGGTCGCCCTGGCTGAGGACGCGCTCTTCGTGGAGGATGCTGCCGGGGATGATGATGCCGGAGTTCGCGAGGGTTGCCAGGAGCTGGGCATCGGTGCCGGCGGCCAGGATGAAGTCAAGGGCGAGTGCGAGTTCGAGCGGGCTCTGGGGGAGTGCCGCGCCCATGGCGCCGAGTTGGACGAACATGCCGTGGAGATTGCCGAGTTGTGGGGGGAGCGAGCCGTTTTCGAGATTGATGCGCAAAAGCGAGGTCGGGTACTGCAGGGTTGGCAGGCCGGCGTGGCGTCCGCTTTCGAGCAGGCGGCGCGAGGTTGCGGCGTCAAGTTGGGCCGGGTCGGTGACGCGTGCCCAGTAGGGAAGTTGTGCGGCTTTGAGGGCTGCGGCGACGTCGTAGCTCCAGCGGATGTCGATGAGCGGCAGCTGCATGTTGGAGGCTGCGGCGCGGGTCGGGGTTTTGGAGGCTGCGTCTACGGCGGCGCCGTATTCGGTGAGTGTGGAAACGCCGTCGAAGAGGAGTTCGGGGCCGTTCTGGCGGACGGCGAAACCGACGTCGACGAGTTCGGCGGCTTCGGGGCTGTTGAGCTGAAGCAGGCCGCCGAGCGATTGGATGGTGCGGGCGGGGGAGCGTCGGCCGGCTGCGGCGGTGGTGAGGGCGGCGATGTCGTAGAGGTTTTCGACCTGTCCGTAGCCGCTAAGGATGGCGTCGTTCTGGGTGAACATTTTCCAGGCGGCGGAGTCTTTGTCGTCGGCGTCGGCCAGGTTCTTGGTGTGGTTGTTGAGGCTGGCGGTGAAGTGTGCGCGGATGGCTTCGGAGGGGGCGTTGCCGGTCCGGGCGTCGCGTACGCTGACGGGGAAATCCTGACCAAAGATCAAGTCGAGGATGATCATGTTGGAGGTTGCCTGGGTGGCGAGGACTTCGTCGCAGGTCTGGGAGGCATTGCGTGTGGTGCAGCGGTCGAGGAGGTTGGCGACGAGCGCCGGGCCGTCGAGCGCGGGGGCAACAACACGGACGTGTGCAAAGCGGCTCAGGTTGGGATCTTCGCCGCCGACGGTGGGCATGGGAGCGCCGTGGCGTGCGTGGCGCAACAGCGTTTCGTTGCCAATCGAGGTCACGGCGATATAGGTCGGGTTGACGCGGTCGGCGCCGACCAGGCTGGCATCAAAAATCAGGTCGGTGAGCACCATGGAGTCTTCGGGAGCCATGGCGTCGGTGTCGATACTGGCTCCCAGCTCGGTGAGCAGACCGAGGGTGGCTTCGGGACGAATGCTGAGCAGGCCCAGGGTGGATTCGGGCAGGTATTGTGCGACGTTTTCGGAGCTCAGCGTGGATGCGGAGGTCAGCGAGGCGTCGTCGGGTTGGGCGGGTGTGGAGCTGCAACCGACAGACAGGGTGAGTGTGGAAGCGGCCGCGAGTAGTAAATAGGAGGGGAAGGTTTTTCGTATATGATTTCGCATTGATTGAAGCTCCATATATCCAGGATTCAGTAAAGTCAGTAGTACATTGAGTCAATTTAAATCATGCGCGGGTTGTAGCATGAGTGCAGGTGGCAAAAAAGTCCGGTGTTGGTTATCCCCATTTGTGATTGGAAATTCTTTGTGTAGAAGGTCTGTTTGTCAGGTTGAAGTGACCAAATATCTTCGGAGTAAACGTAGTGAACGACTATCAACAATATCCTGTCCATAATCCTTCCACGCATGCGATGGTGCCGGTGAGTCCGCATAATCGCTGGCTGGTGTTTTTTCTTGCGTTGTTTCTGGGGTATTTCGGGATTCATCGCTTTGTGGTGGGCAAGTGGGTTACGGGCTTGCTGATGTTTATGACGGGCGGTGGGTTTGGTCTCTGGTGGATGTTTGACTTGTTCATGATTTTGATCGGTCAATTCAGGGACTCGAACGGCTATTTGCTCAACGACGGTACGGCGCATGCCTATGATCGTCAGCTTACGCATCAGCCGTATCAGCCGCCGCGCCAGATTCAGCCGTCTCAGCCGCAGTATCAGCCTCAGTATCAACCGCCTCAGTCTGCGCAGCCGCAGCAACGTCCTCATGTCTACGGTTCGCCGGGCGGCACGGATGGGGATCTGGATTTTGTCGTGGATGACGATCCGCTGGCACAGAAGTTTGCCGAGCTTGAAGAAGAAATGCGCCGCAAGGGGCAGCCGGTGGATTGATCGCCGAGGCGGACGGTTTTCTCGTCTGCCCGCGTGCCCCTGGCGTTCGTTGACGCTTCATCCATGCTCCCATGCACCAATTTGCGACGTTCACAACTCGCCGGGGTGCTGTGGAGCATTTTTTTGTGATGTTCACAACGCGATGAAGTGGGTTCGGGCACTTTTTTGAGTTGTTGGCAACTCGTTCAAGTGCTGTGCGGGCACTATTTCGAGTTGTTGGCAACTCGTTCAAGTGCGTAAGGGCGTTTTTTTGAGTTGTTGGCAACTCGTTCAAATGCGTGAGGGCGTTTTTTTGCGTTGTTTACAGAGTAAAGAAGTGGGTTGGAGCACTATTTCGAGTTGTTGGCAACGTGATGAAGTGGGTTGGGGCACTTGTTGGGAAGCGTGATGAGCAGGATTTTTTCGGATTTCGGGTGGTAGGAGCATGGCGTTTTGTGAAATTCCGGTCGGGCCGCCGAAGTCGGAGCAGGTATTGATGGAGCGGGCGAACGCGCTGGCCGGGCATACGTTCGGGGAGCTGGCGGCGGTGGCGGGCCTGGAGGTGCCGGGATCGTTGCGGCGTGCGAAGGGTTGGGTCGGGCAGTTGCTGGAGATTTGTCTGGGGGCGGCGGCGGGCAATCGTTCGGTGCCGGATTTTGAGCGGCTGGGGATTGAGCTGAAAACATTGCCGGTTGATCGGACGGGGCGGCCGCGGGAGACGACGTATGTGTGCACGGTCGATCTGACGGAAGTGGATGAGCTGGACTGGGAGACGAGTCGGGCCCGGCAGAAGCTGGCGCGGGTGTTGTTTGTGCCGGTGTTGGCGGAGCCGGAGATTCCGCTTGCGGCGCGGATGGTGGGGACGCCGATTTTGTGGAGTCCGAATCCGCAGCAAGAGGGTGCGCTGCGGCAGGACTGGATGCAGCACATGGATGTGATTGCGCGCGGGCTGGTGGATACGATCACGGCGCGTGATGGGCGGTATTTGCAGATCCGGCCGAAGGCTGCGCATTCGGGCAAGCTGACGTGGTCGGCCGATGAGCGCGGGGAGGCGATTTTGACGCTGCCGCGGGGGTTTTATTTGCGGGCGGGATTTACGGCGGAAATTATGCGTGCGCATTTCGGGGGCGGGCAGCCGTAGGGGCGTGTCGTGTGCAAGTGACTTGCGCGCGGGTTTCGGTGCGCGTTAGTGTGCCGGGCGTGAGTGGGTCCGAGAAATTTTTAACCTGGCAAAGCAGAAGTAGGCGAAGTGATGACAGAGCAATCGGGTAAGCGTGCAGTCGTGATCGTGTTGGATAGTGTGGGCATTGGTGAGTTGCCGGACGCTGCGGCGTATGGCGATGTGGGCAGTGATACGCTGGGGCATATTGCCGAGGTGGTGCCCGGGTTTGACTTGCCGAATCTGCGCGCGCTGGGGCTTGCGAATATCGAGGGCGTGAAGAATCTGGAGCCGGTTGCGGCGCCGGCGGCCGGGTACGGGCGCATGGCGGAGAAGAGTCATGGCAAGGACACGGCGACCGGGCACTGGGAGTTTGTGGGGATCATTTTAGATGAGCCGTTTAAGACGTTTCCGGACGGGTTCGGGGCGGATATTCTGGACGAGTTTATTCGACGGACGGGCGTGGGCGGCGTGCTCGGCAATCGCGCGGAGAGCGGGACGGTGATCCTGGATGAGCTGGGCGAGGAGCATATGCAGACGGGTTGGCCGATTGTGTATACGTCGGCAGATCCGGTGTTTCAGATCGCGGCGCATGAAGATGTGGTGCCGCTGGAAACGCTCTATCGGTGGTGTGAGATCGCGTATGATATTGTGATTCCGAAGGGGCAATCGCGCGTGATCGCGCGGCCTTTTGTGGGGACGGGCGCGGGGAAATTTGAGCGGACGGCGAATCGTCGGGACTTTACGTTTCCGCCGCCGCAGGAAACCGTGCTGGATCGGCTTCAGGCCGGCGGCGTGCGGGTTACGGGCGTGGGCAAGATCGGCAATATCTATGCGCAGCAGGGGATCGATGATGATATTCACACGCTTCATAATGATGATGGCGTGGAAAAGACGATTGCGTGCATTCAAGAGCATCCGCGCAGCCAGCCGAATTTGATCTTTACGAATCTGGTGGATTTTGATGCGAAGTACGGGCACCGCCGCAATCCGGAAGGGTACGGGCGCGCGCTGGAAGCGTTTGATGCGCAGCTTCCGGCGATTATGGACGCATTGGAGCCAGGCGATTTGCTGATTATTACGGCAGATCATGGCAACGATCCGACGTATCGCGGCACGGATCATACGCGGGAGTATGTGCCGGTGCTGGCGTATATTAAGGGAATGGAAGGTGGCGTTGAAAGTGGCGCTGAAAGTGGCGCTGATCTGGGGACACGCACGACCTTTGCCGATATCGGGGCTACGGTTGCGGCTTATTTCGGGATTACGTGGCCTGTGGGCACCAGTTTTCTCGACGCGCTGTAAATAGCTTTTATAAGAGGGGTGTGAATGCGATGCGAAGGCGCGCGGACGATCTGGCGTGTGTCAGGAAGTTCGCGGCCTTTGCGAGCGTTGGATGAAAGGCCCGTGCACTGCTTGTAATTTCAGTGCTTTTGTGGTTTTTAAGGGGCCGCGCGCATTCCACGGCGACGCATGCTTTTGAAACGTTGAAAATTTGGACAAAGGATTCACCAGGCTATGAGCACACAGAGTTACGACGCAAAAGACATTACCGTTCTCAAAGATCTGGAGCCGGTTCGTAAACGTCCGGGGATGTATATCGGCGGAACGGGCAAGGAGGGCCTGCATCATCTGGTGTGGGAGATTGTCGACAACTCGGTTGACGAGGCGATGAACGGTTATGCGACGACGATCGAAGTTACGCTGGCGAAGGACGGCGAGTCGATTACGGTGTCGGATAACGGTCGCGGGATTCCGGTGGATATTCATCCTGGTGAGGGGCGTAGCGCGCTGGAGATCATTTTGACGACGCTGCACGCCGGCGGAAAGTTCAACAACGATAACTACGTCACGTCGGGCGGTTTGCACGGTGTGGGTAGCTCGGTGGTGAACGCGCTGAGTTCGGAGTTTGTGGCGTCGGTGCGTCGTGGCGGGATTTTGCACAGGCAGGAGTATTCGCGCGGGATTCCGCAGGGGCCGGTGGTGCCGGTGGGCGAAGCGCGCGGGACGGGAACGGAGATATTTTTCCGGCCGGATACGCAGATTTTTGAAGATACGGTCTTTGATGCGGAGCTGATTGCGCAGACGCTTGAGATCAAGACGTATTTGAATCAGGGGCTGCGGATTTTGTTCCGCAACCAGGTCGATAATAAGTATCACGAGTTCAAGCATGATGGCGGCATCCGTGATTTTCTGACGCAGGTGCAAAAGGATAGTAAGGAAGCGCCGACGCATGTGGAGATTATGGTTTTCCGGGAGGAAAAACCGAGTGAAACGGTGGCGCGCATCGAGGTTGCGCTGCAGTGGACGGAGGATACGAAGGAAGATATCCGCACGTTTGTGAACGGGATTCCGACGATCGACGGTGGTACGCACGAGCAGGGATTTAAGGATGGCGTGGTGCGTGCGCTGCGTAATTATTTTGATACGCACGATATTCTTCCGAAGAATCTGACGGTTGTGGCCGATGATATTCGTGAGGGGATCAAGGCGATCATCAGTGTTTTCATGGCAGATCCGCAGTTTCAGGGGCAGACGAAATCCAAGCTCAACAATCCGGATATTCGCGGGTTGGTGGCGCATATGGTGCGTGTGGAGCTCGAGCAGTTTTTGCACACGAACTCCACGACGGGTAATGCGATTGCGCAGCGGATCATTCAGGCTGCACGTGCACGGCAGGCCAGTCGTACGGCGGTGCAAAAGGTTACGCGCAAGCGTGCGGTCAGCCATCGTCTGAATTTGCCGGGTAAACTGGCGGACTGCTCCAGTACGAATCCGGAAGAGAGTGAGCTGTTTTTGGTGGAAGGTGATTCCGCCGGTGGAAGTGCGAAGCAGGGACGCGATCGGCGCACGCAGGCGATTCTGGCGCTGCGCGGCAAGGTATTGAACGTCGAGCAGGCGACCAGTTCGAAGGTTTCTGCCAATAAAGAGCTGCGCGATATTGCGGATGCGCTCGGCTGCGGGATCAACGAGCATTATGACGTGAGCAAGCTGCGGTATCACAAGGTGATCTTGATGATGGATGCCGACAGCGACGGGCATCACATTTCGACGCTGATGCTGACGTTTTTCTATCGTTATATGCCGCAGCTTATTTATGACGGGCATCTGTATATTGCGCAGCCGCCGCTGTTTCGGATCGACTACGGCAACGATACGTTCTGGGCGCTGGATGAGGCGGAGCGCGACAAGATCGTGGCGCGTTTGAAGCGTCATAAGAGGCCGAAAAACATCAGTATTCAGCGCTTTAAGGGTCTCGGCGAGATGATGGCGCAGACGCTTAAGGACACGACGCTTGATCCGGCCAAGCGCAGGCTTTTGCGGGTGACGGTGCCCGACGAAGTGCGTCGTGAAACCGATGATGTGATCGGTAAATTGATGGGCAAGGACGCTTCGTTGCGGTTTAATTTTATTATGGAAAACGCAAACGAAGTGGAAGAGCTGGACGTTTGAGGTTTCTGGCGCCAGGCAATCTGGCGCGGGCAATCAGCCAGCTTTCAGAAGGTAGGTGTCAGGCCTTCGTCGATTCTGCTGACGGCGCGATTTAAAAACGAGGGATCGCCGGGGTTTGTGCGCGGCGTGGTGGTGACGAGCTCGATGCAGTCGAAGCGATGTGCGCCGCGCAAAAACCAGCCGGGCAGGTAGGCGACGGGTTTGAAGCCGATGGAAAGGAGTTCGACGAAGGCTTCGTCCTGGCTGACGGGCAGGGTGAGGCGGATGTCGCGCACGCCTTTTTTGCGTACGGTATCGACAAATTCGCGGATGACCTGGATCGGGTAATTTCCCGCGGCGTTTTCGATGATGATGTAGTTGCCGCGCGAGTGATACGTGGGCCAGACGCGGCCGGAGATCACGACGGCGCCGGTGCCGCGAGGCCGCCCGACCGGGAAACTTTTGGGATAGGGCAAACCGCGTGTTCCGCGCTCCAGGCCTTGTAATATCTGGGCAGCGAAGGGCATCTGCGTGATGATGTTCTGGGGCGGTTCCGCGCGTTCCGCGAGTCCGACGGCGTTGTAAAAACCGACGATGAGTTCGGCGTCTTCGACGTTGGTGGAGCCGGGCGCCGGGCGATAACCCCAGCAGCTTGCGCCGATGCTGCGGCCGCGTCGAAAGCTGCTTTCGGTGCGCGAGCGAAAGTACACCACGCCGTAGCTTTTCATGCCCAGGCGGCGGAGCGCTTCGAAGAGTGCTTTTCCGACTTCGCCCCGGTGTTCGATGTGATCGAGTACGGAGAGGGCGCCGATTTCTAGCGATTGGTTCCAGGGCAGCAAAAATGCCAGCCCGCAGCCCAGGATTCGTTGGCCATGCGAGGCGATGACCACGGCCAGCTCTTCGTCGCGCAGAAGTTGCTCGACGATCGGAGCGGAGAACATTTCCTGGTGCGCAAATTCTGCACCGTGCAGTGAACGGTAAAAATCGCTGACCATTTCAGCATGTTCAGGGCGTGCAAGCGTAAGTTTCATCAGGCAGCTTCGAAAAAAAGCGTGGAAAAAGGCAGGAATACATCCGTCTCAAATCGCGGCGCATTGTTCATGCACAGACCGGGCTTGTCAACGAGCGGTACCTGCTTACAGGCACGGGTTTGCGCGCGCATAATGTTGACATCCCGTGCGCGGCTGCGCTAATTGCCGCACGTTTATCGTGCCGACTCGCCAGGTTCAGGAATCCTTGGCGGGGCATTCTTCAGAAACTTACGTTGTACTAACTTTTGCTTGAGATGATCCGATGCGCTTCTCCAACCTGTTTTTGCCCACGCGAAAAGAAGATCCGGCCGAAGCCGAGGTCGTCAGTCATAAACTTTTGATCCGAGGCGGCTACATCCGCATGCTTGCGCGCGGCGTGTATGATTTTCTGCCGATTGGCTGGCGAAGTGTGCGGAAAATCGAACAGATTATTCGCGAAGAAATGGATGCCGCCGGTGCGCAGGAAGTGCATTTTCCGACGGTACAACCGGCTGAGTTGTGGCAGGAATCGGGGCGTTGGACGGAGTACGGTCCTGAGCTTTTGCGGTTTCAGGATCGCAAGGGCGCCGATTTTTGCCTCGGGCCCACGCATGAAGAAGTCGTAACAGATCTGGTACGTGGCGAAATCAAAAGCTACAAGCAGTTGCCGCTGAATTTGTATCAGATTCAGACGAAGTTTCGTGATGAAACGCGGCCGCGTTTCGGGCTGATGCGCGGGCGCGAATTTATCATGAAGGATGCGTATTCGTTTGATGTGGACGAGCAAAGCGCGCTGAAAAGCTATGATGTGATGTTCGATGCGTATCATCGGATTTTCAAGCGGCTGGGTTTTGATTACCGGGCCGTGGAAGCGGATACGGGCAATATCGGCGGAAGTCGCTCGCATGAATTTCAGGTGCTGGCGGAAACCGGCGAGGACGAGATCGTCAGCTGCAGCGGCTGTGGATATGCCGCGAACGTGGAAAAGGCGGAGATCCGTGTGGAGGCCGCCGGACGGGACGAGAGCATCGAGCTGAAAAAGCTGCATAAACTTGCAACGCCCGGCCAACGCACGATCGAGGAAGTCGCGAAGTTTTTGAAACAAAAGCCGGAAAGATTGCTGAAAACGCTGATTTATGTGGCTGATGACACGACGATTGCGGTGCTTGTGCGCGGAGATCACGAGGTCAACGAGATCAAGCTCAAAGCGTATCTCAATACGCAGACCGAGATTCCGTGCAATGAGCTGAATCTTGCGAGCGATGCCGAAGTCGAGCGGGTGACGAACGCGCCGGTCGGTTTTGCCGGGCCGGTCGGCCTGCAGATTCCGATTTTTGCAGATCTGCAGGTTGAGTCGATGGCGAATTTCATCGTCGGTGCGAATGAAAACGACGCGCACTATGTGAATACGAATCATGGTGTGGATTTTGAGGTCACGGCGTTCGCGGATCTGCGTCAGGCGCGTGCCGGAGATCTGTGCGCGCGTTGTGGAACGCCGTTTGAGAGCCACCGCGGCATCGAAGTCGGACACGTTTTCTTCCTCGGCGACAAATACTCGCTCGCCATGGACGCGAACTATTCGGACGAGTCTGGCGCCGAGCATCCGATGCAGATGGGATGTTACGGGATCGGCGTAACGCGTATTCTGGCCGCTGTGGTCGAGCAAAATCATGATGAGAATGGGATCATCTGGCCGATGGCGATCTCGCCGTATCATGTGACGATTTTGCCGTTGCAGACGCAGGATGCGGAGGTTCAGGCCGTGGCAGAGCGGCTGTATACGGAATTGAAACAGGCCGGGATCGAAGTGTTGCTGGATGATCGTGATCTGCGTCCGGGCAATAAGTTCAAGGATGCAGATCTGATCGGCATCCCGCTGCGTGTGAATATCGGCAGCCGTGGTGTGAAGGATGGTCAGGTCGAGCTGAAATTGCGCACGGAGTCGGAACATCGCCTGGTCGCGATCGATGAAGTCGTCGGCGAAGTGACTCGGATTGTACGTGCTGCACTGGCGTAAAGAATTCCTGTGAATTTTTGCTTTCGCCGGGATGGCTTACATTTGCCGGTGTGAATTCCGGGAAGGACTCCGGATAGGATCTCCGCCAGTTTGAGAGTTCGCATGACACCGACAGCCGAGATGTACGACAACTTGAAGCGTCATGTCGTGGTTGCGCTGGATGTCGACACGCTCGATCAAGCGATCGATCTGTCGACGCGGTTGTCGGGGCGTGTGGACAAATTCAAGATCGGAAGTCGGTTATTTACGAAATACGGCCCGCAGATCCTCGATCGGCTGGGTGATCGGGGCGCGCAGGTGTTTTTGGACCTGAAGTTTCATGACATCCCCAGTGTTGTGGGCGATGCCTGCAAAAATGCGGCCGATCACCCGGCGGTTTTTTTGATGACGGTGCATGCTGGCGGTGGCCGGGCGATGCTGGAAGCGGCTGTGGCGGGTGCACGGGCTTCTGCGATGAATGATCGGAGAGAAGATCCGGCCCATGTTGTGGCGGTGACGGCCCTGACGAGCTTATCCCGGGAAGATCTGCCTGCGATCGGTGTCGATCGTGGATTGGATGCCTGGATCGGGCAGCTTGCGCATACCGCGCTCAAGGCCGGCGTGGATGGGCTTGTGTGTTCGGCGCAGGAAGCGGCGGCATTACGTAATACGTACGGTGAAGCGCCACTCCTGGTAACGCCCGGGATTCGTTTGCCGGGGCCGTCTGACACATCGGCGGACGATCAGGCGCGTGTTCTGGCGCCGGCAGATGCGTTACGGGCGGGAAGCAGCTTGCTGGTGATCGGGCGTCCGGTTTATCAAGCGGCAGATCCCGTGGCGGTGATCGATCAGATCGCCCGATCTCTGTCAGCCTCGGCAGATTTTTCTGGGAAGTAAGAAGTAAGAATCAACGACGAAGAGAATTTCTCCCTCTAAACTAAGATAAAAATATGTATATTTACGGCGTTCATCCTGCCGAAGAAATGCTTCAGAATCGCCCGGATCGTGTTTTGAAAATTTACGCGGCACGTCCAGATGCTTCGAATCTTGAACAAATTCGCGTGCTTGCAGAAAACCGCGGTTTGCCACTTATGCAAACCGATCCGCGCAAACTCGATGAACTGGCTGAGAACGGAAACCACCAGGGGATCGTACTTGAGACAGCACCGTTTAATTATGTGCATCTGGATGGCCTGCTCGAAAAGCTGGGCGATCGCCCTCGCGCATGCTTTGTGATCTTAGAAGCGGTTCAAGATCCGGGAAATCTCGGTGCGATCTTGCGCAGCGCAGCGGCCATGGGCGTGGATGCGGTTTTACTGCCCAAAGATCGGGCGGCATCGATCACAGCGGCGGTCGTGCGTGCCTCGGCAGGTATGGCGTACAGTGTGTCGGTAGCGCGAATTACCAATGTGGCACGCACACTTATAACGTTGCGTGAGCACGGCTTCTGGGCGGTCGCTTCGGTGGCGGAAGGTGGCCAGGATGTGTGGGAAATCGACTTTGATATGCGTACGGCGCTGGTTCTTGGCGGCGAGCATGGCGGGATTCGACGGCTGGTTGCCGAAACTTGTGATTTTCGTGCTCGCATTCCGATGGCATCTGGCGTAGAAAGCCTCAACGTTGCTTCGGCGGCCAGTATCTTTTTGTATGAGATCCGCCGGCAATGGGATGGTCCGAAGTAAGATTTCACCGGCTCTGTATGGCCGGGATGGACGAAAAAGCAGGAATCAATAAATATTTTGTCTTTCCTCTTGACAGCCCGCCATACAGCCTATATCAATTCGCATCCGCTGGCCGGACAAAATGTCTGGCAGGTATTTGTACCTCGGTTGTGAAGCGCGGTTTGCTGGCGTAGCTCAACGGTAGAGCAACTGCCTTGTAAGCAGTAGGTTGCGGGTTCAAATCCCTTCGCCAGCTTTAAGGACGGAATACCAATACGTTCTTATGTAGGAAGTAACATAGCAACACCCCCTTAAGGTGGGGTTCCCGAGCGGTCAAAGGGATCAGACTGTAAATCTGACGGCTCAGCCTTCGCAGGTTCAAATCCTGCCCCCACCACTTTACCTTCCTACCCACATCGGGTAGGAAGGCCCTTGCGGGAGTAGCTCAATTGGTAGAGCGTCAGCCTTCCAAGCTGAATGTCGCGGGTTCGAGACCCGTCTCCCGCTTGCCGAATCCTCCGGCTGGTAGTTTAGAGGAAAACAATGTTTTTCGGCTTGGGTGGCGAAGTCATTGTTAACAAGTAGTTCGTTCCAAGCCCTCGTAGCTCAGTAGGTAGAGCACTTCCTTGGTAAGGAAGAGGTCACCGGTTCAAATCCGGTCGAGGGCTCTACCTTTCAT
>JBEBUW010000095.1:0-17115 GCA_040393065.1 Lujinxingia vulgaris | reverse complement strand
CTGATGCCGCAAATCCAGACTCGCTGTCGGCTCATCCAACAACCACACGCCCGCCTCACTCACCATCGTGCGCGCCATCAACGTGCGCTGCAGCTCGCCGCCACTCAACACCGACGCCGGCTGGTGCGCCAGATGCGCAACTTCCAGGCGCTCCATCACCGCCAGCGCCTGCTGCTGCGCCGACTGCGACGGCAACGAAAACCGCGCCGTGCGTGCATGAAACCCCATCAACACAAGCTCCAGCGCCGAATAATCAAACACCTGCGGCCGCGCCTGCGGCACCACCGAGATCCGCCGCGCAACCTCACGACGCTTCAAGCTCCCCAACGCTTCTGCCCCCAGCAAAACCCTGCCCGATTGCGGCGCCAGAAGCCCGGCCAGAATCCGCAACAACGTGGTTTTCCCCGCGCCGTTTGGCCCCACAATCGCAAGCGACTGCCCCGGATCCACTCCGAGCGAAACATCCTTCAAGATCTGTCGCGCTCCAAAACCGTGCGAAATCCCCTCACAAACAAGGCCGTTGTTGTTCATGCCACACCCCTCACAGCAAACCTCCGCGGTGTTTGAGCGAACGCCACAGAAAATACAAAAACAACGGCGCGCCCACTGCCGACGTGATCACACCCACCGGCAGCGTCGTCGAAAACACACCAAACGCCGAGCGCGCAATCAAATCCGCCAGCGTCAAAAACGCGGCCCCGCCCAGCGCACAGGCCGGCAACAACACGCGGTGATCTGCCCCCACGACCAGCCGAATTCCGTGCGGCACAACCAGCCCCACAAACCCGATGATCCCCGAATACGCCACCGCCACCGCCACCGCCACACTTGCCAGCACGACCGTAAACTTGCGCGTGCGCGCCGCATCCACGCCAAGCGACGCCGCCTCGTCGTCACCGAGCGTCATAATGTTCAAATCGCGCGCAAACCACATCAAACCCGCGATACACGCCGCAATCACCACGCCCACGCCCACCATCACCGCCGTGCTCGTGCCTTCCACGGCCAGCGCACCCATCAGATAAAACAACAACTCCTGGGCTTTTTGCGCCGACACGATGCTCTTCAAAAACATGATGATCGAGGCCGCAAACGCATTCACGATCACACCCGTCAAAAGCAAAACATACGTGCCCGCATTGCCCGGCGGCGCCCAGCTCTCGACCACAAAAATCACCAGCAGCGCGCCCATCGCCCCGATAAACGCCGCCAGCGGCACGCCCACGACCACCCCGGCTCCCGCGCCCACAACAGCTCCGCCCAGCGTAAACGCTCCCAGTGTCAACAAAAGCGTTCCACCCAGCGCAGCGCCGCCCGAAATCCCCAGGATGTACGGATCTGCCAGCGGATTGCGCAAAACCGCCTGAAAAACAGCCCCGGCCACCGCCAGCGCCGCCCCCACGATGCCCGCAAAAAACACCCGCGGCAGCCGCGCATGCAACAAAACCGCGCGCTGCATATCGTCCAGACCGCCGCCGCCCAGCGCCGCCAGCAAATCCAGCGGCCCGAGGCCCGAGCTGCCATACAAAAGCGCTGCGAACGCAATGACCAGCCACGCCCCAAAAGCGACCGCCAGCGTCAGGATCAAACCAGAAAGTTGGAGTGGTTTTCGCAAAATAATCTAACAACCGATAGGTTTTCTAAGAAGTCTTCACTGCGCGGCGCCAGCCTGCACAATCCTTTCAAGTCCCTGCCACAGACGCGGCCCCGGACGCAACAGCACCGGATCGGCAAACGGTCTCACCGCCCCCTGTTGCACCGCCTTGAGCGCCGGATATTGCTTCCAGAAATCCACCGCCCGCGCGCCGCCCTCCGAAATCGTCGCATCGATCAAAATATCCGGATTCAAGGCCAGCACCTTTTCGATATCCAGCACCGGATACGGATTCTCAATGCCGGCCGTCGCATTCTGAAACCCGGCCATCTCGATCAGTTCATGGCTGAACGTGCCCGGCCCGGCCGCAACCACCGGCTCATGATCGTAGACCATCAGCACTGTCTTTGGCGCTTCGCCTGACGCGCCAACACCCGCAACCTTCCCGGAAATCTCCGCCAGCTTCTGCCGCAGCGTATCCGCCGCCTGCTGGCCAGCCCCGGCATCACCTGCCACCCGACCGATATGCACGAGCCCTGCAAACGTCTGCTCGATCGTATCCATCTGCACAAAGAAATACGGGATTTTCGCAACATCAAGCTGCTTGCCGATCCGGCTATCGGCGCCGCCCAATACACCCACCACCAGATCCGGCCGCGCCGCCACAATCGCCTCAAAATCCGGATCGAGCATGCCGCCAATTTTGGGCAGCGCCAGCGCCTCCGCCGGATAATCGCAATACCGCGTCACGCCCACCAGTTTTTCACCCAGCCCGAGCGCAAAAAGCATCTCCGTCACGTTCGGCGCCATCGACACAATCCGCTTCGGATCTTCTGGCAACATCTGGCTCGCCACAATCTGCGCAGAACCCTGCCCCGGTTTCTCAATTACCTCGGTCTCTGCTACTACAGACAGGGCATTGCTCTGGCTGGCATCGGACTGACTTTTGACAGCGCCAGGGCTTTCCGAACGCTCCGAAGAACGACATCCCGCGCTCCCGCCCGCCAGAACCAGACCGAGCAAAACCAGCCCGAGCACGCAAACCAGCCCGTGCCACCCGGAAACTCTACGATGCATACGACTTCCACCGACAATGGTACTTTTGAATTTCACAGTATTAGATAATAATGTCGCACAATAACGCTGCGTTGTTGTCCAGACCATAAACTCCGCACAACCCATACCAAAAATCGCCGGCCGGACGAAGGGTATCCTCCATGTCACGAAAATCACGACTTGAAAATGCATCGAACGCCGAGATCGACGCCGCGCTCAACGAGCTGGAATCCAAGATTGAACGCTTACGCGTCAGTTACGAGCGTTATTTCTCCGGCATCGATCGCACCGCTCCCGAGTTCTTACGCAAAGAAGTGGTGCGCCTGCTCCGCACACTCGAAAACTCCTTCATCCGCAACACCGCGCAGAAATTCCGACTGAGCGCCTGCTCCCAGAAAATGGCCTCCTACGGCACGTACTGGAACCGCGTCCAACGCCAGATCGAAGAAGGCACCTTCAAGCGCGACGTCCAAAAAGCACGCCGCAACCAGGAACAACGCGCCGCCCGCGCCGCGGCTGCGGCAGACGACGAAGACCGCCCCGATGCCTACGAGCTCGATCTGGAGCTCGACCTCGACGCCGACGATTTCTTCGCCAGCCTGGAGCGCCAGTTCAGCGATTCGGCCACCTCCGGCAATGCCTTTGCCCTGCCCGAAGACACGGTTTTCGACCGCACCACCGGCCCCACCGAGCTTTTGCCCTCGGCCTTTGATCGCCAGAATCAGGAACAAACCGTCCGGCAATCCTTCGACCGCCAGCACCAGGCGCCCACCGCCGTGGCTCCCAACGCGCTCGATGAACTGCGCCGTATGAACGCCATCCAGGACCCGCAGCCGACCGCCAGCACTTCCAACGAAGCCTCGGCCGAAAACGATCGCCAGATGAAACTCAACGCCATGCGCCGCCGCCTCGAAGAGCGCACCGGACGCGTTCAGCCCCCCCAGGCAGCACCCCAACAGCCCACGTTCAACCGCGAACAACAGGGCGAAACCCGCAAAGTCGGCAACGAAGTCCCCGGCATGCCCACTGGCGGCGCCGATTACGAAAAACTCCGCAAGCTGCGCCAGATGAAACAACGCCTGGAAGAACAACAGGCCGCGCCTGCCTCACGCCCCGCGCAACCACGCGTCGTCCAACGCTCCGGCGCCCACCCTGCCGCCAGCAATCCCACGCCGCCCGCCGAGCCGGTGCGCTCCACCGGCGCACACCGCGTCATCCAGCGTCGCACCGACACCGCGCAACCGAGCGCCGGCGCCAGCAATGACCACGCCCGCGAGGTCTACAACAAACTCGTCGAAGCCAAAAAACGCTGCAACGAATCCACCGCCAACTTGAGTTTTGAAGCCGTCCAACGCTCCATGAACGAACAACGCGAGCACCTGCGCAAAACCCGCGGCGCCCGCGACGTGGATTTCCAGGTCGTCATCAAGGACGGCAAAGCCTACCTCAAACCCGAAACCAAGAAATAACGCTCCCGGCGAACTACGCACGCACGCGCGCCGGCTCCACAGCCCGGCGCGATTCGTCGATCAACAAATATCCGCACACTGCCACGCTCACCATCGTCCACACCAGAAACGCCCAGCCCTCCACCTGCGCCTCTGGCAAAAGCGTCGAATCGCGCAAAATCCACGGCAGCGGCCCGATCGTCACCGCCGAAAACGCAAGCCCACGCCCCAATCCCCACCGCCGCACCAGATACAACGTCCACGGCAGCGTCAGCACATACGAATAGCTCGACAGCCGCGGCCAGATCGGCATCGAAACACAACCCAGCATATACACCCACCTGGACGGAAACTTCCGCGCAAACCACAGCGCGCCGCCCACGCCCGCCACAAACAACACCGCATACAAAACCGGCGCCACATCCAGCCAGTTCACCGACTGATAAAACGCCCGCATTTCCCCATTCAAAACCCAATAGCTCGCCAGAAACTCCGGAAGCGCAAACGACAACGACAACACCCCGGCCGTGCCCGCCACCAGCGCCGCAGAACTGCGATACTTTCCGCGCGAAAACAGCACCCAGCCCGCCGGAATCAACCAGTACGGCTTAAACGCAATCACAACCCCGCACAAAAACGCTCCGAGCAGCGTCCCCCAGGATTCCCTGCGATCCGACAACTCCAAGCAAACCGCCCAGGCCCCCATCAAATAAATCGCAATATTGCCCGCCCAATGATCGATCCACAGCGGCTGCTGCAACAACGCAATCAGCGCCAGCATCGCCATCGACATCTCCGGCACAATTTTGCGCTGCATCACCTTCAATATTCCCAGCAGCACCGCAAAACGAGCCAGCCACTCCAGACACGCCACTACCGCGCTCGGCAAAAAACCGAGCGGAGCCGTCAAAAAAAGCGTCCCCGGCAAATAAATATACGGAAAGCCGCCATATCGCTCGCTCTCCCGCAGCACTTCCGAATACGGATCGGCCCCCGCCAGAAACACATCCGCCGCACTCAAATAAGCCGACAGATCCCCCGGCACCAATCCCAGAAAGGCCCGCTGAAACAGCCCCCACGCAACCAGAATCCCGAACGCACTCCACACCAACCACGGGCTGGCCCACAGCGGCGAGTGATCTTCTTCTGATTGCGGCGTCGTCACGACCAGAGCTCCGCCGCCGCGGCATCGCGTGCACGCGCCCGCCGAAACAACCGCTGCTCAAGCCGCTCCACCAGACTCACCGTAGTCGCCGCCTCCAGCGCACGGATCGCCGTGCCTCCATAACTGCTCGCGATCGCCTCCGCCTCACCTTCCGGCAACTGATCCATCTTATTGAAAACCAGCAACTGCTCTTTATCACGCAGCCCGATTTCACCCAGAATCCGATTCACCGCCTCGATTTTGGCCTCAAAATCTTCATCGGAAACATCGACCACATGCAGCAGCAAATCGGCCTCATCCAGCTCCTCCAGCGTCGCCTTGAACGCCGTCACCAGATCGGCCGGCAAATCATGGATAAAACCAACCGTATCCGTGAAAATCACCTCGCGTTCATCCGGAAACCGCAACCGCCTGGACGTCGGCTGCAAGGTCGCAAACAGGCGATCTTCACTCAGCACATCCGAGCGCGTCAGCGTATTGAGCAACGTTGATTTTCCCGCGTTCGTATAACCAACAATGCCCACCAGCGGCAGATTGTTCTGAATCCTGCGCGCGCGTCGCACACCGCGCTGCTTGCCCAGATTCTCAATCTGCACTTCCAGCATCCGAATCCGATCCCGCGCGCGCCGCCGATTGATCTCCAACTTCGTTTCACCCGGACCACGTCCGCCGATGCCACCCGTCAGACGACTCATCCCCGTGTTTTTGCTGTGCAATCTGGGCAAATTATACTTGAGCTGCGCCAGCTCAACCTGCATCTTTCCATCACTCGAGCTCGCCCGCTGCGCAAAAATATCCAGGATCAACTGCGTCCGATCCAGCACCTTCAGCTCGGTCATCTCCGTGATGCCGCGCAACTGACCCGGTGTCAGATCTTGCGCAAAAATAATCAGCTCCGCATCCAACTGCAGCGCGCGCAACGTCAACTCCTCAAGCTTACCCTTGCCAATCGCATAGCGCGGATGCAATTCCGGCCGGTTTTGCACAACCGTATCGACGATCGAAACCCCCGCCGTCCGACACAACTCGCGCATTTCCTCCAGTTCCACCGCCACACTGCGCGCGCCCGGCGTAGAAGCCAGCACCAACATCGCAGCATTCTCGCCCGTATCCTGTGCGCGCGCCGTCTTGCGCTGAAACTCGCCTTCCAGCTCCGCAATAAAATGCGCAAAGTTCAACTGCACCGACGCCGGATTCACCGCCTGCGAAATCTGCCACAGCCTGTGTTCCGGATTATCCGGAATCAGATTCGCCCACGCGACCGTGCCCGGATACCCGGCCGCCGTCACCGCGATGCTCATCACCAGGTCAAGCTTCAGACGCGACAAGTCCGTCAGATCGTCGCTCGTCAACTCCACCTGATGCTTGCTGCTTGTCCCCGAAAGACTGGTTCGAATCAGTCGAATCCCACGAAAACGACTCGTCCCCGCACGTTCACGACCAATATCCGGCAAATAAACCCGATCGTTATCGCCGACCATCACCTCGGTAACCTGACCGCCGCGATCGACCAGAACCGCCACAACACGATTGATTTCCTGAGAAATAAACGTGAGCTGTGTTGCAAACTCCTGATTGATCGCTTCGTACGAACTCAGCCGCCGCTTAAAAAGCCGCTCCAGACTCTTGCGCTGACTTGGTTTCAGCCCGGCAATTTCGCCATAAATGTTCTTTCCGATGATCGTTTCTCCGTAAAATAGTTCTTGTACCCTCTACAAAAACCGACAATCCGATGACCACATTCCAGTAGCGTTTTCCACAAAAAACAAATCGGACGCCCAAACTGCGGCGCCCGATTATACGATCATTCAAACTCTCTTTTCATTACAGAATATCTTAGGAATCACAGTCCAGTTTGCTCATCTGCACCGTAATATTGTTGCTGTCTTTTGGATTCGTCCGCAAATACTGACGATAATGATTGCAAGCCCTGCGGTTGTCGTTGATCTGCGTGTACGCCAGCCCCAGAATTCGGTGGCATTCAATGTGTCCGCCGCTCAATCCCTGCTGACAGTCGGTGATCGCACCGCGCGGATCGCCGCCCATGAATTTTCTACCCGCACTGCGGAACAATTCATTGGCCGCCTCAGCACTGATGGTCGGCGCTTTCTTCCGGGTCGAAGTTTTGGTCTTGGTCGTCGCCGGAGCCTTTGCCGCAACCACGGTTTCAGCCGGCGCCGAAGCCTGTTCTTGCGCCACCGCAGGTTGCGCAACAGCAACTGCGGCCTGTCCACGGCCGGGCGCCTTATCAAGCTGCGCAAGTAGCTGGCGAGCTGGCACATTCTCGGAATCAAACGCGAGGATGTTCTCAACAATCTCGCGAGCGCCGGCTGCATCGCCCTGCTGTGACTGCGCCTGCGCCGTGCTCACCGCGCCATCAAGCACCGATTGCGTCAATCCTTCCTGCTCCAGCAATTTCTGGAACAAGGAATGCGATGGAATCGACTCGATTCGCTCCAACGCCTCAATGTATTGCTTACCATCGGCCAGCTCACGGGCCTGCATATAGGCCCGCTGGAACGGCTGCTCGTTGCGCGCCTGCGAAAGCATTTCGTTGATCTGCGTAATCTGCGCCGGCGACGGATCTAAGTGGTCCCGCACCGATTCCAGTGCACCGACGGCTCGCTGCAATTGTCCGGCCGCCAGATCTGTACCAGCCTTCTCAATCGCTTCCTGCGCACGATCTTGCACCGGCGAACCGGCTACACTCGGTGCCACGACAGCGACGGCATCGCCAGACGGTGTCGGATCTCCCGATCCTTTGAGCGCAAAAACTCCGCCGACAATCAACACGCCCAGCAATACCGCAATACCGATCAGCATCGGCGTCTTTTTGTTTCCACCACTTGAAACCGGCTGATCAAAACTATCCTCAAAGCCGGCGGCCTGCGCCGTGAAAACATAGTTTTCGCCAGGCTCCACAAATCGGAATTTCACATGCCCGAGCTCGACAATATCGCCGCGCTTGAGATGCGTTGCCCGATACTCTTCGCCACTGACTTTGACACCGTTTTTGCTGTTCAGATCGACGATCTTATAGATGGTATTGCTTTCCCGCACGATTTTAGCGTGCTTCGTGGAAATCGAGCGATGATCGATGATCACATGACAATCATCGCCACGACCAATTACAACTTCATCACGATTGAGCGGGAATTCCTGACCGGCAAAGTTACTGGAAATCACCACCAGTTTCGCCGGCATCGCAGGCATAATCTGCGTGTGCTCGCGCGCCGCGGAATTGATGCTGGTAACCTGCGTTACCTCATCGCTGAATCCGCCGGAACGCGTCACGCCCGGAGGAGCTTTCAAGCCAGGTGGCGGCGCCTTCACCTCGGCCTGCAGCGTCACCCGGTAATCACCGATCCGCAAAACGTCGCCTTCGCGAAATTCCTCGCGCTGCGTCAGAACCTTGCCATTTTTTCGCAGGCCATAACGTGCAGCAACGGCTTCCACGAACAAACGTCCGTTCTCACGAACCAGCCGACCATGCTTACGCGAAACATTACGATCGGTCAGGTGGATAGTGTTGCCGGCGTCACGACCAATCGTAATTTCGTCATGGACTACCGGAACGACTCGCGTTCCACCTTCTTCATCCTCTATCAGGAGCTTGAACATTCAGAATTCCTTAACGTAACGAGCACTCGACCTAAATCGTTAGCACATGGATTCCATTTGTTCAATTTATTCGTCCGGGTGACAACACCTTTCTTGTCAGACAGTGCTTTTTCGTTCTCGCCAACTCTCAATCGCATTATAAATAACGGGAATGATCAGCAGTGAAATCAGACCGGAAACCAGCAAGCCGCCAATCACCGCGCGCGCCAGCGGAGCCTGCGAGTCACCGCCCTCGCCCACTCCGATCGCCACCGGCACCAGCGCAAGAATCGTCGTAACGCTCGTCATCAAAATCGGGCGCAAACGACGACGCGCGCTCAAAACCACAGCCTCGCGAATCTGCATGCCATGTTCCCTGCGCATCAAGTTGATGTAGTCCACCAACACGATCGCGTTATTGACAACGATACCCGCCAACATAATACAGCCCATAAACGACTGAATATTGAACGACGTCCCGGTCGCAGCCAGCATTACGATGACCCCGATCGCCGCAAACGGAATCGAGAACATGATATAAAGCGGCTGCAAAAGACTCTCAAACTGCGCCGCCATCACCATATAAATCAACGCGATCGCCAGCAAAATACCAATCAAAAGCGCGGCAAACGTCTTTTGCTGCTCCTCGGTTTCACCTTTGACCAGCACCTGAAAATCATTGGGATGCTCAACATCAGCAATTTTTTCACGCAACTCGCTGGTAATCTGCCCCAGATTTCGCTCACCCGACAAAAACGCACGCACACGCACAATCCGGCTCTGATCTTCGCGCTCAATTGTCAGCGGCCCCTCGGCCTCAACCACTCTGGCAATATCGCCCAGCACCGTCGTTCCGGCTCCCGGAATCACGATCGGCGCATTGAGCAGCGCATCCACACCGACTCGCTCCGAATGCGGCAATTTCACGACTACATCAAACTCATCGCCTTCGGAGCGCAAAACCGTCGCGCGCGTTCCTTGCATATAGGTCTGAATCTGACGCGCCACCACCGAAGCCTGCAAACCCAGTGCGGCGAGTTTTTCGGCATCGGGAACAACCCTGGCCTCGCGGCCACCGGCCTTGCGGCTGATATCCGCGCCGCTGATGCCATCGATGGTCATCATGCGATCACGCACTTCCTGCGCAATTCTATCGGCCGTATCGAGATCATAACCAATCACGCCAACTTCCAGACGCTCACCGCCGCCGCTCAACACACGCATAATCCACAGGCCGCCGCCCGCATTCACACGCACGTTCGCTCCAGGCACCAGATCTTTGACCAGCGGCGTCACTGCCAGCGCGATTTCCGCGCTGCTACGCGCACGCTGCGAAACCGGCACCAGCTTCACGCTGATACTTGCCGTTTCACCGCCTGCGCTCGACCAGCCACCCGGCGTACCCACGACAGTCTGCATATGAATCATTTCCGGAATCGCCGCCGGCAACACATGCTCAAGCTGTTGAATCGCCTGTTCTGTGACTTCAACACGCGTTCCAATCGGCAGCTCAAAGTGGATCGAAACCTCGCTCATATCTTCTTCCGGCATCAATTCCGTTCCCACAAAAGGAACCAGAAAAAACGAGCCGACAAGCAGCAAAACAGCGACCAGGACCGTCGATTTCGAAAAGCCCAGACACCAGTCCACCAGATTGCCGTACGCATGATCAATCGCATCCAGAAAACGCCCGATGGCATCCTCTTTTTTCGGAGCCACTCCTTCCGCCGCAACCTTTCTGTGCTTTAAGAACTTTGCCGAAAGCATCGGAACCAGCGTCATCGCCACAGCCAGCGAACAAATCAGCGCAAAGCTGACGACAAACGCCATTTGACCGAAGAAAATCGCCGCAAAACCGGTCAAGAAAATCACCGGCAAAAAGACCACCAACGTCGTCAGCGTAGACGCAACAATCGCAGCCGCAACCTCGCCTGCCCCCTCCACGGCCGCTTCCTGTGGATTCTCACCGTCCTCAACTTTGCGAAAAATATTCTCGAGAATAACAATCGCGTTATCGACCAGAAGTCCCACACCCAGCGCAATACCACCGAAGCTGACCAGGTTCAGCGTCACGTCAAAGGTGTACATCAGCGTGAAAATACCGATGATCGAAACCGGAATCCCCAGCCCAATAATCAACGTCGAACGAATATCACGCAGGAAAAACAGCAACATCAAAATCGCCAGCACCGCACCGATCAACACCGAATCCTGCACGTTCGAAATCGATTTCTCGATATGCTCCGACGTATCCGTCAGTATCGAAAGATGCGCGCGACCTTCATAGTCCTTATTGATGTTTTCCAGTTCTTTACGAACATTGGCCGCAACCTCAACCGTGTTTGCGCCCGACTGCTTCGAAACACTCACACGAATGCTGGGCTTGCCATCGATGCGAACAATATTGTTTGGATCTTCAAACGTATCGACCACACGCGCCACATCCCGCACAAAAATCGGAACCAGCTTGCCCGTTTCATCCGGCTGCGTCGCCACAATGATGTTGTTCAAATTCAGCGGATCGATGTTTTCCCCCAGAATTCGCACCAGCACGCTTTCATCGAATTCATCGATCTGCCCGGCCGGAATATTCTGGTTCTCCACCCGCAATGCTTCCACCACCCGATTGGGCGCCAGGTTATACGCACTCAATCGCTCGGTATCGAGCAACACATGAATTTCTCGCTTTACGCCACCGCGAATATCGACCGACGCCACGCCCTCAATTCGCTCCATTCTGGGCGCAAGCTGGCGCTCCGCAAGCTGACGCAATTCCGGCTCACTCATCTCCCCGGAAAGCGCGAGAAACATGACAGGAAAACTACCGATATCGAACTTAAATACGACCGGATCGTCCGCTTCCTCGGGCAAACGCATCTTCACGCGCTCAACCACAGCACGCACATCATTCAGCGCGCTGTCCATATTCGTGCCCCAGACAAAATTCAGCGAAACCCGGCTTCTGCCTTCCGCCGAAAAGCCCTGCAGACGCTCCACGCCTTCAACCGTGCTCACGACCTGCTCAATTGGCCGCGTAATCAGCGTTTCGATTTCTTCCGGCCCGGCGCCCTCATACGTCGTCGTAATCGAAAGACTCGGAAACTCGATCTCCGGCAACAGATCGACCTGAAGCCGTGTAAAAGACACCGCTCCCAGCATCAAAACGACCAGGAAAACCATGCTCGTAAAGATCGGGCGATGAACTGCAAACTTAGGTAAATTCATGGAGTCTCCGTCGCGCTTGCGGCCGGCGATGATTTCAGTTCCTTAGACAAATCCCGCACCGTTGCACCGGGCCGTAACCGTTCCTGACCACGCAAAACAATCGCATCCCCCGCGCTCAGCCCTTCCACAATTTCCGTCCGTTCGCGCCCCACCATCCCCGGCACAACCGTCACTTTGTTAGCCTTGTCCTCCGTAACCAACCAGACAAAAGGCTGACCATCACGCTCCTTCGACAAGGTCTGATTCGGAATCGAAAGCGTATTCTCATTTTGTCCGAGCACGATCTGCGCACGCGCATACATCCCCGGTTTCAACGTCGGAAGCTCCTCATCCAGCCGGATATCCACCCGCAGCGTGCGCGTCGTCGAATCCAGCGCCGGCGCAATCCTGAAAACCTTGCCGGCATGCGGCTGACTGCCAAACGCCGCGATCCGCACCTCCACCGGCATGTCCATCGTAATCCGCCCGGCATCGCGCTCCGGAACCCGCACGCGCAGATAAATCTCGCCGTCATCAATGATCCGAAACACCGGCTGATTCGGCGTCACATACGTTCCCAGATCTACGAAACGCTCCGCAATCCGCCCGTCAAACGGCGCCTTGATTTTGGTATTGCGCAAATCCTCCTGCGCCGAAAGCAAACGCGCCCGATTTTGCTGGATCGTCGCCTGCGCAACCGCCACACGCTGCTCCGCGGCCTGCACACTGGCCTGAAGATTCTGAATCTCGGCCGCCGTTATCATCTGCCGCTCCAACAACGGCAGGCGACGATCCAGATCCACCTTCAAATTCTCAAGCTGTACCTTCGATTCCGCCAGACTCGCCGTTGCCATCTGCACCGAAGCCTGCAGCTCACGAATCCGCTGCTGATGCGGCAACGGATCGATCTCCGCCAGCACCTGACCGCGCGTCACCTCATCGCCAATATTGGCATCCACCGCGATCACGCGCCCGGCCGTATCCGCCGAAAGCTGCGAAGATCCTTCCGATTGAAATTCGCCCGTATAATCGCCCACCACCGTCATCGGCCCGCGCTCTACCGCAACGCTTTCAATCGTCGTCACGGAATTCGACGGACCACCACGTTTGGCACCTGCGGCCGGGCCGCTGGTTTTTTCGCCCTGACAGCCACCAACGGCAAACAAAGCAGCGACAAGCAAGCAGGCTGCTGGCAAATAAAAAGTTGTGCGTGTCATAAGGAATCTTTCGATAGGAGCTGATGATAGATAATAGATAAAAATGTCTCGAACTTACGGAACTTCGATCGCCTCAAGATAACGATAACGCGAAGACGTCAGCATCGCGCGCAACTGCGTTTGATTCAGAGCGATCTCCGCCCGAAACAACGCCTGCGAAGCATCCGTAACCTCAATGCTGGTCGCCAATCCCGCCTCAAAACGTGCTTCCGCAACTTCATACGCTTCCTGCGCCGAAGCCACCTGTTCTTCCGCAACCGTCAACGCGGACACCGTCAACTGCCAGTCTCTTAGTGCGCTGGAAAGCTGCGCGCTGGCGCTGCGAAGATTACGCTCCATCACAAGCTCGCGCTCGCGAATATCCGTGTCCGCAAGATCCAGCCGCGCATAACGCGCACCACCGTCATACAAAAGCCAGTTCAACGCCAACGACATCGACCAGGCCGTTCCATTCGGATTGAACAACGTCGTTGGCCCCTGATTCACATTGGCGCGAAGCTCAAGACGAGGCAAAAAACTCCACCAGATCGCAGATTTTGCCCGCTGCGCCGCTTCCAACGAATACGATTGTCCAAGGAAATCCGCGCGCTCCAACAACAACGAAGCATCTGCCTCAGCCGGTGGCGCTTCCACCGCAAAATCTCCGGAATCCGCCAGGATCAAGATCTCCGGATCGACGCCGACCAGAACCGCCAGGCCATCCGAAGCATTGCCCACCGTAATCTGCGCCTCTAGAACTCGCTGCTGCGCCTCCAACAAATCCGTGCGCGCCCGCGCCACATCCAGACTGATCGCCAGATCTGCCCCGAGCATCGCCTCCGCGCGCTCCAGATACGCCTGCCGAAGTTCAACGGTCTTGTTCGCAATCGCTACTTCACGCTGCCCGGAAGCCAGCACATAAAACGCCTGCTCTGCCTCCATCTTCAACAAATGCCGCCGCCAACTCGCTTCGGCCTTGCTCACTTCGACCAGATCTCCGGCACGTGCATACTGCGGATAACGCGCGCCATCAAAAAGCATAATCGAAGCCGCAAGCCCCGTGCTCCAATCATAACGCTGTCGAATGACCGTATCACCCACCCTGGATTCATCGCCGCCCTGGCGCGTCACACCGGCCGAAAGATTAAGCTGTGGCAACAACCCCGCCAGCGCCTCACGCCGCGCAGCCTGACTGCGACGAATCGCAAGTTCCGCCAGCTCCCATTCTTCATTATTCGTCTCCGTCAGCTCCAGAACCTCCGCCAACGTCAACCGCATCACCCGGGGTTCACTGCCCTGCTCCGCCTCCGGCATCTGTTCCCCGGACACGGAAACTACGGGAGCGGCGAGTACACAAATGGCAACCAGCACAAGGCTTATTACCCTGGTATTTTTACTTCCAGACATCGATTACCTATACGATAGCCAATTCCTACAGCCTATCTCAGCGATTCCTTCCAACCACACCGCATACAATATTATTCGACGCGTTCCATCGAATTTGCGGCCGACTCATTGCATTCACTGCCTACATCCGTCACACTGGGCCTATCAACTTTGTAGTTTTGTTCGGGAAACCTTCTCGCCATAGAAACCAGGGAGCTCTCTCCATGTCCGATTCTAAGAAAGGCCGTCGTCCCAGCCCGATTCCCGTTTTTGACCCGCTGCTCGAAACAACGGTAAAACAACCACAACCCAATCCATTACTGGCCACCAACAAACCAACCATACCCATTCCCAGCCCCCAACTGCTCAACGACGACGCCACAATCCAGGTCGCCATCAAAATTCCGAAGTCCGAACACAGCAAGCCGGCCGAAATCCTGCTCGACGATGCATCCACTGAAATCTTCAGCCGCCAGGAACTCTTCGCCCAGGCAGCGCGCCTGGAACAGGCCCGCAGACACCCACAACCCGGCCGAAATCAACACCTGGAAATGACCACCGAAAGTCCATTCATCACCGATTGTTTACCCGGCGACATTCGCCCGACCATCGCTACATCGGCCATCGGTGAACGCACCATCGAAGACCAAGAAATCGTCAAACTTGGCAGCTGGCGCGAATGTATCGTCGAAGTCGATGACCAGTTATGCCTGGTCGTTCCCATCGAAATCGCACGCTCTGGCCTGCTCAAACCAGGCAGGCGTCTCGTAGCACGAATCCGCTCTCTCGACGAATAATTACTCACATAGAAAAGCGGCAAAGTCCGCTTTCCGCCAACTTCTTAAGAATATCTTAAGACTTTCTTAACCGCTCGGTTCACGCGCTCAATCCGCCGACGCATCGCCTGCGTCATGCTCTTTCAGCAAATGCTCCCGCGCCCCCTGCCCTGTACGCACCACCAGATCACGCAGAGAATTGTCCAACGCCAGCCAGGCCTCACGCACATGAGCCGGCACGTCGAACTCCTCGAAAACCTGCTCCAAAATCACAAGTCTGCGATTAAAGTGCCCGACCAAAATCGGGACCTTCAAATGCGCCTTACGAATCGGCGGCCCTTCATAACGCAAGCGATCCCGCCCCAGACGCGCACTCACATACTCCGCCTGACTTTTCGCCAGCTGCAACTTATCTTTGCCCGCAAACAAAAATCCGATCATCAGATCCGCAAACTGCAAATCGTAAAACCGCACCATCATCGCCAGCAAGCGCTCGCTGCCCCCGACTTCCTCGATCAAATTCCATTCATGATTCTGCATAATACTCCTGCCTCAAAAGTGTCCTCTCAAGGCAAAACCTCCAGATACAGCATATCATTCTGAATCGCGCGCAATAACTGCTCCAGAGGCTGCGCATTCAGGCCCCGCAACCCCAGCGCGTGATCACACAACCAGGTGCAATCCTGCGCAGCATCCGCCGGCACACTCACGACCCGAAGACGAATCGGCACATTGCCCAGAAGATTTTTCAGCGCCGCCATCGGTATGCGCAGCATCGCCGCATCATACCCTTCCGCCACATTTCTTGCGCTGCTGGCCTCCGAAAGCGCCACCACCAGGCTGAATGCCGGCATCGCCAACAGCTCGTTTTCTTCCGGCGTTTCAAACGGATCGAGCAAGATCGGAAGCCGCAAAATCGAACTGAATTCCAACACCAGCCTGCGCAACGCCTCCGCCGGCTCCAACGTCTTCACACCCGAAAAACGCCGCTGCCAGACCGCACGCGCCTGCGGCAAATAGCCCGCGTAAGCGCTGAACAACACATTCAAAACCCGCTGCTTTGTCGCCGGCTCCAGCCCCTGAAACTGCGCGCTGATCTCCGCATAACACGCCCGAAACGCCCGCTGATGCGCTGCCAGCTCCTGCCCTGTCTGTAGCAAATCCCGGTTCGCTCCGCCCCCATGCAAACGCGCCGGCTGCACCTGAATCCGAAACCGTCCATCCGTCAGCACCAGCCCGCGATCCTGCGCATGCACCGAACACACAAAATCCGCCCGGCTGTGCTGGACCACGCCTTCCTGACCACGCAACGAACTCGTCATCCCCACCAGCAAATCACGCAACGCCTCATACTCACGCGGCGTCCAGCACAAAAGCGGCAGATCCCACGGCAACGTCTCCGGCGCGCTCAACTGCAACGCCTGCCCCGGTGCATCAAAAACCGACAACGCCGGCACCTTCTGATCTGCATTACGCCCGCCGGCCAACATCTGCTCGCGCAGCCACAACTCACTCCACGCCTGCTCAAGCTCCGCAAACCCCGGCCACTGCGCCATATCCGCCGAAAACGCCCCCCCCCCCCCCCCCCCCCCCACCCCCCCCAAAAACAAAAAAAAAAAAACAAAAACCACCCCCCCCCCCACCCCCCCAACAACCCCCCGCCGACCCCACAACGACGGACCCGACCGCC
>JBEBUW010000094.1:0-17292 GCA_040393065.1 Lujinxingia vulgaris | reverse complement strand
GCGACATCTACATCGCCGAAGGCTGCCACACCTGTCACAGCCAGATGATTCGCCCGCTGCGCCACGAAATTGAGCGCTACGGTGAATACAGCAAAGCCGGTGAGGACGTGTATGAGAGGCCGTTCCTGTGGGGTTCCAAGCGAACCGGTCCGGACCTTGCGCGCGTCGGCGGAAAGTACCCGCACTCCTGGCACGTGGTGCATATGAAAGATCCGCGTGCAATCCACGACGGCTCGCTGATGCCTGCGTATCCGGCCATGTTTACCGACAAGCTCGACCTGTCCGGCACCCAACGCAAGATCGAAGGCCTGATGATGCTCGGCACGCCCTACACGCCCTACGAAGCTGAAAATGCTGTCGAACTGGCAAAGGCACAGGCCAAAGAAATTGCGGATGAAATCGTGGCACAGGGCGGCGAAGCTGGCCTGGAAGAGTACGAAATCATCGCGCTGATCGCGTATCTGCAGCGTCTGGGCGTCGATATCCAGAAAGAACCCGATGTAACTCAGGGAACGCGAGGTGGACGATGAGAAAGGAAGTAATGGCGGACGCCAATCTGGCCATCTACGCCGAAGTTGCCCTTTTTATCTTTGTCGCTGTCTTTATTGCGATCGTAATTCGCGCCTTCTTTATGAGCAAAGACAGCATTCATCAGCTTGAGCGCATGCCGCTTGATGACGGTACCATCCGTTCCAAGGACGAGGCCTACCCATGACAATGATTCCTCAACAAGCTCCATCCCAGGCCGAGCGCGATGTAATCATCGAGGGACACGATTACGACGGCATTTTGGAGTACGACAATCCGATGCCCGGCTGGTGGCTGGGTATCTTCTACATCACCATTGTGTGGTCCCTGTTTTATGTGGTCGGGATCGGACTGGGATATATCAACACCTACCAGGACGATCTGCACATCGAGAGCCAGAAACTCTTTGCCGTCCAGCACGCCGCCAAAGCCGATGCTCCCGAAGTCACCCTGGAGTACCTCACCGGCATGCTGGGCAACGAAGAAGTACTCGCCACGGGCCAGGCCGCATTCACCGCAAGCTGCGCGGCATGCCACGGCCAGGCCGGCGAAGGCATGATCGGACCCAATCTTACTGACGATCACTGGTTGCACGGCGGCAGCCTGACCGACATCTACGGCGTGGTCTACAACGGCGTGCTCGCCAAGGGCATGCCTGCCTGGGGCAACATCCTCTCGCATGATGATGCTGTCTCGGTCGTCATCTACATCAACTCCTTGCAGGGAACGAATCCTCCCGGCGCCAAAGCACCGGAAGGCACACCGTACGTCGCGGAGTAACAACCGGAGTAAAAAATGAGTAGCCAGCCACAAGTCGATAAGGCCCAACGCAGTCCAGTCATCCCTCAGGCGCCTGAATCGATCCTTTCTACGATGGACCAGGATGGCAAACGCCGCTGGGTTTATCCCACACCCAGCCCGGGCAAGCTGCGCACAGCACGCGGCATCGTGGCCTGGCTACTCATTTTTCTTTTCCTGGGCTTACCACTTACCAAAATTGGCGGAAAACCCGCCATCTTCCTCGACCTGATCCACCGCGAATTCACCTTCTTCGGGCTGACGCTCTACTCGACCGACACGGTCATGCTGATGCTGTTCGCCCTGATCTCTTTGCTCTCTGTATTTTTCGCAACCGCTCTGCTCGGCCGCGTCTGGTGCGGCTGGGGCTGCCCGCAAACGGTCTACATGGAGTTTGTGTACCGCCCCATCGAGCGGCTTTTTGAAGGCAAGGAAAACGCACGCCGCAAACGCGACCAGGGCCCGATGACGCCCGAGAAATTCGCGCGAAAATTCGGCAAATTCTCCTTTTATGTTGTGATTTCCTTGCTGCTGGCTCACACCTTTGTCGCCTATTTCGTGAGCTGGGATGTCCTCCTTGTCTGGATGCAGCGCCCCCCGAGCGACAACTGGGGATTTTTCCTCATGATGGCGCTCACCACGGCCCTGGTTTTGTTTGATTTCGCCTATTTTCGCGAACAAATGTGTACGATCGCCTGTCCTTACGCGCGTTTTCAGTCGGTTTTGATGGACAAGGACTCGCTGATCGTCAGCTACGATCCCACGCGCGGCGAACCTCGCGGACGACGTTCCCGCGCACAACGCAAGGACGAACAGGCCGGCATCACCCTGAATCTGGGCGACTGCATCGACTGCGGCGCCTGTGTACGCACTTGCCCGACCGGTATCGACATCCGTGACGGCCTGCAGATGGAATGCATCAGCTGCACCCAGTGCATCGATGCCTGCGACGTCATTATGATCAGCGTGAACAAACCCACCGGCCTGATCCGCTACACCAGCGAAAACCTTTTGAGCGGCGCCAAAGCCCGCATCGTTCGCCCGCGCACTGTCTTTTATGGCGCGCTGCTGCTTTTGTTGGGCACCATCTTTACGCTGCTTTTGACCTCGCGCACCGAACTGGAAGTCAACGTCGGCCGCGTGGTTGCCGAGCCCTACACCACACTCGGTACCGGCGAAATCGCCAACCGTTTGAACTTCCGCATCCAGAATCGCGGCAAAACCACTTCCGCCGAAATCGTCGCCACCGCTCCCGAAGGCACCCAGGTTCGAATCGTGGGTCTGCCCAAACTGGAATTGCCGGGCGGCGAAACAAAACGCGTCGATACCTTTGTTATCGTGCCGCCCGAGGCCTTCGTGAATGGCTCCGCAAACGGCACATTCGAAGTGCGCACGGCGGATGGATACACCACGGCCATCGACTTCAACCTGCTTGGCCCTTCTGAAAACGGCGCCAACGGTGCGAATGCCGCCCCGGCCCCTGCCGAAAAAGCCAACGCAGACGACGCGAACGCAGACGAGCCCGGCGGACAGGCCAGCGAACAAACTCCTCCCACTTCCGAGGTTCAACCATGATCCGGATCCCGCCCCACATTCTCTACCCGGGCATTATCTTCGCCCTGCTCGGCATGTCCTTTACCATGAGCACGATCCTGGTACTCACCTCACGCTCCGGAGATGGTCTGCAGCTTGAGCACAACTACTATGAGCGCTCCGTAAACTGGGATCAGTCCCAGGAGGAACTCCAGAAATCCGCGCGCCTGGGCTGGACGCTCGATATCACCATGAACCCGACGCCGCTGGGCCATATCGAGATCACCGACGCGGCCAACCAGCCCGTCGAAGGACTGAACGCGCAAATTACCCTGCGCCGCCCGCAATTCGCCGATGACATCAGCACCACGCCCCTGACACCCGTTGCCGAGCAGCCCGGACGCTATGCATTTTCTCACCCGCCATCCCCGGTCGGTGTCTGGGATCTGATCATCGAAGGCGAATTTTCCGAGCAAAGCATCCGATTTGAGCGTCGCCATGAGGTGGACTGATGCCAGAAAACACAACGGTCACGGCACCAACGATACGGGATAATCACGCGCAATCGAGCGTTCCCTGCGCGCATTGCGGCCTGCCCGCCGCGGCCGCCTTCGATCACGAAAACCAGGCCCTGCCCAGTTTTTGCTGCATCGGCTGCGAAGCCATCTACCACGCGATCCACAGCGGCGGCTTCGACACATTCTACAAACTACGCGACATGAGCCAGAATGCCCGTGGCCAACGCGCCGTGATCAACTCTGGCAACACCGACCCAAACCTCACCGACAAACATTTCTCCACATTCGACTCCGACGAATTCCTCGAAAAACACTCCAACCTGCTCGAAGACGGCACCCGCTCGATCGATCTGCATCTGGAAGGCGTCCACTGCGCCGGCTGCGTCTGGCTCACCGAACGCCTGCCACACGTCATCCCCGGCGTGATCGAAGCACGCCTTTCCCTGGCCCGCGCACGCCTGGAACTGCGCTGGAATCCCGAACACACCCAACTCTCCGCCATCGCACAGTGGCTGACGCGCTACGGCTACATGCCCCACGCGCTGCGCAGCGATCGCATCGCCGGCCATAGCAAAGCCGAGCGCGCTCTGTTGATGCGCGTCGGCGCAAGCTGGGCGATTGCCGGCAACATCATGATTCTGGCCGTCGCCATGTACGGCGGTCTGGATATTTTACACGACCCCAAACTCGCCACGTTTGCGCGCTACATCAGCCTGGGCCTGGCTACGGTTTCCCTGGTGTATGGCGGCGGTGTGTTTTTCCGCCGAGCAGCAGGCTCGCTGCGCGGCGTCCTTTCACGCGCCGAAGGTTTTGCCTGGAACCGCCTCTCCATGGACGTTCCCATTGCACTCGGCGTCTTCGTCGGCTGGGCACACAGCGCCGTGGCCACCGTCACCGGCCAGGGCGACGTCTGGTTCGACTCCATCGCCGTACTCATCGCCGCACTTTTGACCGCGCGCTGGCTCCAGATGCGCGGCCGACGCTTTGCCGGTGACGCCGCCGAACGCCTGCTCTCCCTTTTGCCGTCCACCGCACGACGCCTCTTGCCAGACAACGCAGAATCCGATCAGCCGCGCATCGAAGAAGTCCCCGCCGACACCCTCCAGCTCGGCGATCTTGTCGAAGTCCGCGCCGGCGACGTCATTCCCGCCGACGGCGTCATCATTCACGGCGCATCCACAGTGCACCGCGCCGTCGTCACCGGCGAAAGCCGCCCCGAACCGGTCACCGCCGGCGACACGATCGAGGCCGGCGTCACCAACCTGGGCGCCGTCCTGACCGTGCGCGTCACCGCCGCCGGCAACGAAACCCGCGTCGGCAAACTCATGCAATGGGTCGAAGACGGCGAGCGACGCCGCGCCCCCATCGTCCAACTTGCGGACCGGCTCGGTGGCCTCTTCGTACTCGTCGTCCTGGCCGCGTCCGCACTGACCGGACTGGTCTGGAGCTTCATCGACCCGGCCCAGGCCGTCGCCCACGTCGTCGCCCTGCTCGTCATCTCCTGCCCCTGCGCACTCGGCATGGCCACGCCACTGGCCCTGACCGTCGGTGTCGGCCGCGCCGCCAAACAGGGCTTTTTCATCAAACACGACGACGTCCTCCAGTCTTTGGCTCGCGCCACACACATCATTTTCGACAAAACCGGCACGCTCACCGAAGGCCGCATGACCGTCGCCCACATCACCGGCTCCACCGAAGCCGCGCACGCCGCCGCGCGCCTGGAAGCCCACAGCAACCATCCCATCGCGGCCGCGCTCACCGCCTGGGCCGCAACCCCTAACGCGCCCAACCTCGCGCCGCCCACCGACATCACCGAAGTCCCCGGCAACGGCATCACCGGACGCATCGACGAAGTCCCCACCGCCGTCGGACACATCGACTGGATCATCAGCCTTCTCGAAAACCCCTCCGACGACGAAATCAACACCTGGCGCAAGCACGTCGCCACCATCGTCGCCGACGGATTCACCCCGGTCGTCGTCGCCCAGAACCACAAAATCACCGCCGCCATCGGCATCGGCGATCGCCTGCGCACCGACGCACCCGAACTCATCGCCACCCTCAAAGCACGCGGCATCCAACCCGCGCTCCTCTCCGGCGACCACCCCGAGCTCGTTGCTGCCTGCGCGCAAACGCTCGGCATCGACCCGACGCTCACCCGCGGCGGCGTCGACCCCGAACAAAAACGCCTCTTCGTCGAAGAACTTCGCAAAAACAACCCCGACGCCCAGATCGTCATGGTCGGCGACGGCGTCAACGACGCCACCGCACTACAAGCCGCCGACGTCGGCATCGCCGTCCACGGTGGCACCCAGGCAGCGCTCGTCGCCGCCGACATCTTCGTCACCCGCCAGGGCATCGAAAACATCCTCGAACTCATCGACGGAACCCACCAGGTCATGCGCACCGTGCACCGAAACCTGATCGGCTCAGCCGTCTACAACGCCCTGGGAATCTCCCTGGCCGCGCTCGGACTCGTCGCCCCCCTGCTCGCTGCCGTCGCCATGCCCCTCAGTTCTTTGTTTGTAATCGCGTCTTCGCTTGCGCAAAAGTCATTCCATCATCCATACTCCGATCCTACAGGATCTACACAGTCCACCACGACTGGACTCAATATTTCCAAAACCCAGAAAAACGCACTATGAACGTCCTATTTTTCGTAATACCAATCGCCCTGTGTTTCGCCGTCGCATCGGTTCTCACCTTTTTCTGGGCCGCCAGACGCGGACAATTCGACGATCTGGACACCCCGGCCATTCGCATGCTGATCGACGACGAAAAATAATTTTCCTCTCCTTATTTCAGCAACCTCAACAATCTAGCCCGTAAAGCGTGAGGATTTCAGGCATGTACTTCTTCGAAGAGTTCAAGGACTACGTCGGTTTCACAGACGACGATGTAGTGCGCCTTCGCGAGCTCAAACCCTTCGTAGAGCCTCACTTTCAGCAAATCGTCATGGGCTTCTATGACGCGCTGATGGAAAACTCACGCACGCGCGCCGTCTTCAGCGGCCCCGACCAGATCATCCGCCTGCGATGCTCCCTGCTCAACTGGCTGCGCGAACTCTTCGCCGGCCCGTTTGACAACGCCTACTGCCAGGCCCGCCTCCACATCGGCGAAGTCCATGTCAACGTTGGACTCCTGCCCCACTTCATGTTCGGTGCCATGAACCTGGTCCGCACCGAACTCATCAATATCGTCGCCGGCTGGAGCGAAGACACCAGCATCTGTGCCCTGTATATGGGCAGTGTCGAGCGCGTCCTCGACCTCGACCTCACCCTGATGGTCCAGTCCTACTGGAACCTCATGATGAAACAAAAACTCCAGATCCCCACCGCACTCGCCACCGGCCTGGCACACGAAATCCGCAATCCCCTCAACGCCATCGGCCTGCAAATCACCCTGCTGGAGAGAAAACTTACCAACGCCGGCATCGATGATCACACCTTCCAGCCCGTGCTCGAAGCCGTGCGCTCCGAACTACGACGCATCTACCTCGTCAACTCCGAGATCATGGACTTTACAAAGCCCATCGACGTCTACTGCAAACCCACCGACCTGCGCGCCATGCTCACCGGGCTTCAGCAAACCCACAGCACCACTCTCGATGCTGCCGATATCGAATTTACCTTCGCCATCGAAGGCTCCCCGATCATCTGGTGCGACGCCGACCGACTCACCCAGGTCCTCGTCAACCTGCTCAACAACGCCGTCGAAGCCATGCCCGAGCAGGGCGGAAAAATTCACGTCCAGGCCGATCGCACCAACAGCGGAAACATCATTGCCTTTGAAGACAACGGCAACGGCCTGACGCCCAACCTCAAATATCGGATCTTCGATCTCTTCTATACATCAAAAGCTTCCGGCACGGGCATTGGTCTACCCATTGCCCGCAAAATCATGGAAGCACACGGAGGTTCAATCGACGTTCATTCGATGCCCAATATTGGAACACAATTTATCCTTCATTTGCCCGGCCAGACTTCCAACTGAGTAGCAACATGATGAATGCAAACGTTTCCACGGCTCCGTCTCTCCATAATTTGCAAGACACGTCCACGACCAAAGGCCGGATCCTCGTCGTCGACGACGAAACCAACGCACGCCAGGCACTCGCCGCACTCCTCGAAGACGAAGGCTTCGAAGTCCGCGCCGCATCCGACGGATTCAAAGCCCTGGGCGTCGTCAAAGACTGGGATTTCGACATCCTGCTCACCGACTGGCGCATGCCGCTCATCGACGGCATTTCCCTCATGCTCAAATCCCGCGAACTGCGCCCCGATTTGACCTGCATCGTCATGACCGCGTTCGGAAGCGTCGATAACGCCGTCGAAGCCATGAAAAACGGCGCCGACGACTACCTCACCAAACCCCTCAACTTCGACGCCGTCCTCCTCGTGCTCAACCGCGCCATGGAACGCATCCAGATGCGCCAGGAACTCGAAACCCTGCGCAACAGCCGCCCCCGAACCACCCGCTACATCATCGGCAACAGCCCCGCCACCCAGGAAATCCTCGCCCTGGCCGACCAGGTCGCGACCAGCCGCGCAACCGTCCTCATCACCGGAGAATCCGGCACCGGAAAAGAACTCGTCGCACGCCTGATCCACGAACAAAGCTCGCGAGCCGACAAACCCTTCGTCCGACTGCACTGCGCAGCTCTGGCCGAATCCCTGCTCGAAAGCGAACTCTTCGGACACGAAAAAGGCGCGTTTACCGGCGCCGCCCACCGACGCGAAGGACGCTTTGAAGAAGCACACACCGGCACGCTGTTCCTGGACGAAATCGGCGAAATCTCGCCCATGACCCAGGTAAAACTCCTGCGCTTCCTCCAGCAACGCGAGTTCGAACGTGTCGGAGGCAACAAAACCATCTCCGTCGACGTGCGCATCATCGCCGCAACCAACCGAGACCTCGAAAAAGCCGTCCTCGATGGAACCTTCCGTGAAGATCTCTACTACCGCTTAAACGTCATCAACATCCACACTCCGCCCCTGCGTATGCGCCGCAGCGACATCCCCCTGCTCGCCAGACACTTCATCACCCGCTTCGCCACCGAAAACCAAAAACCCATCCTCGAAATCAGCCCCGAAGCCCTCAAATTGCTCGTCCACTACGACTGGCCCGGCAACATCCGCGAACTCGAAAACATCATCGAACGCGCCGTCGTCCTGGCCGACTGTGACCGCATCGAACCACGCCACTTCCCGCCCGGATTTGGAAGCAGCGCCTTCACCATCGACGACGACATCCGCATCCCCGGCTCAACACTTGCCGATCTCGAACGCTACGCCCTGCTCAAAACCTACGAGGCCACCGGCGGCAACACCGCCGAAACCGCACGACTGCTCGGCATCAGCCTGCGCAAAGTCCAGTACCGCCTCAAAGAATACCAGGCCTGATTTTCCATCCATTCTTCTCAACCACACCCCCGGAGACACAAACCATGCTCGTCAAAGACATCATGACCCACTCGCCAGCCGTCGCCCAACTCTCCACCTCCATCCAGGACGCCATCCGCCTCATGCGCGAATACAACGCCCGACACCTCCCCGTCCTCGACGACGAAAAACTCATCGGCGTCATCAGCGACCGCGACCTCACCTTCCTCTACGGCATCGACGACATCTTCGAAAACGTCTCCCAGGAAGACATCCAACAAGTCCTCACACAATCCATCACCACCATCCTCAAAACACGCTTCCTGGTCGACAACGACGTGATCACCACCCACCCCGAATCCCCCATCATCGACGCCATCCGCCTGATCATCGACAACCGCATCTCCTCCCTGCCCGTCACCGACCCCACCACCGGCCGCCTGGTCGGCATCATCACACCCGTCGACATCCTCGACGCCGCAGCCCACCTCTTCCCCCGCTAAACACCCCAAAAGCTGCGCCAGCAGCCCCCAACACCCCACGCCTGCGGCGAGTCATAAATCGCACGAGAGCGAAGCCGGACCCGCAGGGATAGGCCTAAAAGGCCATCCCGAGGCCAATCTCAAAAGACAGCGGCAAAGCTATCGTCGATTTAGGACCGCCGCCCCCGGCCTTCACTCGTTCAACAACATCTCCGCCAGCCCATCCAGGCGCGCCTCCACCGCGCGCCACCCCGGCATCTCCCGATCCAACAGCGCGTAAAACCGCGCGCTGTGATTGTGCTCCTTCAAATGACACAACTCATGCAAGAGCACATAATCCACGCACTCCCCCGGCGCCTTCACCAGATGCGGATTCAACGCCAGCACACCATGCGCCGAACAACTCCCCCACTGCGTCTGCATCACCAGTAACTTCCACTCCGGCACACGCTCCACCCACGACAATCCCCCCACCAACGCCTTCAAACGCTTCCCAAACACCAGACTCGCCCGCAGCCGATACCACTTCACCACCTCCCGCCGCACACGCTCCCGCCCCGCCTCCCCCCGAAAGTCCGGCCCCGCCACCACCAGCTTCCCTCGCAACAGCTTCACATTCGGCACACCCGCCTGATCCACCACCTTCAACACATACCGCCGCCCCAGATAAAACACCGTCTCCCCACTCACATACTCACGCGGCAACACATGCTTTTTGCGCTCCGCAATCGCATCCAACTCCCCCAATACCCAACGCGCACGCTTCTGCACCGCCCCCTTCACCTCCACCGCCGTCGCCCCCGCCGGAACATCCACCCACACCCGACCATCCGCCCCCACGTGAATATCCACCACCCGACGCCCCCCCGAAACCTCCCCCCCGATCTCATACGCAAACTCCCGCCCCCCATACTTCACCCGATACACACCATCCCGCATCACCAACCCTCTATCCCTCGTTCTTTGCATAATAAGCCTGCCTCGGATGAGTACGGCTCTTGGAATGAAGTAAAAATATTTCCCCCGCTTTTACCATCTTACTCAAATACTGAATCCTCAGATTCACATCCTGACGCTCTAACAAGCTTGCAAGCTCTTGTAAGGATAAAGGTTTCACCTGACACAATTTCACAATCGTTTCTTTCATGAATACGGGATCAACGCGTTTTTTTGATGCTACTGGAGCTGCAATTTTTTGAAGTATTTTCCAATCATCGGAGCTAACAGCGCTATCATCGGAGCTAACAGCGCTATCATCGGAGCTAACAGCGCTATGCTGGGAGTTCTCAGCTCTATATTGAAAATTCTCAGCGCTATCATCGGAGCTTCCTTCCTTACCCTTGGAATCCGCATAAAAAGCATCCGACAAAGAAAGCTGGCCATCGCCCCTCTCACCTGCGATATCCTGTTCTTGCTCCACAAAATAATACGTCAGATGACGCCCCGTCCCCTCCTTTCTCAGCAACCCTTGCCGAACCATAGACTGAAGCAACATCGTAAGATCACGCGAATGTATTAGATGAAGCAAATTACGAAGCCGCGCGTGCGTTACGCTCTCTTCAAGATAAGCCGTCACCAAAACAACACGCCCTTCCACACTTAAGCCTTCAAACTCTGCCCCAAATCGTTGTCGCAGATGGGCAACAGCTTCCTCCGGCAACAAACTCGCTGTGGAAAGCAAAAACACCGTTTGTTCCGGCTCAAAACGCTCTTCAAAAACAGGCGTTTGCCAGTGTTGCTTTTGCCACGCATGAAGAATCGTTGGAATGCCAGAACCCGCTCGCTCTGCAATTCCAAGCCAGATAAATGCTCGATGAATAACTCCATTACGCGGATCACTGACCCCGCCTTGCAATATCTTTTTCAAAGGTAGGCGAAGACGCCCGGGATTCGTAAAGATAAATCGACCAGGCTTCTTCAAAATCACTACAGGGGTAGATGCATGATAATCCGCATTACTTAATGTATTCGCCAGCGCTTCGCGAAGTGCCTTATGTACAAGCGTCTCATCAATACGCCGTCCGTATGCATCTAACTGAAAAGGCACCTTCAAATCACTGACTAACTTAGGATAAACCTTACGATAAAAATCAATGACATTACCGGACCAGGTTCCATCGCTAAAAATCCGATCATCCCAACGCGGTGCATCCGGCTCGTCGCGGCGTTCCCGATAATCTAAAAACATCCCCGGAAAAGCCTCGAGCAAAGAACTATACTTTCCAAAGAGCAACAGGCCTCCCCGAGTAACTACCAGTTCATTTCTTCTACGATCCTGTTGAATCGCACCCAGTTGTTTCAATAAATGAACATCATCCCCTTGAAGCGCTACATGGTCAGGATTTCTTGCCCCGACCATCCCACGAAATGCTCTGATCGTTTCCTGCTCAAGATCTTCGATGCCGAATCTATCCAGAATCGCTGCGTCCCTTGATTGCTCAGAACTCTCTGCAACCATTTGCCTGACTTCACTTTCGGTACATCGATAATCCCCCTCAAAATTTCGTTTATAAGTCCCCTGCATTATATCGTTTTTGATATAGACAGGCCGCTTCTGGCGCGCCGCTGCTGGAACATAAATCACAACGACCTTGCAACCCGATTCTTCAAGTTCATAGACATTTTGTGGCTGCAATACATTCGCGCTAACAACCTGTGCGTTATTGACACTATCCCAGACACTCTTCATCAACCTGCGTGGATCTTTCACCCCCACAGGCACCAACCGCTGCTCCTCGCCTTCCTCCACTACCCCGAGAATAATCCAACCACCCGACGTATTCGCAAACGCAGAATAGGTCTCCCAGATCGAGCCAGGTAGCTCACCCCGACCATCCCGCCCCTGCGCTGCCTTTGCTTCGATAGTATTGCCTTCCTCCAACTCGGCTATCGAATCAAGACTCAGTGGTTTTTCATCATAAAAAGTCATCTTCTAACCCTTCCTTCGCGCCTTCGCACCTTCGCATACGCCTTTTGCCCTTGCCCTGCCTTTTCCTCCGCCCCCTAAGCCTCCAACCCCCTCCCTTTCCTCACCACCCCGATCACCGCGTCCGTGAGCTGCTTGGCCTGCTCGATCTCAATCTTTTTCCCACCCCAGATCTCCCGCATAAAATACGGCAGCAGCCTGCGACGCACCGCCTGTTCCATCGCGCTCGGATTCAACGAATTCTCCGTCACCGCCTGACTCACCATCTGATCAATCTGGTACGCTTCCGCGATCAAGCTCTCCATCGCCGCGTGGCGCTCGGTCGCCTCATAAGACTCTTCCAGCGCCATTTTCAGCACTCCGTAGTACGACTGCGCGCGGCGATTGCCCCCGAAATCCGGCTCACCGGGAACCCGGCGCGCGTCCACGCTTTCGGCAAGCCGTTCAAACAAAAGATATTGCTTGCCCGGATAATCAAACAGCGCCTCGGCCTGCTCAATCGCTTCCCGTAAAAGCTGCGAGAACACCTTTTGCGCATACGGATCGTCGGCCAACTCCTGGCGGATCGTCTTTTTAAGCCGCGTTTGAATCTTGGCCGCCTCGTTTCTGGCCTTGTCCTCGCTCCAGTTTTCCGGCGACTTGCCCAGCGCATCGACCACGATCACCTGATTCGAATCCTCAATCGGCGCCCCGGTCACTTCCTGATCGACGATCCGCTGAAGCTGCTTTTCATAGGCAGAATAATCGACCGTTTCCTGCGCATCGCGCCGCGCGATCTGGCGCAGCTCCATAAACCAGCGCAGATCCCGCTTGTAGCGCTCGATTTCGTCCTCACAAAACGACGCATCCTCAAAAAAGCTACGCGAGGACAGCGCAACCTTCAGACACATCCCAAATTCCGTCAGCGCCTCATAGAAATCCTCGCGCACGCTCTGGCGCACGTCATAATCCATCCCGTCTGCGTCTTTTTCGTACGAAGGCATCAAAACCTGCCGGTATTGCTCACGGTCAACCCGGTTTTCGACCTCTGCAAAAATATCCCACAGCGCCTCATGCAGGCGCGGCAATCGCTTGTATTCCGTCGAAACATTCGCATAAAGCCCCGCCAGATCTGCGATGTCGTAGCCGCCCTGCGTGCGCTCTTCCAGGTCTTGATACTCACGAATCGTCGTATCCAGCTCCTGCAAAACCCCCCGATAATCGATCAAAAAACCGTATTGTTTATGTGTATGCAGACGGTTCACGCGCGCAATCGCCTGCAACAGATTGTGCCCGGCCAACGGCTTATCGATATACAAAACCGCGTTGCGCGGCTCATCAAACCCCGTCAACAGCTTGTCCACCACGATCAACAAATCCGGCTCGCCGTCCGTCGCAAACGCCTGAACCACGGCCTTCTCATACGTGCGCGCATCCTCCCGCACGTTCTCTTTCCACCACTGCAAAACTTCCGGAAGCTGCGCATCGTCCACACTTTCATGCCCCTCGCGCGTATCCGGCGGCGAAATCACAATCCGACTCGTCACCATCCCCAGCGCATCCAGCGCGCGCTTGTAGCGAATCGCCGACAACTTGCTATCGCACGCAAGCTGCCCCTTTAAGCCCTGACTCTTAACGTGCTTCTCAAAATGCTCCGATATATCCAGCGCGATCAGATCAATGCGTTTTTGCGAGCCATAAATCGTGCCCGTCGTCGCGAATTTGCGCTTCAGATCGTGCTTTTGCTCGTCGTTCAAATCCTTCGTGATCTTATCAAACCACCCGTCGATCGTCTTTTCATGGATGTCCAGCTCAACCCGGCGCTCTTCGTACAAAAGCGGCGTCACCGCGCCGTCATCCACCGCGCGCTGCATCGTATAAGCGTGCACAATTTTGCCGAACATCTCCGTGGTCTTCTCTTCCTTCAAAAGCGGCGTCCCCGTAAACGCGATGTACGCCGCATTGGGCAACGCTTTGCGCATCCGCTGATGATTCTCCCCGCCCTGGCTGCGATGCCCCTCATCGATCAGCACGATCAACTGATCTGACGGATTGAAACACTCCGCCAGCTTCGTCGCCGACGCAAAACGCTGAATGCCGGTAAACAAGATCCTGTCCTGCCCGTGCCCGATCCGCTGCGCCAGCTCGCGACCCGTCTTCGCAATCGCCTCCTCGCCCTCCGCACGCCCCGGCACATCCAGCCCGAACGCACCCGACGCCAGAAACGTCCCCGAAAGCTGCGCCTCCAGATCAAGCCGGTCCGTCACCACAATCACCCGGTTTTCCTGCAGCGCCGGACTCAACAGCAACGCCTTGCACAAAAACACCATCGTAAACGACTTGCCCGAGCCCGTCGTATGCCACACCACGCCCCCCTCACGGCCCCCATCAGGCCGCACCTTCTCAAGCTGCTGCAACAGACGCCGCACCCCGAAAACCTGCTGGTAACGCGCCGCGATCTTGGTCTTGCCCCCTTCATAAATCAGAAAATACCGCACAAACTCCAGAAACCGCCCCGGTTCCCCCAGACTCACCAGCAGCTCATCTTGCTCCGAAGCCAGCATCCGCCCGGACCACAGCCCCTCAAAATAACTGCGTTCCGCCGCCGACTTGCCCGCAAACAACGCCTCCCGCTGCGCCACCGAAAGCCGTCGATTCTTCACCGCCTCAATCGCCTCCCGGCTCAAATCCTCCTCGCGCCACACCGCCCAGAACTTCGCCGGCGTCATCGTCGTGCCGTACATCGCCTCGGTACCGCTCACCGCAAACAAAAGCTGCGCATAAATAAACAGCCGGGGAATATACTCCCCACCCTGATTGCGCAGCATCTGACTGATCCCCTCCGCCACCATCGACTTGTTCTGATTGCCCGACTCCGCACGCTTGGCCTCCAGCACACCCAGCGGAATCCCGTTCACAAACATCACCACATCCGGCCGCCGCGTATGCGTGCCATGCTCGCTCAGAACCGAAAACTCCTCCGCCACATGAAACCGGTTCTCCCCCATATCCTCCCAGTCGATCAAACGCACCGTCACCGCATGCTTGCGACCATCCTCCATGAACTCCGTGACCGTCACCCCCAGCCGCAACAGGTCATACACACGCTCATTGGCCCGCAACAATCCCTCATTCAACCCCGGCCCCCGCACCGCCCGCACCACCTGGTCAATACTCGCCTCCGACAGTGCATACCACCCACCCCGATACTCAAACCGACGCCGCGCCAGCACCCCACGCAACACCGGCTCCAACAACACCTCACGCTCCGAACCACGCAGCGCCTGCACCTCGGCGCCACCCAAAAACTCCCAACCCATCGACATCAACAACGCCAACGCCGGCACATGACTCGAATATCTTTCCTGCGTGTTCGGTACTTCCCACATTTTTACATCCCTCCCGGATCTTTTATGATTTAGTTACCCGCAACATTTCCAACCTGCGACGACCTTTCTCCGTAATTACATACGCTTGCTCTGGATGATTGATAACTTCCGGATAAAGATAATCTATCAGCCCTTCATCTTTACGCATGGGGTTAAGATGCCTGGTTTTCATAGATGTTGTTTCCCGGTTCAATCGTTTTGCAAGCTGTTCTGCACTATGTGGGTGAAACGCACATAGTCGTAAAATCAACGGCCATAACTTATCTCTTCGCGCTCTTGGATTTAATTGCTCAATTTCAAAAGCTAAATCTTCAGGTAAGCCACCAGCATTAACTCCAAGGTCACTAGCATTAGCGCCGAGGTCACTAGCATTAGCGCCAAGGTCACTAGCATTAGCGCCGAGGTCACTAGCATTAGCACCGAGGTCACTAGCATTAGCGCCGAGGTCATGCCGATTTGAGCCGGACTTTTCGTTCATTGGCTCAAAAAGCGCTAATTGCTCGACAGCCTTCGGCATGACACGTTGCGAAAGCTGGTAGTACGTTGCTGCGCCGGCGCCACCCTTTTCCAAAAGCCCGATCGAACACAAACGCTTGAAAACATAACTAACACCCAGGGTATCAAGGCTTGTGATATCACGCAGTGCAGCGTTATCAATCGCACCAATTTCTCGAGCCAATACAAGCGCCTTCGCCTCATCATCGCTCAGCTGAAACCCCGTAAATTGCTGCAACCATTGTAATGCTTCTTCACTCAATAACTGATGAAGCAAATACGATGACGTAAATTGATTGGTAAATTGTTCGGAACGAAATACAGGTGCCGTTAACCCAGTATCACGAAGCAATCGACGCATCATGCGTATGCCAGATCCTTTTGTTCAGGCAACATTAGGACGATCTCGTCCGTCTTGCCGCACAATTAAATTCATGGAACGCAGCATCTCGATATCATCTACCTGCAACTCTTCCGCATCTGGCCGTACCTTTGCTCGTATTCTCCTATAAAAATCAATCACACTCGGATCTATATCTTCCAGTTCCGCATCGGCTAAAACAATCTGTTCAAAACGCAGGCCAGCCTTTGCCAACAACAACGGCTCAAGATCTTCCTGGGAACACTCATAGTCGCCATTAAGTCCCCGACGCCACACACCTGTTTTTCTTTTTGTAAGCTTATTATACTTCCCCTTAAAACCACACGGTTTACTTGAAGGATCTACTTCCGGAACAAACAAACCAACGACTAACTTACCGTTGATCAATGCATGTTTACTCTGCACCTGGATCGGGCGCTCAAACTGTTCACGACAATTATTCTGAATTGCTCCTATCAAAGCATCACGATCCGCAACTCCTACCACCCAATAATTATCATGCTCCTCATCCGGCTCACCGATACCTAACAAAAGCCAACCGCCTCCAAGCCCTGGTTCATTTGCAAAAGCACAAATGCTCTGCATCACGGATGCACCAACCTCACTTGCGCGCTTTGCCTCAACACGAGGCTGTTCACCAAGCTCAAGTAATTCCTGATAAAGTTGTTCTACAGACCAGTTCATAACTCACCCTGCCCCTTCAAAAACGCGAAACGCCTTCTCGCACCCCAAAAACCCGAATCCCAAACGCGAAACGCCTTCTCGCACCCCAAAAACACGATTTTTCACGAAAAATCCTCTGCTTTTGCCCTCAGCACACGTTTCACATTTGCGAAACGCTCTCCAACACCTCTCAGCACCCGTTTCGCATTTGCGAAACG
>JBEBUW010000093.1:0-17454 GCA_040393065.1 Lujinxingia vulgaris | reverse complement strand
TGCCGGAGCGACGGTGGCCTGGACGGCCATCGAGCGAACGGCAACGCAGCTAGCGTCGATTTAGGACCGCCGCCCCACCCGCCGCTTACTCATCCTCAAACATCGACCCATACTTATCGAGTTTATCGAGAACGTCGCCGGCCTCACTATCCTCATCCACATCCGAGGAATCGTCGTCGCCCAGTTCCGCTTCCGCAGCCGCAAAATCATCACCAGCGGGCACATAATCCTCAGCCGCCTCCACAACCGGCGCATACGCAACCACCGGCGCTTCCGCCACAGGCGCAACACTTGCCACACTGGCCGCCGCACGCTGCGGCGCCGCCGGCAACTCAAGCCCGGCAATCCCGAACTCGCCGTACTGCAACGGATCGCGCAAAAACAACACGCCCGAGCGCTTATCCAAAATGTCGATCACGTCCTCGGACTCATACAACTCGGCAATGATCTCGTCGATCGAATTATAGCGATCTTCCTCACGGTCCATCGACATCCGATCGAAAATATCGTCCAGCTTACGCGGAATATCCGGGTAAAAACTCGACGGCATCGGCGAGCGACGCCCCGGAACTTTGCCCGTCAGCATTTCGTACAGCATGATGCCCAGCGAATAAATATCGCTCTTTACTGTGGCCAGGTTCGGATTCTGGAACTGCTCCGGACTCATATACGCGACCGTTCCCACGCCCACATACACCTGATTGCCCCGGCCGCCCTCACGCTCCACAACCCTGCTGATCCCGAAGTCCGTCAACAGCGCGTTGCCCGACGCATCCAACACCACGTTTTCCGGCTTCAAGCTACCGTGCATGATCCCTTTATCATGCGCCGCATTCAGGCCATGCAGAATCTGCAAGAAATACTTCAGCGACACACCCAGCGGCGGACGCCCCGCCACATCGATCAACCGCCGCAAGTTCCCATTCGGCGCATACTGCGTCGCCACGAACGGAAACTCCGTCTCCGTAGAAATATCGATCACCTGCACAATATTCGGATGCAACAACGTCGCCTGCGTCTGAATAATGCTCGTAAACCGCGCAATGATGTCCTCACGCTGCACGCCAGCAAACACGTCGAAAATGTCGCGAACTTCCTTCACCGCCACATCGCGATTCAACCGAACCTGACGCGCACGAAACACAGTACCAATCCCACCGGTACCGATTTCCTCGATGCGCTCGTAATCGGCATCCATCGAGCGCGAACCGCCAGACGACGTATAAGAAGAGGCAGACGAACCGGCTACAGAATCTGAAATAACACTGGAATTTGTCATAAGCTCTTGTCCCTTCGTGGGATTTTCAAAAGTCGCTGCAGGCGCATAGTCACCCGAAACAACATCATCAACGATCGAATCTTCTTCTGCTCCTACCGGCGACTCGCTCGAGCCCGAAAACGCATCGTAGGCAAAATCGTCCAGAATCTTCGCGAACTCACTACCATCCGTACCCTGCGAAACCTCCGCATCGGATGGGTCATCCGACTCATCCGGCAGATGTTCCGCAAACTCAATCCGGGCAATACTGACCCACTCCTCGGGAGCATCCAGCACGCGCGCGCCCTCATCGGTCAAAGACATCTCATCGCGCACACGATCGTAAGCCAGGTAGCGATGCGTCTCCAAAAATCGCACATAACTCAGCAAATGCAGGCTCAACTCGCCTGACAACTTTTGCTGAATCACCTCATACGAAGCCGGCGTCCCCGCCTCCGTATAATCTGCGACCATCCCAACGATAGTGCTCAGATCGTCGACAATCTCACTCAGCGTCAATCCTTCGTTGTTCATCGTTCTCCTGACCGGGGCTACGTCTTCAACACAACACCAAGGCTCAATGTGCTGCTGTCGCGACGAAAACCTCTCATGATTGGGGGTGGAAGGTATTTCTCGATCAACGTCTCAGCTTCACAGCGGCCTGAGCTTAACGCACCCCTATCCCGCCCGCAATCCCCGGATCACCTGCGCCTGCAAAACGACTCTCCGAAACCAGCGCCTGCGCCAGCACACGCCAGCCCGGCAAATCTTCCGCCCGCGCTGGATACCGCCGGTACACCGCACGCACAAGCCCCGCCCGCGCCAACACCGGCATCATCCGCGCCCCGAGCCGCGTACTCAAACCCACATCCTGCCCCATCGCACGCCCCACCGCCCGCACACTCTGCATCAACCGCGCGCCGTTCAACACCGGCATACGCTGCTCCAACACCTCCCGGGTCGTTTCCGCATCAAGCATTCCGGCCGCCATCATCACCGCAATTTCTTCGACTTCCAACGTCTGCGAAAACCGCCGCAGCACATCACTGGCCGCCATTACCCCGCCCCACGTCCGCTGCCAGCGCACCGCATAATCCTGCGGCCCACGCCCCGACGCCAGCGCATCCGCCAGCATCCGCGCCGCCACAAGCCCCGCGCCCACGCCCGAACCATGCGCCGAAAACACCTGACACGCCGCATCCCCCAGCAGCGCCACTTTGCCCCGCGCCAGGCAATCCAGCGGACGCCGGAGCGGAATCGCCTGCGTTCCCCCGAACACCCGCGCCCCGATCCAGTCCTGCCCCTTCACAAACTCTTCCAGAATTGTGCGCCCACTCCGAAACCCCAGCGCCGGAATCCCGCCCGCCAGAATACTAAGACGCGCCCCCTCTGCATCCTCGTATGCGCACAGATTCAACACCGAATACCCGCCCGATATCCCGGTAAAACAAAGCGTTTCTCCCCACCCGACGCCGTACTCCGCAAAAAACGCCCGCGCGCCCTCCACATCCGTAATCTCCCGCACCTGCTGCGCCGCCGCACACAGATCTTCGCGCCCCACCGCCTCCTGCTCCAGCAAATTCAACCCGGCAACGCCCGATGCATCCACCACATACCGCGCCCACACCGGCCCCTCACTCGTCTGCAAACACGTCCCATCAAACCGAAACACCACCACCCCATCCACAAACTCGGCTCCGGCCTGCATTGCCTCCCGCTGCAAACGCCCCACCAGCGCACGCATGTCCACCGCATGCAACGCCTGCCCACGCGTCACCACCCGCATCGGCCCGTAGCCCGCCATCAAATGAAATCCCTCCCCCACCGGCAAAACCTCATCCCCCCTCGGCTGCGAAATCCCCGCCACATCGAACGTCCACGCCGGCACCCCGTTCACCCAGCACGCCCCCGCCTCCGACAACCCGCGCCGCTCCACACACAACACCCGCAACCCGCGCCGCGCACACAACAAAGCCGCCGCCGCACCCGCAGAACCAGCCCCAATGATCACGACATCCACCCGCTTCGTCATCGCCACCTCCCCAAAAAGTGAACTCTCACGATCCCGATACATCGATCGTAATCACCTGGCTCCCCATGCCCCACCCTCCGCCGCCGTTACCCCTCTGTAAATTCCTACAACACGCAAACGACCGCCGTTACCCCTCTGTAAATTTCTACAACGCGCGAACGACCGCCGCGAACCCGTTCTCCACTTTTCCCAAAACCCTACAACGCCCGAACGACCGCCGTTTGCCCTCTGTAAATTCCTACAACGCCCAAACGGCCGCCGTTCCCCCCCTGTAAATTCCTACAACCCCAAAACGGCCGCCGTTTACCCGTGCACCAGATTTCTCCCACAAAAAAAGGCCGCTTAAGCGGCCTTTCTTCGACTTTCTTATCTTTTCATTCACAACTTCGCGGCTTCGCGAGAAACACGCCTTAGCTGCGCTTTTTACTTTGTCTTTCCTTCGCGGCAATTCGCGGCTTCGCGACTTCGCGTGCGCCTTTTGCCTTTCTCACCTGCAAAACCGTCACACACCCAACGCTTCTCAGTTCAAAAATCGCCTTCGTCCGCCCGCTTTCTCAAAAACTCACGAAGCTGCGGCCCCAGATCTGCGCGCTCCAGCGCATACGCAATATTTGCCGTCACAAGTCCCAGCTTATCGCCAATATCGTGGCGCATCCCGCTGAACTCGTACCCGATCACCGCCCGTTCACGCGCAAGCCGCGCCAGCGCATCGGTCAACTGCAACTCACCCAGTTTGTCCGGCGTGCCTTCGGCCAGGTAATCAAAAATCACCGGCGGCAAAATATATCGTCCGATCACGCCCAGATTCGTCGGCGAAATATGCGACGCCGGCTTCTCAACAATCGTGCGCACGCGGTGCAATGACGGCGCCCAGGACTCGCCAGTCATAATCCCATAGCGATGCGTATCCTCCGGCGGAACCGGCATGATCGCCACCACGGCCTGACCGTATTTTTCGTACACATCCATCATCTGCCGGGCACACGGCCGCGCAGCACTGATGATATCGTCGGGCAAAAGCACCATGAACGACTCGTCGCCCACCACTTCTTTGGCGCACAAAATCGCATGACCCAGGCCGAGCGGCTTTTTCTGACGCACCGCAATCGTGCGGATCATCGAGCTTACGGCGCGCACGCTCTCAAGCTCCTCAAGTTTGCCGCGCTCCTGCAAAAGGCTTTCCAGCTCGTAGCTATAATCAAAATGATCTTCGATACCGACTTTGCCGCGGCCGGTAATAAAAATAACTTCCTCGATTCCGGAACGGACACATTCTTCGACGATGACCTGAATCGCCGGCACATCCACGATCGGCAACAATTCCTTGGGCACCGACTTGGTAACGGGAAGCAGGCGAGTGCCCAGTCCGGCGACAGGAATGACGGCTTTGGTGATTTTCTTTTTGTTGCTCTGATAAAGATCCATCGTTCAATACTCGTGTGGTCGAAGCAATTTCGTTCAATACGAAGGCAATATGATTTGGAGAAGTGCACGCGTGCCGCCGGATTATGCCGCGCCCGCTTCCATTGTCAACCGACTGGCAAAATTGCACCTTGTAGTGTAGTTACACTGCTTTCGCGCTCTGGTCGCGCTCAAACACCGCTCTAATTTTCGACACGCGCCCCCATGAAAGAAATTTTGATCGCATGCGGAGATATCGACCTGCTCCGAACGCTCGTCGGTGATTTACCCGCCGACCAATTCAAGCCCATCGCCACCCGACGCGGCAGCGGCATTGTCGCCAAACTCGCCGGCCGCGCGCTATCGCTTGCGATTGTGCACGCCGAGCTGGAAGACAACGCCGCCGAACAATTGCTCATGGAACTACGCCAGTTCGATCCGCAGCTCCCGATTCTGTATCTCACGCCGCAGAAGCCGCCGACGCTTTCCAGCCAGCAGGCCCGGGAACAAAATTACGACACGGCCCTGCAATATCCGCTGCCTGCACCGGTGCTCCGCAACGCCGTCCGCCGCCTGACCGAAAACACCAACCAGGGCCACGACCTCGAAAAGTGGCGCGCGTTTTACAACGAAGTCAAACAACGCCTGGATGCCCTGCCCGCTCAAAATTATTTTGCCATCCTTGGCGTGCCCGACAACGCGCCGCATCACCAGCTCGTCACCGCGTTTGACGCGCTCAGCCTGCGCTACCATCCGGATCGGTACCACCAGTTCCAGAGCGAGCGCTGGGGCAAAGCCCTGCACGAAAAACTCGTCGCCCTCTACAAAGTCATGACCGAAGCCTACGCCGTGCTTTCCGACCGCCGCCAGCGCGCCCGCTACGAGCAAGCACTCGAAAACGGCGAACTGCGCCTGGCGCTGGAAGAACCAGCCGGCACCGACAAAGGCCCGCGCACGCTGGAAGAACTCTCCCAGAGCGCTGCTTCCCGGCGATTTTTACGACTCGCCCAGACCGATCTGGCCAAAAACGACTACGCCGCAGCGATCCAGAACCTGACATTTGCCCAGAGCATGGAACCGCAAAACACAGCGATTGCCGACGCCCTGGCAAAACTCCAGAAAAAGCTGAACGCATAGCCCTGCAGCCCTCATCCATACGCTTCACTCCTTTATTATCAATGACAATGTCCTTCCCAGAAAACGTGTAAGAATCCATCATGTCAGCTAAGAAGTCCGATCTCATCCCGCGCGTCATCACGGCCGTTATCGCCGTCCCCCTTTTGCTTGCGCTCATTTTCCTTGCACCGCACTGGGCATTTTTCATCCTGATCGCGTGCGCTGCAGCGGTCGGAATCTGGGAATACTGCTCGATGTGCTACGCCAACCAGCACAATCTGGGCAAAATCGTCACCTCGGTACTGGGCGTTGCCGTCATCACCGTGCTCTACTTCTTCCAGCATCTCTTTTTAGAAGCCATCACGCTGGCAGTCGTCGCGCTCTATATTTTCTTTCTGTTCTTTTACCGCGATCAGGAAAAAGTCGCCCACCAGGTCGGCGCCAGCGTCACCGGCATTTTCTACGGCGGTATCTTACTGACCACCATCGCGCTCTTTGCCCGCGACACCGGCTCGAACGGCCCGCTCTGGATCGTGATGTTGCTCTCCGTTGTCTGGTCTTCCGACACCGGCGCGTACTTTACCGGCCGAGCGATCGGCAAACGCAAACTGTATCCGGCCGTCAGCCCCAACAAAAGCGTGGAAGGCGCCATCGGCGGCCTGGCCTCCAGCATCGGCGCCGCGTTCCTGGTCAACTATCTCTACACCACACTCACCGATACCTGGGTTCCCCTTGAAGTCTGGCAAATTCTTCTGCTGGCCATCCCCGCAAACATCTTAGGACAAATGGGCGACCTGGCCGAAAGCCTGATCAAACGCAGTTGCAAGGTCAAAGACAGCGGCACCATTATCTACGGACACGGCGGAATCCTGGACCGACTGGATGCGTTATTCTTCGCAGCTCCCTGGTTTTACATTGTGATTACCCATGTGTTGACGAATCCATAATCTCTGGCTTGAATCTGTGGACGCTCACACTCCCCAAGGCCCGGCAATCCATTATTTCTGACCATTTGCCGGACGCTTCCAAACCCTGCGACCGATATGACCCTAATTTACTTCATCATTCTCATCGGCGTTCTGGTATTCGTCCATGAGTTTGGACACTTCATTGTCGCCAAAGCATTCAATGTCAAAGTCCTGCGTTTTTCCATCGGCTTTGGCCCCAGACTCTTCGGATTTGTGCGCGGCGAAACCGAATACGTCATCTGCGCACTGCCTCTGGGCGGCTACGTGCAAATGCTCGGCTCCGATCTGGAATCGATCGAAGAATTAGAACCCGAAGACCGCGACCGCGCCCTGATGGTCAAACCAATCTGGCAGCGCTCGCTGATCGTACTCGCCGGCCCCGTCTTCAACCTGATCTTGCCCGTCGTGATCTTTTTCATCGTCGGCATGGGCCAGACCACCACGCCGCCCGCCGTCATCGGCGACGTCTTCGTCGACAGCCCTGCCGCCGAAGCCGGCCTGCAACCCGGCGACAAAATCCTCTCCGTCGACGGAAAACCCGTCCAATACTGGTACCAGATCGTCAAAACGGTCTCCTCCGTCTACGATCGCCCGATTCCCATCGTTTACGAACGCGACAACGTCACCCACACCACCGAAGCCCGCCCCACCATGCGCCAGACCACCGACTTCCTCGGCCTGGAGCAGCGCACCTACGGCATGCTCGGAATCCACCTCGGTACCCACGGCACCACCCTGGCCCTTTCCGACAGAAAAGGCCCCGCCGCGCAGGCCGGCCTCCAATTCTTCGACCGCATCCTGGCCATCGACGGCCAGCCCGTCCAACGCTTCGACGAAGTCGACGCCCGCATCCGCAACAGCGACGGCAAACCCCTCGAATTCACCGTCCTGCACCGCAGCCCACTCGAGGCCAGCTTCGCAGCACTGTATTCCCAACAAACAGAGACGGTCACCGTCACGCCGCAACGCGTCAACGACGTCGATTCCCCGGACAAAAGCACCTACACCATCGGCATCGAACCCGCCGAAATGTACCTCTCCAGCGTCAAACCCGGCTCGCCCGTTGACGACGCCGGACTGCTGCCCGGCGATAAAATCACCTCGATCGATGGCCAGAAACAAAACAGCTGGAGCCTGGTCGCCCAGCACATCCAGAACACAATCAACCAGCAAATCGTCCAGCGCGACGAAGACCGCGACAAAGAACGCGCCCTCACCCCCAGCTTCGAACTCGGCTACGTCCGCAACGGCGTCCCGCACACCACCACGCTCAAACCCAACGTCATCAGCTTTCGCGACGAAAACAAACAACAACGCTACCGCGTCGAAATCGGCTGGGAACACTTCCGCGACGCCGTCCTCCCCGACGAAGTTCCCTTCCCCTTCTTCACCCGACTCGTCCACGCCAGCGTCGAAGGCGTCACCCAGACCGGCAACTTCTGCAAGATCATGCTCGTCGGATTTTTGCGCATGGCCCAGGGACGCGTCAGCATGGAAAGCATCGGCGGCCCCATCATGATCGGCGAACTCGCCGGACAGGCCGGCCGCGCAGGCTGGGAGCCCTTCCTGCAAATGATGGCGCTCATCAGCATCAACCTGGCCGTCATCAACCTGTTGCCCATCCCCGTCCTCGACGGCGGACACCTGCTGCTTTTCGCACTCGAAGCCATCAAACGCGGCCCCCTGAGCTACCGCACGCGCCAGATCGCCGCCTACATCGGCTTCACCCTGATTATTTTCCTCATGATTTTCGCGTTCAAGAACGACATCGAACGCAACTGGCACCGCGTCGTAGAGTATTTTGATGAAGGCTAATTTCCCCCGCATCCTCGCCATCGAAGCCGCCACACGCACGCAAAGCATCGCGCTGCTGCACGACGACAACGTCCTCGAACACCGCCAGCAACGCGTGCGTTTCGACCACGGCAGCGTTCTGTTGCAAAACATCGACGCAATCGTCAAAGCCCAGCGCCTCTCCATCCACGACATCGATCTCTTTGCCGTCGGCCTTGGCCCCGGCAGCTTCACCGGCCTGCGCGTCGCTCTGGCCGTCGCAAAATCCCTGGCCACCGCCACCCAAAAACCACTCGTCGGCGTCTCCAGCCTGGCTTCACTCGCCTACCCCCAACTCGTCGCCCACCCCGGTGCTACCGTCTGCGCCATGATTGACGCGCGCCGCAACGAGGTCTACGCCGGATTCTACCGCCTGCAATCCACGCCCGACGCCACCGGCCCCATCCTCCACGCCGTCGAACCCGAGCGCGCCGCCGAACCCCAGTCCCTGGCCAAACTCATCGAAAAACACGCCACGCCCTCCCAACCCGTCATCATCGCCGGCACCGCACACCTGGCCTACCCCGACATCGATCTCTGGAACCAGGATTTTCTCACCCTGCTCCCCGCCTGGTCTCAACAACCCGACGCCGTCGCAACCGCAATCCTCGCCCGCGCTCAGGCAGCCGCCACCCTCCACAACCACACCCAGACCGTCGCCGAACTCTCCCAGATCGAACCCAACTACATCCGCCCCAGCGACGCCAAACTCCCCGCCCACGCCCCCTGGCTCAAAGCCATCCAATAATCCCGCACTCCACAAGCCAACATCACCAGACCACACCTTTCATAGTTCAGAACCGGCATGCTGGTTGCGTATTGATAGGAAGCTGCACTAGGCTAGCCTCCAGACGCGATTCCCAAAATCGCGCATCAACCAAAATCGCGCACACTGCCCGGCCAGATAAAACCGGAGAAAACACACGATCTCCGCATAAACACTGGCCCGGCTCCCGTCTCTGAGACGGGGACAAACCCGCATTCTACGAGAATTTCATGAGGTGGAGACCACTCAAAGCCGGGGAAATCTTCGAAGGCCGCTACCGCATCGAAGCTGCACTGGGAAGCGGCGGATTCTCCTACGTCTACCGCGCCACACAACTCGAACTCGGCCGCCAGGTCGCGCTCAAAGTCCTGCGTCCCTTCCTGCAAACCAGCGGCATGGACGACAAAGAACGCGAACAAGGACGCTACGAATGGGTTGAGCGCTTCCGACGCGAAGCACAGATCGTCTCACGACTGCGCGATCCGCACACCATCACCATGTACGAATATGGCCAGACCGCCACCGGCATCTCCTTCATGGCCTTCGAGTACATCAACGGAAGCTCCCTCAGCGTCATCATCCGCCAGGAAAGTCCCATCGCCCCGGAACGGCTCGGAAAAATCCTCCGCCAGTGCCTCTTAAGCCTCCAGGAAGCGCACAGCCTGGGCATGCTCCACCGCGACATCAAACCCGCCAACATCCTGCTCTTCGAACACCTCGGACGCCCCGACCAGATCAAAGTCCTCGACTTCGGCATCGCCAAAGCCTTAAGCAACGACGACGGCTTCGTCCCCGAACTCACCCAGGTCGGAACCATCCTCGGCACGCCCCGCTACATGTCCCCCGAACAACTACGCGGCGACACCGTCACCCCCGCTTCCGATCTCTACAGCCTCGCGCTCGTCGCCTACGAACTCCTCACCGGCGACAAAGCCATCGGCGACTCCAACACCGTTTCCGTCATCAGCAGCCAGCTCAGCTCCGATCCCATTCTCCTCCCCGAGCATCTCGACGTCCCCTACGGACTTGCCACCATCATCCACCACATGCTCGCCAAAGACCCGGCCGCCCGCTACCAGGACGCCGCCGAAGTCCTCGAAGACCTCGACAACTGGCTCGACAACTACCGAAACGCCTCCGATCCCACATCCATCGACGTCGGCGCCGCTGTCGCACGCGCCACAGCCCTGCCCACATCCTCTCACGCCCCACAACCCGCGCCCGCCATCACATCCGTTCCCTACGTCCCACCACATGGAGACGACGACACTACCCACAATCCAGTTCATTCTCACGCTCCCCCGGCCCACCATTCACCGCAATACCATCCACCACAAATCGTCCCGCACCCGCACGCCGCACAACCCGCGCTCAATCCACTGCTCGCGCCACCTGTGCCCGACAACGCCCCTGCCCCCAAAAAATCCGACAAAAGCCGCTGGCTGCTCATCGCCGCCATCCTGCTTATCGTCGTCGGCATCACCGGATTCGCCCTCCAACAACGCAACATCAACAACCAACCCATCGAACTCGCCACCGCCAGTTCCGCACCGGTAATCACCCCCGAAGCCGAACCAGAATCCGAACCCGAGCCCGAACCCCCACCCCAGATCCCGCCCGCCGCCGGATTCATGGTCATCGTCTCCGATCCCGCGCGCGCCGAAATCTTCATCAACGACAAATCCATCGGCACAAGCCCGCAACGCGTCGAAACCAACCAGCTCAACTTCCCCATCTTCGTCAAAGCACGCCTGGCCGACGGCCGCGAAACCAGCGAAGCCCTCACACAACCCACCGATCTCTTCGAGCTGCGCCTGCCGCCACCGCCGCCCTCCGCCGTCACCCCCGGCCCCTACCGCACCGCACCCTCGACAGCACGCTCCGCGCCTGCTACCACAAACACTGCATCTTCTTCGAAGTCCACGGCCTCCAAACCGGCCTCAAAACCCTCTCAATCCGCCAGCAAGCCGCCCGCCCAAAGCAAACCCAAATCGAGCTTCCCTGCCCTCGATTCGTTGTGATGCCCATGAAACACACCTCTGCCATCGCCACCCACACAATCCGCTGCCTGCTGGCCGCCATCCTCCTTGCCTGGAGCGCACCCGCAGCCGCGCAATCCAACGAAGAACTCGCGGTCGAGCACTTCGACATCGGCGCGCGACTCTTCTACGAAGGCGACTTCTCCGGATCAATCGTCGAATTCCGCAAGGCATACGACTACAACCCCGATCCGATGATCCTCTACAACATCTCCCTGGCACACGCCCGCCTCGGCAACACCGCCGAAGCCCTGCGCATCGGCCGCACCGCCGCCAGCAGCCCCAACAACAACGGCACTCTGCCCCCGCAAGTTGCCCTGCGCAATGACGCACGCATCGCCGCACTTTCCATCGCCCTGACCTCCGAAACCATCACCGCCCGCACCGCCGCCGAAGCCAGCAACGCAGCACTCGCGGCCGGATTCAACACCGGCGGTTTTCGCCACCCCGACGACGCCCCACCACTCTGGGAACGCCTCACGCCCGTCGGCTGGACTGGCGTCGCCACCGCCTCCGCCGGCGTCGTCCTCCTTGCCTACTCCGCCGCCGTCAACTACGGCCTCGGCACCGACATCGCCCGCTACCAGACCACGCTCGACCCGCAAGAATACAACCGCCTCAAAGACGACATCACCACACGCTCCGCACGCGGACGCATCACCCTGTATTCCGGCGCAGCCCTGACCGCTATCGGCGCCGGCCTGTTGACCTTCGATCTCCTCTACGACCGCTCCAACGCCGACGACGTCTCCGACCTCGAACTCTCCCAGAGCCCCACCCTGAAAATCGGCCTGGTGCCAGGCGCCACGCAAACACTCATCCAGATCGTTGGCACCTACTAGTTTTTTCGGTGATTGAACCATGCGCCTGACTTTCCCAAAATCCTCAACCCCAACATCCGCACGCGCAGCCGTGCCCGCCCTGCTCTGCGCGCTCTTTTTACTTCTGCTCAGTGCCTGCAACCTGCATTTTGACGTCGATTCCGTCGAACAACCCACCGAACAGACCCACGACGCAGGCGATCTCCCCGAACTCGGCCCTGAACTCGAAGACTGCACCGCCGACGGCACCCAGGACTGCTTCGGAACCTGCCGCGACACCCTGACCGATCCCTGGAACTGCGGCGGCTGCAACATCACCTGCGAAGGCTTCGAATCCTGCATCGACGGCCAGTGCCTCGGCACCTACTGCCCCGAACTCGAAGGCCGCCCCGCCACCTGCAACCCCATCCAACAGGCCGGCGGCTGCAACTTCAACGACCAATCCTGCACACTGCGTCTGGCCTTCGAAAACGGCCTCCCCTCACACTTCGCCGTCGAATGCCGCACCCGTCCCTTCTCCCAGACGCCCGTCGATAGCCCCTGCACCCAGGACGACGAATGCACCGACGGTTCCTACTGCACAAGCTGGGAAAAACCCGACCCACGCGGCCGCGTCTGCTCCAAATTCTGCGACCTCGCCAGCGGCGAAGGCTGCTCCTACAACGAATTCTGCACCAATCCCTACCCTGATCTCCTCGAAGGCATCGGCTTTTGCACGCCGCGCTGCGATCCCCTCGACGCCCGCTCCTGCCCCCAGGGGACCGCCTGCACGCCCGACTTCGACCACGGCACAAACTCTTGCCACGCAAACTTCCGCTGCCTGCAAAACGGCAACGCCACCGATAAATCCGCAGGCTCCTCCTGCAATCCCTACGCACTCCACCAGGACGGCTGCCCAGCCGGCCTGGTCTGCATCGACAACCAGTGCACCCAACCCTGCGCCACCACCGATGACTGCGCCGACGGATTCGCTTGCCGCCAGGCCCACGCCCCCTGGTCCTCCACACGGTTTTGCCAACAGGAGTAATGCTCTCCCATGGATACCAACACCAATAACAACACCGAAACCAACAACGCAGAAGTCATCGCTGGCCGTTTTCACCTCGTCCTGAAAACGCCCCAGAAACACCCGCTCAACAAACTCAAAGGCATCGGCCCCAAAATCAACAGCCGCCTGGAGGACCGCGGCCTCACCGACCAGACCGACCTCCTTTTATACGTCCCCAGAAAATACCGCCCCATCTACCGGTATTTTCCTGGCCCCGAACTCGTCGCCCGCAAAAGCCCCTTCATCGAAGCCATCGGCGAAGTCATCGACGTCAAAGTTCCGCCCCGCAGCAGCCGCCGCCCCCTGGAAGTCCTCATCTCCTGCCAGGGCCAGCCCTTCCGCATGATCTGGTTCCAGGTCAACCACCACGGCTTTTCCGACCGCTTCCGCGTCGGCCGCTGGATGAAAATCGAAGGCGCCGTCAACTACGACCAGTACCACCCCACCCTCACCCACCCGATCTGCAAACCACTGGCCGGCGAACCAGAAAACCTGCCCCAACCCACCATTCGTGTTGAACCGATCTACTCCTCCATCGAAGGCATCCCCGACACGCTTTTCCCCAAAGCCATCGCCCAGGCCGCCGAAAACCTCTTGCCCGAACTCGTCGACATCATCCCCCAACACCTCCTCGACAAGCACCACCTGCCCTCCGTCACAAAAGCCCTGCGCACCATCCACCTGCTTGACCCTTTCGACGACATCGACATCTTCCGCGCCGAACTCCAGCGCGCCAAAGACCGCCTCGTCTACGAAGAATTCTACACCCTGCAACTCAAACTCACCGAACAATACATCGCCGAACGACGCGCCGCCCGCGCCCCCCGCTGCACCGAACGCGAACTCGGCCGCCAGCTCGTCCGCAACCTCCCCTTCGACCTCACCGGCGACCAATCCAAAGCCATCGCCCGCATCGCCGACGACTTAGGCGACCGCATGCCCATGCGACGCCTGCTCCAGGGCGACGTCGGCAGCGGCAAAACCGTCGTCGCCTTCATGGCCGCCGCCATCGCCATCGCCAACGGCCTCCAGGTCGCCCTCATGGCCCCGACCGACATCCTGGCCCGCCAGCACCTGCGCCGCGCCGAAGAATTCTTCCACGACCTCCCCGTCACGCTCGGTGTTTTGACCGGCTCCCAGTCCGCCCCCGAACGCCGCGCCACCCTGCAAGCCCTGGCCGACGGCCGCACCCAGCTCGTCATCGGCACCCATGCCCTGTTCCAACAAGACGTCGCCTTCCACAAACTCGGCCTGGTCATCATCGACGAACAACACAAATTCGGCGTCGAACAACGCGACCTCCTCCTGGCCAAAGGCGAAGATCCCCACCTGCTCGCCATGACCGCCACCCCCATTCCCCGCTCGCTTGCCCACGCCGTCTTCGGCGACCTCGACCTGACCGTCATCCAGGAAAAACCACCCGGCCGAAAACCCATCCGCACCCTTCTGAGAACACGCGCCTCGGCCCCCAAAGCCTACCAGTACATCCGCGAGCGCATCCAACAAACCGGCGAACAGGCCTACTTCATCTACCCGCTCATCGAAGCCTCGGAAGCCAAAGAAGGTCAGGAACTCAAAGAAGGCCAGGCCCCATCCACCCGCCGCAACGTCCTCGAATCCGCCGAAGAACTCGCCAACAACCACCTCCAGGGCCTGCGCATCGGCGTGCTCCACGGCCGCATGGACGCCCAGACCAAGGACGCCACCATGCAAAAATTCGCCGACGGCCTCATCGACGTCCTCTGCGCCACCACCGTCGTCGAAGTCGGCATGGACGTCAAAAACGCCACCATCATGGTCATCGAAAGCCCCGAAGTCTTCGGCTTAAGCCAACTCCACCAGCTCCGCGGACGCGTCGGCCGCGGCTCCCAGGACTCCATCTGCGTCCTATTAAGCGGCTACGACATCACCGACGATGCCACCGAACGCCTCCAGGCATTCTCCACCACCGAAGACGGCTTCCTCCTGGCCGAAACCGACCTCCGCATCCGCGGCCCCGGCCAATTCCTCGGCAGCCGCCAGGCCGGCATCGCCGAATTCCGCTTCGGCGAAATCCTCCGCGACGCCCACCTCCTCGACGAAGCCCGCCGCGACGCCCGCCGCCTCCTCCTCGGCGACGCCGGCTAACCCCTCCCCCACCCCCAAATTGGGCGGCGTACAACGTCCCCACCCCCAAATTGGGCGGCATGCAACGTTCCCACCCCAAATTGGGCGGCATGCAACGTTCCCCCCCCAAATTGGGCGGCATGCAACGTTCCCACCCCCAAATTGGGCGGCATGCAACGTTCCCACCCCCGGTTTCACCGGGGGCTAGCACAACAACCGCGCTCCGCACGGGTTTCACCCGGCTCCGCGGTGCCCTGAAACATTTCTACCCACCACGCCCCAAAAACCACCCAAACCCGCACCACCACACGCCCGGCTCCCATCTCTGAGACGGTACCTCACCCAACAAACACACCACCCAATCCCCTCTACCCACCCGTGTAGCCGGACGAAGTCCGAGCGGAGCGCAGCGTTCATCTAGCCCACGGTGAAACCGTGGGGCGCGACGCCGCACACCACCCAATTCTCCGATCACCACCACGCCACACACCACCCAATCCACCGATCACCACCACGCCAAACACCACCCAATCCACCGATCACCACCACAACGACACAAACCACCCGCCTCCCCCTCACAAAACCACCAGGTAATCCCGATGCACCACCACATCCAGAATCTTGAACCCTAAAATCCCCTCGATCTCGTCACTGCGATGCCCGGCAATTTTGCGAATATCGCCAGCGCCGTACACGGTCACGCCGCGCGCAAACGCCTTGCCCTCTGGCCCCACAAGTTCCACGACGCTGCCCTCGGCGAAATCACCTTCTACTTGTACCACCCCGGAGGCGAGTAAACTGGCGCCGCTTTTTTGCACGGCGCGGACTGCGCCCGCGTCACAGACAAGCCGCCCGAGCGCGCGCGCTCCGGTGCCGAGCCACGCCTTGGTACCGGCCGCCGACGTGCCCGAGCGCGCTTTGACGACCGTGCCCACATCCACGCCATCGGCCAGTTCGCGGAGCACATGCCGCCGTTTTCCGGGCGCGATCACGGTTGAAATCCCGAACCGCCCGGCGATCCGCGCCGACAGGACTTTGGTCACCATGCCGCCCGTTCCTACGCCCGATACCGTCGGTCCAGCGAGTTCATCGAGCCGGGCATCGTCCAGGGCGATGTGTTGGATGCGGTCGCCGAATTGCCGCACGCCGGTGGCGCCATCGACTTCGACTTCATAGATGCCGGCCACGTCCGACAAAATCACCAGCAAATCGGCCCGCACCAGCCCGCAGGTCATGGCGGCGAGTTGGTCGTTGTCGCCAAAGCGTAGTTCTTCGGTGGCTACGCTGTCGTTTTCGTTGATCACGGGGATCGCGCCCAGTTCATGCACGGTATCGAGCGCCATCCGCGCGTTCAAAAACCGCCGCCGATCGTCCAGATCGGTGCGCGTGAACAGAATCTGCGCGACCTTGCGCCCGTAATGGGCAAACTCGGTTTCGTACATTTGCATCAGTCGTGATTGCCCGAGCGCCGCAAACGCCTGCAAACGCGGCACATCGACGCCGGGTTCCGCCGCGATTCCCAGGCTCTGTCGCCCCAGGGCCACCGCACCGGAGGAAACCAGCGTCACGCGAATCCCGCGCTGCATCAGCGCATCAATATCCTCGATCAGGCCTGCGAAGGTCGTCCGGTCTACCGCGTTTCCGTCCCGCAAAAAAACCGCACTCCCCAGCTTGATCACCCAGTGCCGCGTTGGCTCCACCAGTGCTTTTCGATTCATAATCCGTGTTCTACCCGCAAATAAAATTCACATTCATTCCCCGAATTTTTTTAAGTTTCGGGACCGGCGCCGAGCCTACCACGGCTGCATTGCGACACAACTTTGCAGGCACGTCTGCCTCACAAAAACGCATTTTTACCAGTCGATACCCGGTCAGCTGGGCTTTTTGTGCAAAACGCACATTTTTGCCAGCCGACACCCGGTCAACCCGGCTTTTTGCGCAAACTGGCAAAAAGTGTTTTTCGACCAGCCATCCACTTGCGCGGGCCGTTCACTCATGCAAGTAGACCCGGCATCCACTTGCGCGGGCCGTTCACTCATGCAAGTAGACCCGGCATCCACTTGCGC
>JBEBUW010000092.1:0-17485 GCA_040393065.1 Lujinxingia vulgaris | reverse complement strand
ACAGCATCCCTATGGCCACTCGGGATACTGCGCTGCCTTCGCACACGGAAGCTCGTCGCATGCGCCTCCCGGGAACTACGAGAGAAGGGCTTCCGACTTGCTGGATCTGTTTTCGGAGATTTGCGGAAAAAGTTGCCTGTTATTTGTAAATAAATAAAAAATGTGTCGAAGGATGAGGGAGATATAGCGAGCCTCGAAAAGGTATCCGGCATACCCAAAAGAGGCTCAACGAGCCTCGAAAAGGTATCTGGCATACCCAAATGAGTCTCAGCGAGCCTCCAACAAGGTATCTGGCATACCTGAAAGAGTCTCAGCGAGCCTCGAAAAGGTATCGGGCATACCCCAAAAAGGATCAAAAAAGCCTCGCCGGGGTATGCTGCATACCCTGGCGAGGCTCCGTAGAGGATTTTGAAGATTACGCGATATCAGGCCGGGGCCGATTCAGGCTCAGGAGTGGTTTCGGGCACCTCCAGCTCGGCGCCGGTATCCGGATCCACATCTGCGAGTCGACGTGAGCGGCGATTGGCCTCCGCGAGGGCGTCATCCTGCTCGACAATCGGGGCGAGCAAACGGCTGCGGATCTGGGAATGCTCGTCGCTGCGCTCATTGAAATCGCCCTGAACGCGGGCCACGAGCTGGCACAAACGCTCCTGACATTCGGTTTCGGCGTCGCGAACTTCGCTGTAGGCAATCCCTTTGACTTTATTGCGCCCCAGCTCCGCTCCGTACTCGGCGGTCAACTCGCGGATGCGTTCCACCCAGTCCTGCAGATTGAGCACACGAACTTCGTGTTGCAGCTCGTGATCGAAGACTTCCAGAAGCACTTCCATACTTTCGAACTGCTGGACATGACTCTGGCGAGTGATGCCGACAACGCCTTTGGCAAACACGGTTTGAATCACAGTCTGGGCGGCCTGAGCCTTTTCGCTGCCGGGCGCGAAGTTCTCGCGATAGTCATCGATATGCCGAAACGTCGCGCTGATGGCCCGATCTGCGGCCGCATCCACCGCTACGGCCTGGCTTTTCGAATCCGGATCCCCGGCCTGGCCGGCTTCATAGGACATGCGCAACTTGAGCGTGTCGCGCCCAAACCGGATGTGATCCTGACACATTGCGCAAAGCCTCGTCACGTCATACCCCTCGGCGGCGAGTGCTTCGGCTTCTTTTAAGACCCCACGAACGCTGTAGGCGAAACGCCCCGGTGGTTGTTTACGAAGAGCGGACAACTGTGAAAAATTCATGACAAACCTCTTTCCCCAAAAAAGGTGGCCTTCGGACCGCCACGCCCATCGCGACGGCTTGAAATGCTCACGAGTGTGCTGCAAATGCTTCGGTTTCCTGCCAATTATTCGTAACGAGCCGCAGGCTAGCACAATCGTCGTCTGACACCAACGCGTTTTTCTGGATGGTAGCGTTTATACCTAAAACCCGCACCAACGCTGGCCCGGCTCCCGTCTCTGAGACGGGATCACCCCCGCCCAATACGTGGTTTGAACCCCTTTTAATCACTCTGACCGTGGCCCATGTTTTTTGTGGGCAGGGTGTTCGGTGGGTGGTTGCAGAATTAGCGCTGGCGGAGGAATGCGAAGCTCGCGGCGGTGAGGATGAGGAGGCCGATGCAGGTGAGGATGACGGTGACGCTCTGGGGCAGGCGTGTGCGCTGGCGTGGGAGGGTGCCGAGGTAGACGTTGTTGGCGTCGCTGAGAAAGAGGTGGCGATCGTTGGTGACGAGGGCCAGGGTGGTTTCGCTGGAGGGAAGGTGTCCGGGCGGCCATTGCAGTGAGTAGCGGGTGATGTCGCTGGTGGGGCGGATATTGGCGAGTTCGGGACGCTTGATGAAGAAGACTTCGCTGGAGTGGAGCATGTTGGAAACGATGATGGCGGTGTTGTCGAGCAGGGAAAATGCGGCGATGTTGCCGTTTTGCCAGGGGCCGTTGAGGGTGGACCAGGTGGTGCCGCGGTCGGTGGACTGGGCGATGTGGTTGCCGTGGATGATGAAGAGGACTTCGGGCGATTGCTGTAGATCGCGTTCGATGCGCAGGGGGCTTTCGGTGGGGTTCTGGAGGTGGAAGTAAATGGCGTGCCAGGAGTCGCCGTTGTTCTGGGAGCGCCAGAGCTGGGAGGGCTGGGCGAAGTCGTTGGAGCGGCTGACGACGAAGAGGCCCTGGTCCGGGTCGGTGGCGAAGTCGGTAATGATCTGGTTGTAGAGTGCGGTGGTCAGGGCGCTGCTTAAGCGCAGGCGTCGCCAGGAAGCGCCGCCGTCGTTGGAGTTGAGGGGGCCTTGCTGGTGGGACCAGGCGAACATTTCCTGGCTGCGGGGGCGCGGGCGGATATCGACGATGGCGGGCGCGGGCAGGCGCGCGTTTTCGAGGTCGGCGGGTTGAAAGAGGACGGAGCGTTGTTCGCCGAGCGGGGCGGCTTCGCTGGTGTGTTCCTGGTTGTTGCTTTGCAGAACGACGATGCTGCCGCCCAGGGTGCCGGAGAAGATGCGCTGGTTTTCGGGGTGCACGTACAGGGCGCTGGTGGCGCGGTTGTGGAGCAGTGTCCAGAGGCCCTGGCGGGGATCGCCGGTGAGGCGAAAGAGGCCGGCGTCGGTGCCAAGGAGCAGGTCGTTGGAGGAGCTGGCGGCGATGGTCAGGGCGCTGGTGGCGCGCAGGTCGCGGTTGGTGGCGGTCCAGGTCAGGCCGTGGTCGGTGGAGAGGAGCACGCCGCTGCCGGCGGTGGATGCCCAGATGGATTGCTGGCGCGGGTCGGCGGCAAAGCCGGTGATTTCGCGTTGGTCGAGGTCGCGCAGGCGGGTTTCTTGCCAGGTTTCGCCGGCGTCGTCGCTGCGGAAGATGCTGCCCTCGTGGTTGCCGAGTAAGAGGGTGTGGCCGGCGGAGGTTTCGGGGGCGGTGGATTCGGCGGCGGCCGGGGCCGTGGGGGCAGGTAGAGCGAACAGGATTTTGTTCTGCGCGGACTGTGGGCCGTAGCCGCTGCTCTGGATGCGTTCCCAGCGCTGGGCGTCGTCTTCGGCGCGGTACACGGCGTCGGAGGTGAGCATGTAGACGTGGGGTTGGCCGGGAATGTCGAGCAGGTGGCGGTCCACGGTGGGCAGGGTGGCGGAGAGGATCCAGAGATCGGCGCCCTGGTTGCGGCGGTAGATGAGCAGCTGATCGTGGAGGACGGTCAGTAGCTCGAAGGGGCGCTCGGCGGTGGCGGGCAGATAGTTGCGCAGCACGGCGGGCAGGCCGGTGGTGGGGGATTGCCGGGTGAAGTCGATGCCTTCCAGCGAAATGCGTTGCCAGCTTGTGGCGGTGATCTCTGCGGGATTCGGTGCGTTGGGGGCGGTGTCGTCGGGCAGAAATTGCCAGATCTGGGTGGAGTCCGTCAGAAAGAGATCGTTGTTGGCGGTTTTGAGCAGACGTAGCGGGGCTGCGGAGCTGTCGCGGAGGGCGGTGGTGGGCTGCGGCCTGGTTGGTTCGGTGTTGAGCTGGTCGGCGGACGTGTCGGGGAGGGCGCCGGGGCTTCTTTCGGGTGGTGGAGGTGTGAGCAGGGTGGTGGGCAGCGGGATTTCGGTCCAGGTGAGGGCGGCGTCGAGGCTTAGGAACAGGCGCGGCGGGGTGTGGAATCCGGGGGAGGCGATGGTCCAGAGTTCGTTGCCGCGCGCGGTGAAAAGCTGGTTGGCGGGAAAGTCCTGGGCGGCGCGCGTGCGGCTGAGGCTGTCGAAGAGATTGTTGCCGGCGTCGGCGAAGGCTTCGGGGCGCGTGGTGGGCACGGGCGTCCAGCGGTTTTCGTCGAGTGTGCGGCCGTAGAGCGTGTTGCGGGAGGGGGTGAGGATGGTGGTTGTGCCGTCGGCCAGGGTGACGGCGGCGATGGCGGGCAGGGAGCCGCCTTCGGGAATGGGGATGGTGGAGAGTTCGAGGCGCGTGATTTCTTCGGAGCATCCGGTCAGAAGGCCGGATGCTCCGAAGGTGAGTGCTGCCAGCGCGAGGGTAGTTCGCAGGAAAGCGGGCAGCAGGCGGGCGGGCCGGGTGGTGTGTGGGAGGTGCTTGAACAGAGCAGACAAAAGGGCAGTCCTTTGTGGCTACGGGTCAGGGAGCGGACGTGCGCATAATGGTGAATTCAACCCGTCGGTTTTTGGCGCGGCCTTCTTTGGTTTTGTTGTCGGCGATGGGGCGTGATTGTCCGTAGCCGACGGATTCCAGGCGCGATTCGTCGATACCGCTCTCGATCAGGAAGCGACGTACGCTGGCGGCGCGGCGAATACTCAGGTCGAGGTTTTTGTCTTCGCGTCCGACGCTGTCTGTGTGGCCTTCGATGCGGAGCAGCTCGATTTGCGGGTTGCGCTGCATGACGCGGGCGATGTCGAGCAGGATCGGAAAGCTCTGTTCGAGGATCGTGTCTTTGCCGGTAGCGAAGTGGACCTGTTCGGTGATGATGATGTTGCGGTCGGTGACGATGACGCGTTCCGGTTTTTGCGGCTCGGGCTCGGGCTCGGGCGGCCGGACCGGTTGCGGCGGTACGTTGAGCATGGTGTCGACGGTTTTGTCGTCGGGCACGCCGGCGAATTCGCGCTCGGGTACGGGGCATCCCCAGGCGTCGAGCAGGACGTTGGGGCCGTAGTCGCGGTCGTCGCAGGGGCGCAGGGCGCCTCGGAAGTTGGGGCTTCCGTAGTCGGTGCGCAGCCATCCACCGGTGACCCACTGGCCGCCCAGTCCGATGAAGGCGCGGTAGTTGGGAGCGCCGGCGCCGTTGGTGAGGCCGGAGCCAAGGCCGCCGGTCAGGGTGATGTTGCGGCGAATGCGGTAGCGCAGGGCGCCTAAGATTTCGACGGGGACTTCGCCTTCGGAGATGCCCTGGGGGCCGCTGGTTTTGCTGGCCAGGCTGACGGCGCCGTTGAGTTCAACGAGGACGTCGGTGTTTTTGGTGATGAAGGGCAGGTGCGTGGCGACGCCCCAGGTCAGTTCGTTGCCGATGGTGATATCGCGCAGTTGGCGTGTGCCGGGGCGATAGCGAAATCCGAGGTTTCCGCCCAGGCGCAGCGCGCGTAGCAGGACATAATCTGCAGCGAGCAGGGCTTCGGCGCCGACGCCGCCGTCGCTTCCAAAGGCGTCATCGTTGCCGACGGGAATGGTCAGTGCGGTGACGAAAGCCAGGCCAAAGGGATAGAATTCGGCCAGGTCGAGGATTTTGTATTTTGCGGTCAGGCGCCAGTCTGCCAGGGCGACTTTGTTGAGATCGGTGGAGCTGGTCTGTCCGCCGGGCAGGATCGGTTGGAGGTTTTCGGAGGTCTGCCAGAAGATAATCGGGGCGAGCAGGCCGACCTCGAAGGTGTCGAGAAAACCGATCGAACCGAAGAGGGAAAGGTGGACCTGGTTATCGACGGTGCGGCGAAAGGGTGCGCCGAGCGTGGAGATTTGCAGGGGATTGTCGGCGTAGTCGGCAAAGCCGCCGACGTGCCAGTCGAGGTGGCGTTGGACCGGGGAGCCGAACATGGTCAGGTAGTCGCCGGGGCCGGGGGCCGGGCGAAAGCGCTGCAATTGAAGGGGCGGCAGGGGATCGCGGCTTTGCGCGGAGGCGGTAGCGGCGCCGGTTGCCAGAGTGGCGGCCATGGCGGTGGCTGCCAGCGTGAGCAGGATGGTTATGCGGAAGAAATTGCTCATTGTGGAAATCCTTCGAGCGAAAAAATCAATTTATATCTAAAAAAATATCGCAAAGTATTTCGTAACCGTAGCGAGCGCGGGATGCAAATATTTAGAACTCAGGCGTGTGACCGGTTTGCAGAGATTTGAGCATGCGCCGGGCTTCATCGACGCCTTCGGGCGGGTTTTCTTCGTCCTGTACGATGGCGATGGCTTCGGCAAGGAGCTGCCTTGCGGCGTCGTTGTCTTGCAGAGGGCCGGCGTAGAGTCGGGCGGATTCGACCAGTGCGGCAAAGCGTGCGTGTGGGTCGAGTAACATCGCGGCGTAGGCTTCCAGATCACGGGCGAGATCGTCGTTGGCTGCGAGGCTGCGGTCAAGTTTGATTCGGATTTCGAGTGCTTCGACGTTTTCCGGCCAGAGATCAAAGGCGAAACCCCAGAGCAGGCGTGCGGGTTGGGGGGAATCGAGCTGGTTTTGTACGATGTGTGCGATATCGGCAATGATCTGGCTTGCGGCGACGCGCAGCACGGAGGGGATTTCTTCGGTTTGCAGCTCGAGGATTTGTTCGAGCGCAAGGCCGGCGGGTTTGCCGATGAGCAGGCCGAGCTCGCGGCCCAGGCTGTGGACGTAGCCGGGCCAGTCGTTGGCGGCGGCCTGGCATTGTTTGATGCCTTCGAGTGCGAAGCCGTCGCCAGGTGCGGCAGCGAGGACGCTTTCGTAGTGTGGCAGGGCGCGCAGGGGCGCGTTGAGTTTGTTGAGCAGGAGATCGGCCAGGTCGCGTTCGATTTCGACGGCATCGAGGCCGCCGCCGGCGACTTCGAGCACGATTTTTAAGTGTGTGGCGGCGGTTTCGAAGTCGTCTTCGCTTTCGGCGATTTCGGCCAGCAGGCGGTGTGCGGCCTCGTTCTGGCGGTCTTGTTCGAGGACTTCGGCGAGCCATTTGCGGGCGGTCTGCGGATCGTGTGATTTGTCCCAGGCGAGTTGGGCCAAAAGGAGGCGGTAGGTGACTGCCATTTCGGTGGTTTCGGCGCTGGCGAGTCGTTTTTCGAGCAGTTGGATGCGTGCGTCGAGGCGGCCCTGTTCTTCGTAGATGGATTCGAGGGCGTTGACGACGGAGCCTGCGCTTCCGGCGCCGGTCGGATCGTGGGTGTGGACGGATTCGAGGTAGGGCAGGGCGGCGTCGGCGTCTTCGAGTTCATAGTAGAGGAGTTCGCCAAGTTCGCGGGTCAGGGCCAGGCGTTGGCCGTCGATGAGGGAAATTTCATCTTCGGGGGCGTCGAGTACGGCCTGGATGTGGTGCGCGAGGATTTCGGGATCGTCGGCCTGGCGGGCTTTTTCGAGCTGTGCGAGCAGGTTGTCGGGTTTGTCGGAGTGCGCGTTCGCGGTGGTGGTGTCTTGTGTGGCCAGATTTTGGGCGGCCAGGTCTTGGGCTGCGAGATTCTGGGCGGCTTCGAGGACGAGCGGTGTGTGTTGTGGGCCGCGGATGGCGCGGGCGATTCCGGAGCTGGGATCCAGTTCTTTGGGATCGGGCAGAGGAACGGGGCGCTTGAGCAGGGCGTGGAGTTTGGAGCGGAAGGTGGTGAGATCGGGTTCGGGCGCGGATTGCGGGCGCGGGAGTGTTGGTTTGGGTGCGGCCTGCTCGTGGTTGAGGTCGTCGGAATGTTGGTCGAGGTGTTGGTCGAAGTCGGCAAGCATGGCGTCGAGGCGGCTGTCGACGCTGGAGGGATCGTGTTCGTCGAGTTGCAGGGTTTGTTGTAAGGCCTGGGCGCGTGCGCGGGCTTCGGCTGCGGCGGCTGCGTCGCCGCGTTCTTCGCTGAGGAGGGCGAGTTTGATGAGGGCGTCGTATTCTTCGGCCGGGCTGGTCGCGAGTTCGGCGCTGCGGATGAGGAGGTGTTCGAGGAGCTTGCCGGTATCCTGGGAGCCGACGGGGGCGCGGGTGTTGGGGCCGTGTTCGGCGACCATTTTTTCGAGCACGCGGCATGCGCCGAGCAGGGAGGTGCGCTCGGAGGGGCGGAGTTGGACGGCTTCGATGTAGGCGCGGGCAGCTGCGGCGGGCTGGTTGAGGTTGATTTCGAGGATTTTGGCGAGTTCGAGGAGGACTTCCCAGCGGGTTTCGCGGTCGCGCATGCGGACGAGCAGGCTGTTTAAGGCGTCGCGCAGGGTTTCGAAGCGTTTGTTTTCGCGCAGAAGTTCGATCAGGTTGTGGCGTGTGGGGGCGGAGAGGGGATCGATGTCGAGCGCCTGGCGCAGGGCTTGCTGGGCGTCGTCGACCAGGCCGAGGCTTGCGTAGAGGTCGGCGAGTTTCTGGTAGAGCTCGACGGATCTGGCGGGTGTGTTGGTCGGGGTGCGGTGCAAAAGGTCGTTGTAGAACTCGATGAGTTGTTCGGGGCGGCCGGCCTGACGCAGGTAATCTTCGAGAGCGTCGAAGGCGGTTTTTGAGTCGGGAACCAGATCGAGCACGCGGCGCCAGTGGCTGGCAGCGGCGTGGGGGCGCTGGCGGATTTCGTAGATTCGGGCAAGTCGGGTGTTGGTTTCGACGAGTTCGTTGAGAAGTTCGGTGGCCTGCGTTGTCCGGGGGACGTCGGCGGAGCCGGTGAGGTCGGCCAGGGGGAAATCCGCGTCGGGCAGGAAGGCGTGGTTTTGGGCGGTTTCGTAGGTTTGTTCCAGGATGGGCAAAAGCTCGGTCCAGTATTCGCTGGCTTCTTCGTGGCGTTCGCGTTCTTCGCAGCGTTCGGCGGCAAAGCGCAGGGCGCGGATGCGTTCGGGGCTGTCTTGTGGGGTGAGGCTGAGGGCGCGGCGGCAGCTTAGGAGTGCCTGGGCGGCGTCGCCGAGTTCGGTGTGCCAGAGTTCGGCGACGCGGAAGTGCAGGCGCGCGGCCTGGGCGTCGTTGCCGCTGGCTTCGGCGGCGCGCGCGGCTGAACCGAAGGCTTTGAGGGCGCGCAGGGGTTCGCCGCCAAGGACGTAGCTTTCGCCAAGCGTGTTGAGGGCGTCGAGTTCGTTGGGATCGAGGCGGAGCACTTTTTCGAGGTACATACGCGCTTCGGCCAGGTCGTCGGAGCGGTTCATCAAGTGCCGGGCCAGGGTTAAGTACGTGGCTTTGAGCGTGTCGCGGTCGGTGTAGACGCCGGTGAGGCGTTTGAGGGTTTCTTCCAGGCCGGCGTTTTCGCCGGAGCGCTCGTAGAGTTCGCGCAGCGCTTCGAGGGCGACGAGGTTTCGGGGGGCGCTTTTGAGGACTTCGCGCAGGCGTCTGGCGGCGGCTTCGGGTTTGTCGTCGCGCAAAAACGAGGCTGCGGCGAGTTCGGAGAGGATCCAGTCGGCGGATTCGGAGCGGTTGCGTAGCTCGGCGGAGAGTTTGTCGAAGGCGGTGCTGATTTCGTCGGTTCGACCGCTTGCGCGCGCGGAGGGGGCGAGCATGGCGGGGCGCGCGTAGAGTGCGTGGATGTCGCGCGGATCGTGGCTTTCGAGTTCGCGGCAGATGGCCTCGGCTTCGGCCAGGTTTGCGGGCGACGGGTCGGCGATCAAGCAGTCGAGCAGGCGTGAGACGAGTTCGGGGTGCAGGCCGTAGATGTCGCGGTAGCCGGCAAGCATGTTGAGGGCCTGGCGGTTCTGGCCGTCGAAAAGCGCCTGGTCGGCATGGGAGAACAGGTCTTTGGCCTCGTATGCGGCCAGGGCGCGGGCGCCTTCGAGCGTGGCGGCCAGGTGATAGCCGGGCGAGGAAGGGCGCGTTTTGGGCATGGTGTCGTCATGCGAAACGGCGCGGATTGTGAGGACGCCGGGGCGAATGCGCGCGCTTTCGAGCGTGATGGTCGAAAGGTTGGGTAGCTTCCAGCCGACGCGCGGGAAAATATGCAGGAACAGTAGTTTGAGGGGGCGGAAACTCAGGATGTCGCCGGCGATTCCGATGGTAAAGGAGTGGCCGCGGCCGGGCGCGCGCAAGGTTGGCGTGTTGAGCAGGCTGGTCATCAGCTCGAACGCGAGCAGGCGGGCCGGGTAGGGCAGTGGGCCGTAGGCGCGGTAATCGTAAAGGGAGAGGTGGATTTCGTCGGCGCGCGCGGGTTCGGGCGGAATGAGCGCGGCACGAAAGCTGATGTGGGTGTTGGCGCCAAAAGCGCGCACGCGCAGGCTGATGTGGGCGGCGTCTTCGAGGAAGCGGATTTGGAGATCCTGGAAGCCGTCGAGCTGGGCGGCAGCTTCGGTGAGCAGGTCGCCCAGACCGACTTCGGAGATGGCGAATTCGACTTCGCGGACCAGGCAGCGGGTGTGTCGGAAGCGGTTTAAGCCGGAGCGGGCGTCGAAAGGAAACTTCAGGTCGGGGATTTCCATGCGCAACGATTCGAGCGCGATCCAGTCCGACAATCGCTGGCGCTCAGCCCACAAATATCCTCGCCCGAACATGAAATCGAGGCTTAGACCAAGGGGATTGTTGTTGGCGGACGGCGTGACTTCCATGGAACCCTTCAACTGCAAACGGCGTAACTGTGCGGATGTTGCCAGTGTTTTAGAACAACGAGTCGGGTGTGCCGAGTTCGTCGAGTGCGGCGCGCGCTTTTGCGACGGCTTTTTCGTCGCCGCGTGCTTCTTCAAGAGCGGCGATGCTCATCCATGCAATGTAGCGCGCGGCGTGAGGAGCATCATTCTGGGTGGCGACTTTTCGCCAGGTTCTGAGGGCAGCGCCTTCGCGGCCGTTGAGGCGTTCGCATTCGGCGAGCGCGTTTTGCGCCATTGTGTTGAATGGTACGTCGGCCGTTCTGGCAGCGGTGCGAAATAGTTTGGTGGCTTCGTCACTCTGCCCGTTGTGCAGCGCCTGGAGTGCCTGGAAAAAAACGCTGCGGCCGGGCGTGGCGGACGACAGGTTTTCGTCAAGGGTCTGGCCAACTGCGTTGAGAAGGTGTTCGATTTCTGCGAATTCCTGCGTCATCTTCGGGCTCCTTTTCTGAAAGTGCAAAGGTCTAGGATAAGGTGGCCGACGACAAGGCAGAAAATGCCCGGCCTTAAGGAGCGGACTATAGGACAAGGCAGTCTGTAAAGTAAATGTTTAAGTGTGGGACGGCCAGCGCGGCTTTTGTGTGGGCTTTAGCGGCGTAGAAATGCGGTCAATAAGGGGCCTAGATCGATGTCGGCGGCGGGCGGGAGCGGGTTGTTTTCGGTGAGTTTGGGGAGATACACGTGGAGCGCGTAGAGGGTGATTTCGTCGATCATTTTGTCCGGGCTGCGCGGGTAGCGGGCGCGGATGCGGTCGGCCAGGGTTTTGATGTAGGCAGGGTTTGCGGCGGTAGCGTGCGCGGGTTGGGCGGCGGCAGGCCGGGGGGCGGCTGGTTGCGTGGTGGCTGGTTGCATAGTGGTTGGGGATGATTTCTCGGCAGCCGGGGCGTCGAAAAACCGGTAATTGCGGGTGGCATCGCGTTTGGTGGCGCGTTGCGGCGTGGGCCTGGGCGGTTCGGGCGGCTGGAAGAGTTTGGTTTCGGAAGGGGGCGGGGCAGCCATTATGGGCGCGGCGTCCTGGAGTTCGGGTGGTAAGGGGACGTCGTATTTTGCGCAGGCTTCGTGCAGGGCGGCGCGCTCAACGAGGATGCCCTCGCGCTGCAGAAATTTGCGTCGGGAGGCCATTACGACAGCGCGGCGCGAGGACAGGCGCGAGGCGGTGCGTGTAACGCGGCTGTCGCCGGCAGGTAAAAATACCAGGTGGTCGACATGCAGGCATTTCAGGCAGGTGGGGATCCAGAGCTTGCCGTTTTGCTGCATGGCGGCCAGATCGCGGCGTTGTTTTTTGAGGGGACGTTTGCACATCGCACAGGGGAGATTTTTGCGCATACGCCAGACCACGAGGTCGTCTTCCAGCCAGGGGCCCTGGTCGGGAAAGGCGGCGGATTTTTTGGGTCTTTTTTTCATCGTTTACTTAAGCAAGCTGTGTTGGGTTCTGGTTTTCATGCAGGCATTGTGTGGTGGAGCGGACAAAGAATTTGTCAGGTGCGTGCATGTATCGAACTCTGGTATTGAATTTCGGTTCCAGTAAGCACGTATATAAATTATCAAGAGAACGAACGAGATTCATTACATCAGTAGTTCTAAATTTTGTCCAAAGCCTGTGAGAAGCCAAAATGCGAAACTTCATGTTCTTGTTGTCGATTCTGTTTGTGTTCGTGAGCGTTACGGGTTGCGCGAGTATGCGGCAAAACAGTGCACGCGAAGCGCATATCAACCGCGGCGTGAAAAACTATGTGCATAGCCAGGGGGTAAGTCGTGTTTTTCCGGAGGCTCGCAAGATATTGTTTGAACACGGTTATCAGACGCGGGATTCCGATCAGATGACGCTGGAGACGGAATGGGGACATGATGGATACAATACAGAGATCCGTTATCTGGTGGTGGCGCAGCAGGTCAGCGGCGGTCATCAAATTCATTTTATGAAAAATGAGCTGAAGGACGGCGAGCGGCGTCCGACGGTTACGCGGGATCTGGATATGGAGTGGACGCTGATTCAGCGTGTCGATCCGCAGTTTACGAGCCAGCTTCAGGCAGAAGCCGATGCTGTGGCACGGCGCACGAAATAAGTGGCAACAGTTGCAGGATGTAGCAAGGAGTGATTGATTAAGGCCGGGGGCGAAATGATTTCGGAAGGATTTTGAATCACTGAGAAACATTGAGATAGGGAGCCTTTTTGATGAACTCTGAAGAACAACGTGTAAGTCGTGCGGCGCTGGTGATGGAGTCGATGCGGCTGGGCGTGGTTCCGTCCGCAGATCTGAGTGAATATACGGTGGGGCGCGATGCAGAAACGGCGCAAATTCACGCAGATCTGGATACTGTTGAGCGTGAGGGCGGGGCGGTTCGCGCGTTTCTGGCAGATTATGGGGTGGGGAAAACGCATATGCTGGAGCATTTGCAGCATGTGGCGGCCGGGCGCGGGTTTTTGACGGCGCGGGTGGTGCTGGATGCACGTGAGGCGGCGCCGAGTCATCCGCAGCGCGTGTATCGCCAGCTTGTGCGTTCGTTGCGCTATCCGGAGCGGCCTTTTGATGAGGGGGCGGGATTGCGGCAGCTTCTGGAAGCGGCGGTGAAAAACGATGCGGCACGCGCGGATTTTGAGATTGGCGCAAAACCGGGCGGCCGTGAGCTGCGGCAGCGTTTGCAGGATGGCATGCATCTGTATTTGACGCCGGCGCTGAATTACTTCGATATCTTGACCAGCCCGGAGCGGCCGGAAGAAGAGCGCGAGGCCGATCAGGATGCGTTGCGGCAGATGATCGACTGGCTGGAGGGGCATCCGACGGTTTCGAATACGGAAATCGATAGCCTGTTGTCGGGGCGCGTGCGCGGACATCACCGGATTTATAGTCTGAAAGATTATCGGCCCTGGGCCAGGATTTATGGGTATTTGATCAGCGGCATTGCGCGGCTTGCGCGCCAGGTCGGGTACAGCGGACTGGTGGTGCTGCTCGACGAGGCGGAGTTTTATGCGTTGTTGTCATCGGAGAATCGTGAATACGCGCGGTCTCTTTTCAAAGCCCTGAGTTGTGCAGCGGTTGGCAGCGAGGCGGTGCCGTTTGAGGCCGAGGAGCTGGAGCACGGCGGCTACGGGATTTTGCAGGAATTGCCGGTTCGGCACAGTGATCGTGCGTCGTTGTATACGGTGTTTGCGATGACGCCGAATGAGGTGGGCATTGAAATTTTGGAGAATGCGGTGCCGGCCGGCTCGATTACGGAATTGAATGCGTTTCGGGTGGAGCAATACCAGGAACTGGTGCAGCGCGTATGTGGTTTTTATAGTGACGCGAGTGTTTCGTGGGAGTTTCCGGCGAAGGTGCTCGATCCATTGACGCGCGTCGTGGTGGGGTTGGTGCAGACGGGGCAATTGCAGAATCCGCGGCAGGCGATGAAGTTTGTCGTCGAGTTTCTTGACGTCATGCGTCATGAGCCGTCTGAGGTGGGAACGGTAGTGCGGGGGTTGCAAGAACGACTGGTGTAGGACGGCGGGCCTACATCGGCGCTGGCTGCGTTGCCGGGGTGGAATTGGGGGTATGAAAAGTGGCCCGGCTCCCGTCTCAGAGACGGGGGCCGGGCCAGTGTTTATGCGGGTTCGGGATGGTTTTTGTAGTTTTTCAAGGACGCAGAGTCTGTGCGTTTGGCGCCGTGCTGGATAACAAAAGAGTCCGGGGATGATCTAGATCATAGGGGAAAAATTGTGGCGCCTTAGCTTGTGATTGTGAAAAGAGCGAAATGACAATCACATGTTTGAAGGAGTACACAATGACGAAGAATCGTAGAATCTGGGCACAGCTTGCTGTTATCGTGGCGTTTTTGGTGGTGGGCACATTCGGTGCAATTCCGCGGGCGTCGGCGCATTGCGATGCGATAGATGGGCCGGTGGTGACGGATGCGCGCAAAGATCTCGATGCGGGAAAGCTGGAGCGGACGTTGAAGTGGATTTCTGCCGGGGATGAGGCGGAGGTCAAGTCAGCGTTTGTTCTGGCGCAGAAGGTGAAGAAGCAGGGGCCGGAGGCGCGGCAGCTGGCGGAGAAGTATTTTTTTGAGACCGTTGTGCGGGTGCACCGTGACATGGAAGGGGCGCCTTATACGGGATTGAAGGAGCCTGGTTATGGGGCGACGCCGCTGGTGAAGAGTGTGGATGCGGCGCTTGAGTCCGGCAGTATTGCTGCGGTCGAGGCGGCGGTGCAAAAGCAGGTAAGGGAGGGCATTGCGAAGCGTTTTGCGGATGCGCGTGCGAAAAAGGCGCGTAGTACGCAGAGCGTGGAGGCAGGCAGAGCTTATGTGCATGCGTATGTCGAGCTGATGCACTATATCGAGCATGTCTATGACCTGGCCGGTACGCCGGTGGGAGGTGGACATGGGGCGGATGCAGCGGCAGGTGGTGCAGCGCATCAGCACTGAGGCTCGGTTCGTGCGGGGGGATGAGTCGCGCGTATTTACTGGCCCTGTCCCCGTCTCTGAGACGGGGGCCGGGCCAGTGTTTGTGCGGGTTCGGGGGGAATTGAGTTAGTTTTCCGGGGTGGTGTTTTTGGGCTGGCGCAGATCGGCGGCGCTGACGGCGCGACGGTGGTCGAAGACGAAGCATTCGCCTTGCCAGCGGCTCTGGTCTTCGGGTGTTTCTTCCAGGTAGCGCAGGATGCCGCCTTCGAGGTGGTAGACGTGTTTGAAGCCGCGCTGGAGCATGAAGGCGGTGGCTTTTTCGCAACGGATTCCGCCGGTGCAGTACATGGCGATGGGGCGTTCGTCTTCGGGGTCGAGGTTGGTGTCGACGAACTCGACGAATTCGCGGAAGGACGTGGTTTTGGGGTCGATGGCGCCTTCGAAATGGCCGATTTCGACTTCGTAGTCGTTGCGGGTGTCGATGACCAGGGTTTCAGGCTGGCTGAGAAGCTCGTTCCATTGTTCTGGGTTGAGGTAGGTGCCGACTTCGCGGCGTGGGTCGAGGCCGTCGACGCCGAAGGTGACGATTTCTTTTTTGATGCGAACTTTGAGCTTGTTGAAGGGCGCGTCGGGGGCGGTGGCTTCGCGGGGCTGGATGTTTTCGAAGCCGGGTTGGGTGTTGAGGTAGGCGCGCAGATTTTCGATGGCGGTGCGTGTGCCGGCGATGGTGCCGTTGATGCCTTCGGTAGCGATGAGCAGCGTGCCGAGGATGTTGTTCTGGAGGCAGACGAGTTCGACGCCGTGGCGGAAATTTTGCACGTCGCTGACGGGAGCGAAGCGGTAAAGTGCTGCGATGAGGATGGGATCCATCGGTACAATCCTTGGTGTTGTGTGGTGCGATGCAGTACGGCGTGGAACGCGCGTTGCACTATATGCCTTGCTAATTAGAAACGCGTGCATAACCTTGCGGACGCGAAATTTTGCCGCATAACTTTAGCATAATTAGGAGTAAATAAAATGACAGTAGGACGTGAAACTCGTGTTTTTGAAACGGAAGTCAGCCAGATTCTGCGTTTGATGATTCATTCGATGTATTCGAACAAGGAAGTGTTTTTGCGTGAGTTGATTTCGAATGCATCGGACGCGATTGATAAGCTGCGTTTTGAGGCGTTGCAAAATCAGGATCTGTATGCGGGTGACACGGATTTGAAGATCCGGGTGAGTTTTGATGAAGATGCGCGCACGCTGACGATTGCGGATAACGGCATTGGAATGAGCCGGGATGAAGTGACGACGAATATTGGAACGATCGCGCACAGTGGCACGCGGGAGTTTCTGTCACGTTTGAGCGGAGATCAAAAGGCTGATGCGCAATTGATCGGTCAGTTTGGTGTCGGATTTTATTCGGCGTTTATCGTGGCGGACCGCGTGGTGTTGACGACGCGTCGCGCGGGCAGTGACGAGGCGGTACGCTGGGAATCCAACGGCGAGGGTGAATATACGATTGAGGGGGCCGAGAAAGAGGGGCGTGGAACGGAGATCGTGCTTCATCTGCGGGAGGAAGAAGGGGAGTTTCTGGATCCCTGGCGTTTGAAAGAGGTGATTCGGAAGTATTCGGATCATATTCCGTTTCCGGTTGATGTGGTGGACGGCGAAGGCGAAACCGAGACGGTCAACCAGGCGTCGGCGTTGTGGTTGCGGTCGAAAAGCGAGATCACGGAGGAGGAATACGCGGAGTTTTACAAGCATGTCAGCCATGATTTTGAGGGGCCGCTTGCGCATGTGCATGCGCAGATCGAGGGTCGGCTGAGCTATACGATGTTGCTTTTTGTGCCGGCGCGGCGTCCGTTCGAGTTGATGTCGGGCATGGAAGGCAAGGGGCACGGCGTCAAGCTGTATGTAAAACGCGTGTTTATTACGGATGATGCCGAGCTTTTGATGCCGCGTTATCTGCGTTTTGTGCGCGGTGTGGTGGATTCGGACGATCTGCCGCTGAACGTGTCGCGTGAGCTTTTGCAGGACAATCGTGTGATTGCGTCGATGCGCTCGGCAGGAGTCAAGCGTGTGCTGGGAATGCTCAGTGATTTGAGCGAGGACGCAGAAAAATACGCGACGTTCTGGAAGGCGTTTGGTCCGATTTTGAAAGAAGGCGTGGTCGAAGATTTTGAGCGCAAGGGCGAGATTGCAAAGCTGTTGCGGTTTGCGAGCACGCACAGTGGAACGGACGAGCAGAATGTTTCGCTGGCGGACTATGTGGCGCGTCTCAAGGAAGGACAGGATAAGATCTATTATATTACGGCGGATTCCTACGCAGCGGCCAAGAACAGCCCGCATCTGGAAGTGTTTAAAAAGCGTGGCATCGAGGTGTTGTTGCTTTCGGACCGTGTGGATGACTGGGTTGTTGCGCATCTTGAGGAGTTTGAGGGCAAGGCGTTGCAATCGGTTGCGTCTGGTGAGCTGGATCTTGGCGAGCTTGAGGACGAGGAGGAGAAGGCCAGGCTGGAAGAGGTTGCGACCGAGTATCAGCCGGTGGTGGCGCGTTTCAAAGACGTGTTGGGTGAGCGGATTTCGGATGTGCGGGTGACGCATCGTCTGACGGATTCTCCCGCGTGTCTGGTGACGGAAGAAGGCGATTTGAGCAGTCATATGCGCCGGGTGCTGGCGGCTTCCGGGCAGGATATGGGCGCGGGGCAGCCGATTTTGGAGATCAATCCGACGCATCCGCTGATCGTGAAGATCCGCGAGGAGGCGGATGAAGCGAAGTTTGGCGACTGGGCGCATGTGCTGTTTGATCAGGCGCGGCTCAGTGATGGGACGCCGCTGGAAGATCCGGCGGAGTATGTGCAGCGGTTGAATTCTCTGATGCTTGGGCTGCTGTAGGCGGGGGGGCGGGGGGGGGGGGGGGGCAAAAAGACAAGGAATTTAAAGAGGGTGGGTCCAGAGCCGCCAAACCCCCCCCCCCGCCCCGCCCCCGACACAACTACGATTAGAA
>JBEBUW010000091.1:0-17674 GCA_040393065.1 Lujinxingia vulgaris | reverse complement strand
ACCTCTGTAACTTTCTACAGACCCTACTCACAAACGTGAGTGACCTCTGTAACTTTCTACAGACCCTACTCACAAACGTGAGCAGGTACTTTCAAAAAAATCACTCGTCCGCATCACCGTCTACCGGAAGTGCACAATCCCCACGGCATCCAGATCAAAGCCGGCACTCGGGGCTGCACCATGATGCGAAACATCACGAATCCGCACATACCGTGCTTCGCTTACGCCGATGTCTGCCAGATCAAACGCATCACCTCCGCTCAAAACCGGATCCAGGGGTACCAGCGCCTCCGCATCGTACACAAGCGCTGGCGTTATGCCGGCACAGCCTTGGAGAAGCTCGATATCCCGCTGCACGTTCGGATCATACGATGCGACGTTACATGAAAACACCGTCCAGTTCTCACCGTCCATGCTCACCGCCACTTCACCCGGCTCCGCATAGACTTCATCGGCGTTGCCGGCCGGCCAGAAGACGTTTTCAAAGACCACAAAATCCGCGCCCGGCCCGTCCACGATCACGCGATCGCCAAAGCCCAGCACAATTTCGCCGCCCTTTCCAAGGCTCAGCACATCGAGCGAGCCCGCGGTCACGCCCTTGCCCTGCGGCGGCCCGAGCACAACCTCCGGCATTTTCGACTGCCCGAAGCCTGCACCTTCGCCCGGTGTAAAGCGCACCACTTCGCTCGCGTACGGCAGAACAGCCTCCAACGAATCCGCGGAGTCTCCGCACCCGGCCACGACCAGCGTCAGTCCCAACATCCACTTTACAAACGTATTTTGACTCATTGGCGCGTCATCTTCGTCCAGGAAAATCCATTACAACCATCCGTTTCCAGGGCGGTTTCGTCCGCAACTGCCGTGGTGTTTTCCGCGTCCTCTAGCGTTTCTTGTCCGTAGGTGATCATGCAATAGTGGAACGAATCGTCCACCGGCTTGGTCCACACCAGCTTATTGAACAGGTTGGGGCCAAAGGCATCATCTTCCGGATTCTGCGTAATCGCAAATCGCTGGTTGTTATCGTATTTCACAATCGCCGCATAATCCCACTTCGTATCGGTGATTTCTTCGACGGTCTCGTACTCGGTTTCCCAGGTTCCGGCGACCTCGATACCGGTCGGCTGTTCCTGTTCATTGTTCACGTGATTGTCGCTGTGATTATTCGTCGCCTCCTCCGAATCACCACAGGCCGCCAGCCCCAACGCAAGGAACGCGGTCAACAAAACAAGCACGCAATGACGCCCCAGAACATAAAATTTGGAATTGCACATGAAATTTCTCCGTTACCAACAAAGGTCAAGGGGTACCGGACCGGAGAACTGTGCAAAAGAGGAAAGCAGTCGTTGTAACAGAATCGCTTGCGAACACCGAAAGCTACCAGGACGACTGTCAACCCCACTTGCCTCCGACCCGAAGCAATGGTGTTCCATCCACGGCGAGGCAATATCCTGGCTTTCGGGTCACGCGAGGAAGGCTCCTTCCCGGTACGAGGGGGTACCAGTGGTTTGTGCCTGTCTCATCTCCGAATACAGTTGCGGGGGCAGCGTCGGCATCGAACCGACTTCCTGCCTCGACGTTCGGGGACCAGCCCTAACACCGCGTCGGTCGTTCGTCAACTTCCGCCCGGCAGGCAGTTTCTGGCAGGCATCAGACTGAAATAATTTAACTTTCCCTAAATTAAGACTTGCCTCAGGCTTTTTTCTGTGCGTTCATTCTGTGCATTTTTTTGTAGCCACTAATTTTTTAGCGCAGGCTACACTCAGCCAAAGTTCAAATTTCGGAAACCCTTAACGACCCCTCAATTGCATTGTTGAGTGGGACACACACCTTACAACTTATCCATGCCTTCCTATTTTAACAGCGCCTAGTCTCGGCCCTTAACGCTCTGCCTTATGATTTTAATTGTCCCTATTCTGGTACCGCTCCTCGCTGCATTTCTGCATAGCTTTCTCCCGCAAGCCGTTCGCGCTCCCGCCATCGGCTTCGTACTCGTCACACATATTTTGAGTTCCGCTCTCCTGCTCTATTCTGCGTTGCATGGAGATGTTTCTGGAACCATCGTCGGCGGCTGGCCTATCCAGCTGGGCATTCGCCTTCAAGCCGACGTCCTCTCCAGCGCCATGCTGCTGGTCACCGGAATCCTCTTTTTGACGACGTTCATCTGGAGGCTTTGCGAACCGCGCCCCTCGCTTTCTCCTTCTGCCAGTCTTCGCTGGGAACAGACCCACGACATTGACGTTGCGCCCGACCCGGACGCTTTCGACCTCGACACCATGGAGCTTGAGCCCTCCACCGAAGCCGAGCTTGAAACCATAGTGGTCGAAGAGGGCAGCGAAAGCTCTGTGAATGCTCCGGCCAGAAACGCTTCCCGCTCAGCCCGGCCCACGCCGACCAAAGTCCCAAAAATCCCTCACGAACTGTTGCGACCTCGTGCTCCCGAAGCTGGATTGCTTGCCCTACTCGCTGCCTGCAGCGGCGCCTACCTGACGCGCGACCTGTTCAACCTGTATGTGTGGTTCGAAGTTCTGCTGGTTTCCACGCTGCTGATCATCGCCGTAGAAACCGGCGACAAAGGCCGCCCGGCCTGGCGCGGATACCTGACCATCAACCTGCTCAGCTCGATTCTATTCATCCTGGGAATTGCCTTTGTCTTCGCCAAAACCGGCGTCCTGGACTTTTCGGCCATTCAACAAGCCGCGCAGGGACAAACCGGCGGCACCTGGGCCATCGGCGCCGGATTGCTTGCGTCGGCATTCTTTGTCAAAGCCGCTTCCTTTCCGGCCGGCATCGTGCTGGGACAAACCTACCCGGAACTTCGCTGGCCTACCGCAGCCCTGTTTGCCGGCCTGCTCACCAAAGTCGGCGTCTACAGCTTCCTGCGTCTCCAGGTAGAAATCCTTCCCGAACAACTCGCCGTGGCCGCCCCGATTTTGCTCGCGATTGCCTGTATCTCGATGATTTTTGGTGCGCTCGGCGCCATGACGACTCGCGACGTTGGCGTTCTGCTCGGTTACATGGTCGTCAGTCAGGTCGGCTACCTGCTCATGGGCGTCACACTCGGCAGCAACGAAGCGATGGTGGCCGTGATCTTCAACATGCTGCACCACATGCTCATCAACGCCGCACTGTACTTTGGCGTCGGACTCGGCGAGCTGGCCATTGGTAACCGCTCGCTCGATGCGTATCACGGCGTGCTCCAGAAAAACAAATTCGCCGCCATCCTGCTCGCGCTGGCGATCTTATCACTGGCGGGACTGCCCTTCTCCTCCGGCTTCTGGGCCAAACTCCTGCTGATCCGCAGCGCCGTGTTGCTCGAAGCCTGGCTCGCTGTGGCCGTCGCCATCTTTGTGGCCGCGCTAACGCTCTATCTGCTCGCCAGACTCTGGCAGGGCATGTTTGCAACAGGCACCGAAGACATCCAGAGCGTGCCTCCTTGCCGAACCGCACGCCTGCAACCCTGGCGCCGCCGCGGCCTGCTCGTTCCCTGCATCATCCTGGTGGTCTTCAGCACCTGGGTTGGATTGCAGCCCAGACCACTGTGGTCGCTGGCAGAAATTGCCACCGAGCAAATCGTTACCTCCTCGCTACCGACGACTGCCAGCACCACCGCAGCAGGGGATACCGTACAAATTGCCGCAGCCGCGACCGAATCAGCCCGACAGTAAGACATTGTCTCACGTGCTCAATCATTGAGTCTTTTCCTTAAGACAACGACTATGATCCTTATCCGTATTATTTACTTTTATATTGATATGATGCGCAGCATGTTCCGAACGCTGTACGCATCACTCCGTGGACCGGAACAGTACACCATGGGCTGGGCCAGCCTTTACGTAGGCGGCCTGAGCCCACTCCAGAAGTGGTGGGCCTCACACGTCGCCACTGTGAGCCCGGCAACCATCGTCATTGTTCGCTCCTACGACGACAACTGGGTCTACGTGCACACGCTCTTTGGCGACGAAGAGGGGCTCAAGTCGTACGAAAAAACCATGAGCTACGTGCTGAATTTGCCCAAAGCTCCTACAGGCGTACAGCCCACGCCTCCCGCGACTATCAAAAACGATTCGCCACGCGTCAAAGGTTCAGACGAATCACGCACGGACGCCCCGTCTTCGCAGGAGGTTGCAACCCCATGACAACTATATTTCTGGTTTTACTGATTATCCTGGCTATCAGCACGGTCTTCTTTCTCACTGCGTTTTTCCAGTCCCCGAACTGGCTTTCCAGAATCACAGTGATCGACACAACCAGCGTCATGACGGCATGCGCCATCTGCCTTCTGGCTGCGCTCCACGGAAACGAACATCTCTTGGATGCCGCCTTGCTGGTTGCCATGATCGCCTTCGTGGGCACGACCGCAGTCCTTCACTTTATGCCGCTAGATGAGCGAGAAACCGAATGAAAATCATCGGCCTTATTTTATTAAGTTTTGGAATCGTTAACGCACTGATCACCGCCATTGGTCTTTGCCGCACCCAGAAAGCACCGCAGCGCATTCATGTCACCTCCATGATTGCCATCGCGGCACTGGCGCCTTCCATGTTAGGCGCCGCACTTTATATCGGCAGTACAGGTGCATTGATCCGTGTGGCCGTGGCCTCGGTATTTCTCTTCGTCGGTGCTCCATACCTCAGCCAGGCGTTGTTGTTGCGCGCTGTCACCGATGGCCAACTCGAAATGCCGCCCACACAACCCTTACCCGAATCAGAAACCACGACATCCGAGTAAGAAGCATTTTCTCGCCCACCGGCTGCTTTACTTTCGACCACTTTACACTGATTTTTAAATATGATCGCACTCATTCTTTTCCTGTGCGCAGGCCTTCTCTTCACGATTACCCGTACCCGAGCGCTCGATCTGCGCCTCCGGGGCGGCATCGCTTCTGCTGGCTCACTCGCCCTGCTTTTGTACTTTTCCTATACATGGATGGGCAGCGAAAACCACATCTGGACCTGGCAAATGGACTGGCTCCCCCAGGTCGGCATCCAGCTCGCCCTGCGCGCCGATGGCCTGAGCGCCCTTTTTGCATTGATTGTCCTGGGCATCGGTACCGTGATCTTTGCCTACACCGGCGTATACCTAAAAGGCGCCCGGCGAAGCGGACACATGCTCTCGCTCTTGCTCCTCTTTGAACTCGCCATGCTCGGCGTCGTGCTCAGCGACGACGTCATCACACTGTTCATTTGCTGGGAGCTCACCAGCGTCATTTCCTTTTTACTGATCAGCGCCGATTACGAAAAACCCTCGGCCCGCTTTGCCGGTCGCCACGCCCTTTTGATCACCGGCATCGGCGGACTGTGCCTGATGGGCGGTCTGCTTATCGCCGCCGCAACCTTCGACACCTGGAAAATCAGCGAAATGCAGCAGGCCGCAGCCCTGGCAGGCGGTCTGCCGACCAAAGCCTGGGTGCTCATTCTGCTTGGAGCCCTGACCAAAAGCGCGATCTTCCCGTTCCACTCCTGGCTCCCGCTGGCCATGGCCGCCCCCACGCCGGTCAGCGCCTACCTGCACTCCGCCACGATGGTCAAAGCCGGCGTGTTCCTTTTGCTGCGCCTGTTCCCCGTCCTGGTTTTACACGCCTGGTGGGCACCGACGCTTCTTACGCTCGGCACCATCACTCTGCTCTACGCCGGATACCGCGCACTGCGCGTCTCGGACCTGAAACAAGTCCTCGCCTGGACGACCATCGCGGCGCTGGGCACGATCGTCGTCGCACTCGGCACCGGCACCACCGCCGGCGTCATCGCCGCGCTTGTGTTCATCATCGTGCACGCACTCTACAAAAGCTCGCTCTTCATGCTGGCCGGCGCCATCGACAAACTCACCGGCACACGCGAACTCGACAGCCTGGCCGGACTACGACGCTATATGCCATTCGGTGCTCTGGCCGGGCTCCTGGCCGGATTGTCCATGGCCGGCATTCCACCCTTCGTGGGCTTTGTCGGCAAAGAACTCATTTACCAGGCCCAGCTTGAAGCCCCGGGCGTTTCAATTCTCATTCCAGTTCTGGCCATCCTCGGAAACGCCCTTGCGCTGGTCGCCGCCGTCCTCGTCGGAATCGAGCCTTTCCGCAACAGAAAAATCGAAAAAGAACGGCGCCATACCACCAGCACCAAAGTCGCTCTGCTCAGCATCTTTGCACTCATTCCAGCGCTGTTTTCCCTGCTCTTCGGACTGCTTTCCAACATTCTGATTGCCCCCATTCTCTCCGACACCATGCGCCACAGCTTTGCGCTGAGCGAAGACGTACAACTCGGCCTGTGGCACGGCTTCAATACAGCGCTGATCCTCAGCATCATCACCGTTGCAGGCGGCGCAGCGCTGGCCGCCTGGCGCATCAGAAAAGCCGACAGCTGGCTCTCTCCTTCCTGGACGCCGAAAGACGGCGCAGCCTGGCTCTTTGAGACGCTTCCCACCTTTGCAACCTTTGTCATCCGGCCGTTTAAACGGGCAAGCATCGTAGGCTGGATCGGCTCAACAGTGATCATGGTGTACGTGATTCTGGTGGGTACCAATATTCACGCCGGCCTGCAAATGCCTGCACTCAGTCTGCAAGACTTCGATTCTTTCCAGACGCTTGTTTTGTTCCTGGTCCTGATTGGCATGGCCATCACCATTGCCGCCCGACATCCACTGACGGCCATCGGCGGCATGGGCTTTATCGGCAGTGCGCTGGCAGTCTGGTTTTTGCATCGCGGCGCCCCGGACGTTGGCGCAACGCAGCTTCTGGTAGAAGCCCTCTCCTTGCTCGTCCTGGCCTGGGCCTGGTTGCGTGTCACCAATACCTACAAACCCAATGTGCTTCCGCCCTCGCTGCGCAGGCAACATTACACATCCCGCATTTTCATCAGCCTCGCGATGGGCGGTGGACTCACAGCCATCTTGCTGCTCGGAGGCCCCTGGACACCTCCCACCGAACTGGGCCTGGACATGATCCAGCGCACCCAACCGGAAGCCTTCGGACTCAACGTCGTCAACGTAATTCTCGTAGACTTCCGCCTGTTCGATACCCTCGGTGAATCGGCCGCAATTGCCCTGGCCGGACTCGCCGCACTGATGTTGCTGTCGCCTGGCGTTGTGAAAAACAAAAAACCGGCTCTGCCCGCAACGCCCGTTGCACAGACCGCCATCGTCATTGGCTACATGCTGCTGGTACTTTCACTACCTGTATTTTACCGGGGTCACAACGAACCCGGCGGCGGCTTCCTCGGTGGACTTGTGGCAAGCCTGGGACTGATCATGATCGGAATCATTTCGATTCAGGACAACAGCGTCCGGCTTTCCTCCCTGGCCCGTAAACTCATTGTTATCGGCGTGCTCTGTACGTCGCTCTCCGTCATCCCCTCACTCCTTGCCGACAAACCGCTCTGGACCGCGATCTGGTTCACTGTGCCGGTTCCCCTGCTCGGCGATATCCCACTGGGAACGCCAGTGCTCTTCGATCTCGGTGTGTACCTGGCAGTCATGGGCTTTGGCGCCGCAACCTATGCAGCACTACGCCGCGCGGAGTCCGATGGAACCTTTGATTTCCGTATGAAGAAAACCGGCCTACCTGCCGCTACACGATTTCTCCAAAACACTTCCGAACCCACTGCAACACAATCCTCAGAAGGTGGCTCATGAACGCTCTCATTGTTGCCGTTGCTGCCGGCCTGCTCATGGCCGGCGGCGTGTATCTGCTTACCGAACGCCACCCCTTTCGTCGTATCCTGGGTTTTTCCTGTATGGGACACGCCGTCAACGTCACCCTTTTTGAAGCGGGCGGTGTCCAGGGCAATCCCGCCTTTATTGACGGCACCGATATAACGACCATGGCGTCGCCAATTCCCCAGTCCCTGGTGCTGACCGCCGTAGTTATCGGTCTGGCACTCGTCACACTCCTGGCCGTGACCGCCTTCCGACAAGAACATCACTGATCTCTACGAAGCTCTAACAACCAGCGGACCAACAAAAACGGCGCCTGCTCCGATTCACGGGGCAGGCGCCGTTCTCATCTCATGACCCGCACGCTCAAGCGCGGTCTACTTGCTCTTACAGCTTCGTGAGCTTCGTCCAGGTCTGGCTCGTCCCTTCCGGACAACCACCTTTCTCCGGCTCCGAAGAATCCGCTTTGACCTTGCTATCTTTTACCTGCTCCAACAGATTCCGCCCGATCTCAACCATGCAATAATACGTCACCCCACGATTGAGCGGTGTCCAGACGATTTTATTGAACTTATTTGCAATCAGATCCTCATCCGCTGCATTCTGCGTGATAACCCAGCGCTCCGCATTATCAAACTCTACGATCTTCGCCTTATCCCAGTGCGTCTCCGTAATCGTCTCCGTGAGAGAATAGGTCGTGCCCCAGATACCAACCAGCGCAAATTCGTCTTTCGTCTCTTCTTCCTCCTCGTTCTGACCGGTATCCGTCTGCTGATTATTCTCTACAGGATCATCATTTGTTTCTTCATCGCCGCAGGCCGTGCCACCTACCAGAGCGACCGCCAACAAAACCAACAACAGCGAGCGGAGCGTCGCCAATAACTTCCATACTTTCATCATTTCATTCTCCTATATTTTTCCGGGCTTCGCGCCCTGACCGTCTTTTCTACTTATAACATCTGCGCTCAATTCAAAACATCTTCAACGCGCAACTTCTCAACAAGCCGTTTTAGCCTACCAGCCTCGACCCGGATTGCTCTGCGAAAAACAAAAAGCCCGCAATGCTTTCACATTGCGGGCTTTTGCTTTTGAATGAACTCGAAATTCGCTCAACCCCTCAGCGGTCGACGCACACCCCATGCCTGGTTCGCTGCTCCCTCCCGGGTCTGACGAGGTGCCAGACTGGTAGTCGCGCCGACCGCTCAAGGGTTGAGCCGGATTTCGAGTCCTCTATAACACCTTCCGGTGTATTTTCAAAGCGGAGAGGGAGGGATTCGAACCCTCGATACGCTATTAACGTATACACGCTTTCCAAGCGTGCGCCTTCAACCACTCGGCCACCTCCCCAGAAACGTTCTTCTGGTGATCTGCTCCCTTTTTCAAACAACGGAGGGGGTGGGATTCGAACCCACGGTACCCTTTCAGGCACACTTGATTTCGAATCAAGCGCCTTCAACCACTCGGCCACCCCTCCCTAAAATACCACCCACGGAAGCATCTATGTCAAAGAACGTCATCTCTCGAAACATCCGAGAGCTTTTTCTCACTCGCCCGCTTTGCCTTTTGAGCTTCACGAATCGAGCGAAAAAATTCGGTCAAAATTTCTCCGCACGCTTCACCAAGACACCCTTCCACCACGTCGATGCGATGATTCAGCCTGGGATCTTCTCCAATCGCATACAGCGAACGAAAAGCACCGGCCTTTGAATCGCGAGCCCCGAAAACAACCCTGGGAACCCGTGCATTGACCAGCATCCCTGCGCACATTGGACAGGGCTCGAGCGTCACAAAAACTGTACAGTCATCAAGTCGCCAACTTCCCAGATGTTCGGCTGCGCGTCGCACAGCGATCAATTCTGCGTGGGCTGTCGGATCATTCCAACTTTCTCGGCGATTGGAGCCGGTCGCAATGACCACGCCTTTGTGGACGACCACCGCACCTACAGGAACCTCGCCGCAAGCCTGAGCTTCGCGTGCTTCTTGCAGGGCAAGCTCCATGAAAGCCTTATCACCTTTCATGGCTGTACTGCCTTTGCTGTTGCTGCGTACTTCAAAAAAAGAAACGCCCTTAACAATAAAGGGCGTTCCAAGCGCACCCGGAAGGGTTCGAACCTCCAACCTATGGTTCCGTAGACCATTGCTCTATCCAATTGAGCTACGGGTGCAGTTGCTGTGCTTGCTCTTTCTGAGCCGCCCAACGATGAGGCAGCTTGTAGGACACTCTTTCGAGCTTGTCAAGCACTATTTTCAGCGGAGAGAGAGGGATTCGAACCCTCGATACGCTTTTGACGTATACTCCCTTAGCAGGGGAGCGCCTTCAGCCACTCGGCCATCTCTCCAACACGCTTTCGCGTCACTACAAACACCGGCTTGCTACGCCGTCTAACAATCCACCGCTGCTTGCGGAGCGGAGGAGGTGGGATTCGAACCCACGAAGCTTTCGCTTGCCGGTTTTCAAGACCGGTGCCTTCAACCACTCGGCCACTCCTCCAACACTTCGCTTTCCGTTTTGGGAAAGTCCCGTGCTGGGGAGGTGGAGATTACTCATTTACGATAGGTCGTCAAGAGTTTTTTTTGCTATTTTGCAAAATATTTTATTGCGCCCTCTCTTTTCCCCTCCGCTACAGCCACAAGCCGGCCCTAAACCCTGTATTGATTCCCCTTTTTATTCATCCACCTATCTGGACGCTTCCCTTTTTCATGATGTATAGACACAAAGGCCTTGATGAACGGCGCATTCTGCGACACGGAGCGCGGTTCCGGGATTGAATCGCTTCTTTGTTACTTGCCCGAACAATACGCTTGTAAGTTCATTTCAAATTATTCTGATGAATACCGACCGCTGAGGGAATTATGTTTTTTTGCCGTCGCCCCTGGCAGCTGATCCTCCCCTTCTCCCTGCTCCTTACGTCACCGGCTTTCGCCCAAGAGTCCGACGCCAACACAACCGGTGAAGATGCTCCCGTGATTCAAGAGCAGCCTGGCTTGCAACCGGAAGCTCCCTCTATGCAAGAAGGTGATCCGGAACAAAACGACACCGCACCCACGATCCAACAAGATCCGCAGCCCGAGATCACACCCGATCCCGTGGCCGCTCCTGCCCCCGCCGTCTCGGCATCCAATGACTTCGGACAAGAAGTACAGGATATCGAAGCTGCTCCGATCGCTGTCTTCGCGCCCGCGCACAGCGCTCCGGTCCAGACACCTGACCTGACCATGCGCGGCAACAGCGGCACACTGCTCGATCGCTGGAATGTCACCCTCGGTGGCTACCTGCGCACTGCCTACAGCATGATCGAAGACGATCCGAACCTTCAGCTCGTCGGCCGCAATGACGGATTTCACTTCGTCGACGCACGCCTCTCCCTTGCCGGCCAGATGGACAACGGCCTTGGCTTCTTCTTCGAACTCAACGCCGATGCAGAACTGAGCGTCGACGAAGAATACGCACCGGCCGACAAACTCGGTGCGCGCCTGGCCGACGCCTACGCCTATTATCGTCCCTTCAGCTTCCTTGAATTCAATATCGGCCAGTTCAAAGCTCCCTTTGACCGCGAAGAACTGATCTCCAACGCGAGCCTGCTCTTTGTTCACCGCAGTGTCGGAAACAAAGGCGTTTCCAGCATCGAAGGCCGCCGCGCTGAAGGACTCGGCATCTCGCGCGAACTCGGCCTGCAGCTCCGCGGCCGCTATAACTTCCTCGCCGATAACAACGAACCCAATGGCCCAGGCGTTAGCTACGCCGCTGCCATCACCAACGGCGAACCGGAAAACATCTCCATCAACAGTAATGGGAAAATGGCCTATTACGGCCGCCTCGGACTGCACTGGGGCCAGAGCATTCATCTGGGCGCGGCCTATTTCCTCAATGACAATACCTTTGGCGAAGAACCCAACCGCATCAAACAGGAAACCAGCGGCTGGACCGCCGATCTCCTCATCAACATGTACGGCGCTTCGCTCTTCGCAAACGTCATGCAACGCGATTCATCCTCGCCGGACATCCCCAACAGCCCCGAAATCAAATCACTGGCCTACCAAGTACAGATCGCCTACGAAGAACCCTTCTTCGGATTCCAGCCCGCCTACCGCCTCGCCTATCTCGATCCGACTTCGGACTACGGTGACGGCGACACCTTCGATATCTTCGAGCAAGACGCTCTGACCTATCACACCATCGGACTCAACTATAATGCTCCCGGTTATCCCGTCCGCGTGATGGCAAACTATACGTTTACTGGAGAGCAGGATCAGCGCGAGCTTAAGAACGATCGCTTCGATATTCTTTTTCAACTCTCCTGGTAAATCGGTTTCCGAAAACATTTGAGGTAGCTGTGCTCAATCTCGCCAATCCGATGACGTCCCCGTCGCTCACTCATGAGCGCCGCAATCGGTCAGTCACCGCAGTCAAAGCGCTCGCGATATTCTTAAGTCTACTTATTTTTTCCGCATGCGATTCCGATCCGCCTGCACCCACCGCATCTGCCCAGCGGGTTACCAGCCGCCACCAGCTTATCGGCGGCCCCACCGGACTTGGCGAAGTGGGCGACTACCTCCTGGAAAATGATCAGGTACGTCTGATCATCCAGGATCTTAGCTACAACCGCGGATCCGGCATCTTCGGCGGCTCGCTGATCGATGCCGATCTCGTGCGCACCGACTCCCGCGGCACACCGCTTGGCGGAACCGGCCGCGACTCTTTCGGTGAACTTTTCCCGGCCTTCTTCCTCGAAATGATCGATCCCGAAAACATCGAGGTCATCAACGATGGTTCTGATGGCAACGCTGCCATCATCGAAGTCCAGGGACGCGGCGGCGAATTCATCACCATGCTGCGTTTCTTCAACCAGGCCATGGTCAACAGCTACGAAGCAAACCTGATCAACGCCCTGCAAGGCGTTCCGGCCAGCAGCGAAGGCACACCGCTCGTCACCTTCGCCACGCGCTACATCCTGGAGCCCGGCGCACGACACGTTCGCATCGAAAGCACCATCACCAACAACACCATCACCAACAAAAACTTAACCTTCCCGAACGCGGAACTCGCCGGCGCACTGCAAGGCTTCACCGGAATCGACTTTTCCAGCTTCACGATTCCCGCCGGACACGTCATCGGATTTGGTGCGCGCAACAAACTCTTTGCACCTGATATCGGCTTTGACCTGCGCTTTGGTCTGGAAGCCGTTTATCAAAAACCCATCGAACTCCCGGCACTGCCCGGACACATTACCAATCTGCTGGCAACCACCAGCGATGACGGCTTAAGTTACGGCTTCGCCAGCGCTGCCGATCCGCAATCCAACTTCATCTACCAGAAGAAAGACTATTACGGCGATCACGTGCAGCCCGACGACATGCTGCTGCTCTTTTACGCCAGCGGATTTGCTGCCGCCTTCACGTCCGAAATCCCCAAACAACTCGCGCCCGACTTTTGTGTGGAAGGCATGTCCGCCGAAGATCGCTGCGAGCAACTCGCCGCACAATGCGAAAACCCGGAAGATGTTCCCAACTTCTGCGAAACCAGAAATACAAACTGCCTGAAGCACTACGACCGATGCCTCGAGCTTCGCCAGACCGCGCCTTCCAGCTACACGTTTACCAACTACTTCATCATCGGCGATGGCGATGTCGCAAGCATTCGCGACGAGCACTTCCGCCTGCAAAACAAAGACACGCATCTCGTCCAGGGACGCGTCGTCGATCAGGGCAGCGGCACCTTCGCCAACGAAGAACTCAACGTCCTGATCTACACCGCTGATGACGACAAAAGCTGCACCACCCTGGGTAGCTCTGCGCCCGCAGCACGCCCCTTCAGCCAGGCGAAAACCGATGCCAGAGGAAACTTCCAGTTCCGTCTTGAAGCCGGAGACTATTGCTATCGCGTAGCTGCCAGCGGCCGCCCCACAAGCGATGCCATCCCCTTCAGCGTCCAGGGCGACACACAGCTCCGACCGATCGCACAGAGCGCCGGACTGATCAGCGCCACCGTATTCGACACCACCGGCCAGCCCATCCCGGCAAAAATGACCGTCGTAGGCTCCTACATTCCCCAACCCGGCAAAAGTACCCACGAATACCTCTTTGATCTGGCTGCAGGCGAAGAATGGAGAACCAGCGAATTCGTGGACTACGACGACAACGATCTCTCGCCACGTCGATTCATCGAAGCGATCGACTTTGCCGACGCCTCCGGTAGCGTCCAAACACGCGTTCCTCCCGGAAAATACACGGTCTACTTCAGCCGCGGCACCGAGTACGAACTCGACAGCCACGAAATCGAAATCAAACCGGGCAATGTCGCAACGATCTCCGCAACCCTGCGCCGATCCGTCATTCCCACCGGTTATATGAACGGCGATTTCCACATGCACGCCATGGGCTCCATCGACTCCGGCCTCGACTACAACACCCGCGTCATCAGCATCGCCGCAGAAGGCGTCGATCTCGTCGTCGCTTCCGACCACAACTACATTTCCGATTACGAGCCCTACATCATCAGCAACGGACTTAAACCCTGGCTAAAATCCGTCATCGGACTCGAACTCACGACATTCGAAGCCGGACACTTCAACGGATTCCCCATCCAACGCGATATCTCCTCTATGAGCCGCGGCTCCATGCAATGGCAAGACAAAGCCCCGCAGGAACTCTTCGATCTGCTGCGTGAATCCGGAAGCATCAGTCCCGAAAAAACCATCATTCAGATCAACCACCCGCGCGACTCCTTCATGGGCTACTTCTCCCAGCACAATGTCGACGGACTGACCTCCAACGTTGACCTGAAATTCAAACTGGCTGAAGGCACCGACAAGCTCATCGCTACCGTCACCACGCCTTCCGGCCCCGCTTTCATCAAGCCCTGCGAAGATGATCCCAAAAAACCCTGCTCGACCTTTAGCTGGGATTTCGACGTCATAGAAGTGTTCAACGGCAAGCGTCTGGAATTGTTGCATCACTTCCGCATGCCCTACGATCCCGACAATCTTCCCCAGGAGCTCCTCGACTACTTTACCAGCGACGATCCCGCAGAACAGGAAAAGCTCGACGCGCAACGCGCAGCGCTGCCGCCCCAGGGCACGATTCTCTGCGACAAAAACCAGGTGGCCTACCCCGGCGGACTCGATGACTGGTACAACACCCTCAACTATCCACGCCCCGACGGAACCTATCGCCGCTACGCTGTAACCGGAAACTCCGATAGCCACCACGCAGGATCGCCCGGCGATTCCGAACCCGGCTATCCCAGAAACTACTTCTACGTCGGCCACAACGACGTCGAAAAACTCACCGATCTCCAACTGGTCGACGCGATTCAGAATCACCACATGATCGTAACCAACGGCCCGTTCATCAACATGTCGATCAACAGCCAGCCGTTGGGAAGCACCGTCACTACACGCGATTCAACGGTCGCAGTCACCCTCAGCGCAAAGGCCGCAAGCTGGATCGGAGATAACTTCAAGTATCGCCTGATCGCCAACGGCGAAGTCGTACGCGAAGGCACAATCCAACTCCAAAACCACGAATGGGAAGACACCCTGGCCGTAGACATCACCGGCGACACCTGGTTTGTTGTCGAAGTCACCGGCGATCAAAACCTGTTCCCCGTCATTACCCCCGAAGATCAGGGCCGCATGAATATCGACGCAGCCCTCGGTTCTCTGACCGAAACCTTCGGTTTTGGCGGCGGGATCCCCGGCCTCAAGCCTCACGACAAATTCATCATCACGCCCATGGCCTTCACCAACCCGATCTGGGTTGTCCAGGATCCCGACGGCCAGCGCACCGAGTTCATCCCGCCAGCTCCGCCGCCTGCAACCTGCCGCGCCGGCGTCTACGAGCCTGCCGCCCTGCTCTCCCCCGAGCATTTCCAACACGTCGGCAAACGGCTCGACGCCATCAACATCCCGAACCTTCTTCCGCAAGAAGGCTTCAACGCGCGCACCAAAGGCGATCCCCGCGATCTACGCATGCTCTTTGAACTCTGGGGAGGACACGGCCATTGAGTTACACCCATCCACATACATCCTCCCGGATGTCGCGCAAGCTGCCGCGCCTCACCGCAGCGCTGATCTCCACAGCGCTGCTCACACTCCTGGCAACGGCCGGCAGCGCGCATGAACTCGAACCCCAGCGAAGCATCGTCGCCGAAGTCGATGACACTTCGCTTTCCCTCATGGTCGTTTACGAAGAAGTCCCCGGCCCACGTTCCGATCTCCTGCGCGCACGCTACGATCTCAACGGCGACGGTAAAATCGAAGGCCAGGAAGCCATGCTCGCCAGCCGCGAAATGATCGCCCGCATGCTGGCCGGTCTACAATTCGAAGTCGAGCATGACCGCCCCGGCGGCCACTCCCCCGAAATTCGCTTCCAGATCGGCCCCAAAGGCGAAGTCTCTGCCGCCGCCTTTATCCGCTACAATCTCTCCACCCTGTCCGAAATCCCGCTTCCTGCCAGCCGCAAACTCCACATCCGGCTGCATCCCAGCACAGACAATATCCCCACAGAAGTCGCCGCCATCGCTCGGCCCGGACTGCAGATCCAAAAAATCTTTCAGCCACCCGGCACCATCACCCAAGACGGCGCCTCACTCCTCACCGCCGGCCAGCAATGGACCGCTGTTTTCGTCATTGCTCCCGACGACGAATCCGCTACCCCTACCCCAAACGATACGGCTGCGTTGACTAAAGAGTAGCAAGCGCCTCCAGAAACGCGTCCTGCCAGACCGGCGGAAAATTCACGCGCCCGCAATATTCATCCAACTCCTCCCGCGGCGCTTCACTCCCATGAAAGTCACTGCTCGCCGTTTTGAGCAAACCAAATCGGTCGCACAGCGCCCCGAGCCGCCCTTCATCCACAAGCTGATGCGAGGGATGGCGCACTTCCAATCCCGCCAGCCCCAGCGAAACCCAGCGCTCCAGATGTTTCCCAAGCTCATACCGGGCCGGATGCGCCAGTACGACCAACCCGCCGGCGCTACGCAATAACCCGATCGCCTGATCGACACCGATCCAATCCATCCCCACATACGCCGGCTGCCCGTCCGCCAGATACAGATCAAAAGCCTCCTGCACCGTCTCCACATAGCCGCGCTTCAACATCGCACGCGCAATATGCGGCCGCCCCAGCACGCCACGCTCCGAGAACGATGCGACCTCCTCCGCAGTAATCTCAAACCCGAGTTCGCAAATCCGCTCACGCATCGCCTCCATCCGCTGCGCACGTGCACGCCCCATCCGCTCGCCATAGGCGAGTATTTCAGGATGCTGCGGATCAAAACCGTAGCCCAGAACGTGGATCGATTGCCCGTCCTGCTGCGCACTGATCTCCATCCCCGGGATAAACCGAATGCCATGCTCCGCCGCGGCCTCCGCAGCCTCTGCACACCCCTCGCTTGTATCATGATCCGTTAACGCCCAGAGCTGAACACCACAGCGCTTCAAAAACGCCGCCAACGCCGCCGGAGAAAACACACCATCGCTCACCGTCGAATGCGTGTGAATTTCACAAATCAGTGGTGCCGCAAAACTTTTCCCCTGCTGTCGCTCTCGAAACTCGGGTTGACTCCGCATTCATATGCTCCTGCGTCGATCCATGGCTCCATGGATGCATCAAGCCGGCCGCAATCCACCGGTTCATATCCTTCCAGAACACTTCCCCACAAAGTGCGTATCAATCAACCCTTCGTCAAGCCTTCCCAATAAAGAAATTCCGCCTGCAAACGTCTTCCACACCAACCATCCCGGACAATTTCCTCATTCTTCAACAGCTTTTGAATGAATAAAATTACAGCCAACTTCACTCGCCCTCCAATTCTACCTCGCAAACAACGGCCTTGATTCGCTCGCGAATCTAGGCCAGGCGCAATTTCCATGCTTTTCTCAAAATATCCTTACATACAATTCTGGCCCGGCTAAATTTCGTGAAAATATAGAAAATTCCAGGACCGGCCGGCCAGGACAGAACAGTTCTTGAAAAAGACATGAAATTTATAGAAATTTCTACATTTTCAGAATTTTCTATAATTTTC
>JBEBUW010000090.1:0-17824 GCA_040393065.1 Lujinxingia vulgaris | reverse complement strand
TCATCGACTTCCTCTCCGCACGCCGCCAGTCCGTCCTCACCAGCCAGTGGAACCCCGCCCAGCGACGCCTCACCATCACCGCCAACGTCATGGGCGCAGCCCTCCCCACCATGCAATCCGGCGCCGTACCCGGCATCGCCTTCCCGCGCCAGTTCGAAGGTGAAGACATCGCCCGCGTCCTCCACAACGGCCAGGAAGTCCCCCTGCGCCGACTCGCCACCAGCGGCCCCAACCTCGAACGCATCCTGGCTGTCCCCCCCGGCCGCCACACCATCCAGGTCTTCTACACCCACCACCCGACCCCCGAATAACCCGTCCCACACCGCACCCTTTTCGTACCTCTGCGAACGCACGCCAGAACATTGCGGGAAATTCTTTACCCTCCGCTCCCGTTCTTACCCCGGACCGGTACTCGATACCTTATAATCTTTTCTCGATGGCACTTTTTGGAGTCACTTCATGGCTATCCCCCTTTCCATTCTCGATCTTGCCACCGTCGGCCAGGGAATCACCGCATCCCAGGCACTGTCCTACTGCGTCGAACTCGCACAACACGGCGAAAAACTCGGTTTCAAACGCCACTGGTTCGCCGAACACCACGGCATGCAAAGCGTTGCCAGCTCCGCACCCGAAATCTTAATGGCCCACATCGCCGCCCATACCAGCCGCATCCGCGTCGGCTCCGGCGGCATCATGCTGCCCAACCACGTGCCGCTCAAAATCGCCGAAACCTTCCACACCCTGGAAGCCCTGCACCCCGGCCGCATCGACTTTGGAATCGGCCGCGCCCCCGGCACCAATCAAATCACCTTGCAGGCCCTGCGCTCCTTCGATGCATCAAAATTCAGCGCGCAGATGGCCGAAATGCTCGCCTTCTCCAACCAGGAATTCCCGGGCGACCACCCGTTTTCCTCGATCCGCGTCATGCCCGATGACGTAACCATGCCCCCGATCTGGATTCTTGGCTCCAGCGGCGCCAGCGCCCGGTACGCCGGCGAAATGGGCTTTGGCTACAGTTTTGCCAGCCACTTCAGCCCGACCTCACCGCTGCCCGCATTCCAGGCCTACCGCGACAGCTTCCAGCCCTCCGAGCAATTCCCCGAACCGCACATCATCCTGGCCGTGGCCGTCATCTGCGCCGACACCGACGAAGAAGCCGACTTTCTGGCCGGCTCCTGGGATCTCTCCATGCTCCAGCTTCGCAAAGGCCTGCCCGGCCCCTTCCCCACGCCCGAAGAAGCCCGAGACTATCCCTACAACGAAATGGATCGCGCCTTCATCGCCCAGCACCGCCAGCTCCAGTTCATCGGCAGCCCCGAAACGGTCCACCGCAAACTGAGCGCATTCGTCCAGGAAACTCAGGCCAACGAACTCATGATCGCCACCTTCGCCCACGGCCACCAGGAACGCATGCACTCGCTTGAACTTCTGGCCAACGTCTGGAACGCCTGATCTTTTCCACCTTTTCACTTCCTCCTGAATCTGAGCCCAAAAATCACTATCACACCTGCGGCGAGGCGCTATGGAAGCGTCGCCAGACAGGTGTGAACCTGTAAGGATATTCAGTTCCTCGCCAGAAAATGACCTTCTTCAACTTTTTTAGGGCTTTCATACCGTCGCCCGACAGGTGCAATAGCGACCGCTACCTCTTCCATACCGTCAACGGTCGCCATCGATAGCCACGCCGCCCTCTTCCATACCGTCGACGGTGGCCATCGATAGCCACGCTTACCTCTTGGATACCTTTCGCGCTGCGGTGCAATAGCGAACGCTACCTCTTCCATACCGTCAACGGTGGCCATCGATAGCCACGCTTACCTCTTGGATACCTTTCGCGCTGCGGTGCAATAGCCAGGCGCAGGGCTCGGGCAGCATTCCGGCTGCGGCCAGACCCCTTCGCAATCCTTTGCCCTTCCCTTCACGCACCCGCGGCTTCACACGAGACACCCTTTTCCGTAAGCTTTTCCTTCGCGGCAATGCGCGACTTCGCGGCTTCGCGTGCCTCTTTTGCCTTTGCTTTTCCGTTCCCCCCCAAATTTTCGCCATCCAATGAACCTACAAATTTTCCAGGGCCACACACCTCCGATCTCCCCGGCCGATGTCCATGTCGTGATCGACGTCATCCGCGCCTTCACCACCTGCCAGGTAGCCCTTACACGCGGCGTCAAAACCATCCTGCTCGCCGGCGAAATCTCCGAAGCCCACGCCCTCAAGCGCCGTTTTCCCGACTACCTGCTGGCCGGCGAACGAAACGCCATCAAAATCGAAGGCTTCGATCTGGGCAATTCACCCTGGGAAATGGCACACGCCAACATCGCCGGCCGCGGCCTGATCCTGACCACTTCCAACGGCGTCCGCGCTACGCTTCACGCCCTCAAACACAAAGGCCACGTGCTGGTCGCAGGTTTCTCAAACGCTGCCGCCACCGTGGCCGCCATCCAGTCCATGGTCGCCACGCACATCAACCTCATCGCCTCCCACCCCACCGGCGACGAAGACCTTGCCTGCGCCGAATGGATGGCCGCACAACTTTCCGGCCAAAATTCCATTTCCGAAACACACACCATAGCCCGCATCCGCAATGCAGAATCCGCCCGGAAATTCTTAGATCCGAACCGCCCGGAATTTGACGCCCGCGACATCGACCTGTGCGCACGCCCGGAACCCGCCGCCGTAGCCATGCAAGTCATCCTGCGCGAAGACGGCATCCCGGCAATCACCGCCATCCATCCCACGCGACAATAAAATCACTCCCGCGCTTCGACCCGCACACCGTCTGTCACCGTGTCGCCGGGATACAAAATCACGGTATCGCCCGCATCAAGTCCGCTCAAAATCTGAACCTCGCGATCCGTACGCGCGCCCGGCTCCACAAGCGTCAACCGCGCGCGCCCGTCCACAATGCGGTAGGCAGCCCAGCCCTGAGGACTCCGAAACACAGCGCTGGCATCGACCTTCAAAACATCTTCTCCCTCCCAGGTCACAATCCGCGCTTCGACCCGAAACCCGTCGCCGATCGTGCGCCAGACCTCGGGCGCTTCCACAATATCCAGAATCACATTGACCCGCTGCTCTTCCACACCGAGCGACGAAACCCTGGTAAACGCCGCCGGCTCAATATGACGCACAACCGCCTGCACATGCTGGCCGCCGCCCCACTGCTCAATCTGCGCCGGCGCGCCAGACTTGATCCCGACTGCCTCCGTCGTGAGCACGTCCACCACGATTTCGAGCTGCTCAGGATCTCCAAGCTCCAGAATCGGCGTCCCCATCTGCACCGGCGCAGCGCTCTCCTGCAAAAGCTGAAGCACCGTGCCCGCAACAGGCGCCCGAATCTCAACCGCCGCCGCGGATTCCACCGGCCCACCGCCCACGGCCTGACCCTGCATATTCTCCATTGTCTCCGGCTCCGAAGCCGTGCCGTCCTGCCCGGCATCCAGCGCCGCCTGCGCCTGCGCCAATTGCTCACGAGCAACCCGCACCGCAGCGCGCGCCGCCTCAAGCCGCGTGCGCGCCTGCTCCGCCTCAAACTCCGCCTGCTCCGCGCGCTGCTGCGTCAACCCTCCCGCCCGATACACACCCCGAAGCCGATCCGCTTCACGGCGCGCATATTGATCCGCCTGCTCCGCCTGCTCCACCGCCACCTGCGCCTGCGAAACCGAAGCCTGTGCCGTCTCCACCATCGCCTCGGCCTGCGCCCGACTACGCGGATCCAGAAGCGGCGCCTTCGCCGGGTGAATCGTCGCCAGCACCCCGCCCGCCTCCACAAACTCGCCGACCTCGCGCCGCACCCTCTCAAGATTCCCCGCCACCGTCGCCGAAACCGTATAACGCTCCCGCACCCGCGTGTGCCCGTCCTCATCTACCGTCACCACCAGCGGCCCACGCCCGACCTGCCCCACGTCCACCGCCTGCGGACTTGGCCACCACAAATACACAAGCCCCAGAACCACCAGCAGCGCAACCAGCCCCCACACCATGCGTTTCCACCAGGTTTTCTCTCGTAACTTCATCGCATCAGCTCCTTCGCTCCTCTTACTCCCGAGACTTGAGCACCTCCGTCAGATCCGCCCGATTGAGCTGCCGCTGAACCAGCAGACCACTCACCACCGCCGCCGCCACGACCACAAGCCCCGCAAACGCATACGTCTGCGGCGAAATCACCAGCGGAAAACGAAACTTCTCCGGATCTGCCTGCGCAATCAGCAACATCGCAAACCACCGCCCCAGCACCCACCCCAACGGTATCGCCAGCACCACCTGAATCGCCTGCTCCCCGAGCAAAATCAACCCCACCTCCCGCTTCGAAAACCCCAGCACCCGCAAACTCGCAAGCTCTCGCCCGCGCATCGACAACGCCACCCGCGCATTGTTGTAAACCACGCCCACCGTGATCGCCGATGCGATCAAAACGATAATCCAGATCATATACGACGACGATTCCTGCAGCCGTTCCTCCATACTGCGCCGAAGCTCGGCCTGTTCCTGTGTGGATTCCACCGCCGGCATTTCCTCCAGACGCTCAAACACCCGGTCCATCGCCTGCCGCTCCACCGTCAAAAACGCATCCGTCACCGCCGGCGCCTGGCCGAGCACCCGGTGCAGCGTTTCCAGTGCCAGATACCCCTGCAACCCGGCGATGTCGTCGATCAGCGCCGTCACACGCAACGTCAACGTCTGCCGATCCCCCTCACGCACACGCACCCGCACTTCGTCGCCCACCTCCAACCCCAGCGCGCTTGCCAGCACCTCACTCATCACAAATCCATCCGGCGGAATCTCCACAACCTCGCCATCCGCATCGACCAGCCTGCGCAAACGCCCGCCCACCTCCATCCCGATCAGCGCACTGTCCCGATAACGATGCTCGTACTCAAAACGCACCGGCACCATCCGCGAAACTTCCACCTCCCCTACGCCCGGCAATGCCCCCAGCGTATGCCGAACCGCCTCCGGCTCCGGCTGCGAAAACACCACCGAAACATCCTCATTCGCACCCTTCCCAAATTGCACCTCCAGAAGCCGATCGACCGCATCCCAGCCAAAGCGCCCCAGAATCAACAACGCCACGCCCAGCGCCAGCCCGAACGTCGACAACGCAAACCGCACCGGCCGCCCCTCCAGCTCGCGCAATATCATGCGTACCGAACCCGATAACCAGCGATGCAGTCCCAGCCGCTCAAACACCGTGCGCCGATACCGCATCGGCACCGCCGGCAACATCGCCTCCGCCGGACTGAGCCGGGCCACGCGGTACAACGCAACAAACGCCCCGCCAAGCCCCGCCACCACACTGACCGCAATGCCAATCACCACGATCCGCAGATCCATCCCAAACGCAAAATCCGGAAACCGAAACAACGACTGATACTGCGCCACCATGTTCTGGCCGATCCACGCCCCCAGCAAAATCCCCAGCACCGACCCCAGCAACAGGATCACCAGCACAAACTTAAAGAAATGCGCTGCTATCTCATAATTGCGATACCCCAGCGCCTTGAGCGCCGCGATTTCCGGCCGCTGCAACTGCACCAGCCTGGAGAGCACCACGTTCAGCAAAAACGCCGCAATCGCCAGAAACCCCAGCGGAATCGTCAGCCCCAGCGTCTCAAGCTGCTCAAGCTCATTGTCCACCAACGCATTCGACGGATGATCCGAGCGGTCATAAGCCCCCAGCCCGCCAAACGGCTCCAACAACCGATCCAGTTCATCGATCACCGCCTCCGGCCTGGCCCCCGGCTGAAGCGAAACCACCACATCATTAAAGCCCCCCTCCATCTCAAAAGCCGCCTCGACCGTCTCCCTGGGCATCCACAAAACCGTAATCGTCCGATCATCCGGGAAAAACTCCCCCCGCCGACTGACAAAAACAAACTCCGGAGACATCGCCAGCCCGACAATCCGATACGTCCGCATCACGCCCCGCATGATCACGTTCAGCGAATCACCCGGCTCAAGCCCGTGCGCACGCGCAAACGAGTCGAGCACGATAATTTCGTCGGTTCGCGCCGGATCAAAATACCGCCCGGCCTGGATGGATAGATCATTCAGCGGTGGCGCCCGATCTCCTGGCACCGACACGATTTGTCCGGTTGCCGCCTCCCGCATCCCGGGCATCGGCACCATCACGGCATCCACGACCCGAGTATAACTCGCGCGCACGCCCGGCAACGCCTCGATACGCTCCTTGAGCGTCGCCGGCGCACGCACGGCATGCACGAACACATCGCCAAAACGCTGCGCCTCGTAATAACGATCCCGCGCCGACTCAAGCGACCACAGCGTGCTGTACATCCCGATCAACCCGGAAAGCCCGGCCGCCACCACCAGCGCCACCGTAATGATCTGTCCCTTGAGATAGCGCAAATCCCGAAACAGCTTTCGATCGATCGACTTCACCAGACAAGCTCCCCCGCCGGCCGCGGCGTCTCATTGATCGCCTCACTCTCAATGGCGCCGTCCCGCAGGGTAATGACCCGGTTGGCGATTTCCGCGATCGGAGCATTATGCGTAATGACCGCCGTCGTCGCGCCGACTTCCTGATTCACCCGCTGGATGACTTCCATCACGACGCGCCCCGTGCGGAAATCCAGCGCACCCGTCGGCTCATCGCACAAAAGCACCTCGGGCCGCTTGGCCACCGCCCGCGCAATCGCCACCCGCTGCTGCTCACCACCCGAAAGCTGCGCCGGAAAATGATCCATCCGGTCCCCCAACCCGACGAGATCCAGAATATCCTGCGGCCGAAACGGATTCTTCGAGATTTCCGTCACGAGCATCACGTTCTCAAGCGCCGTCAAACTCGGAATCAAATTAAAAAACTGAAACACAAACCCCACATGCTCGCGCCGATACGCCGTCAACGTGCGGTCATCGGCATGCGACAAATCCTGATCCCGATAATAAAGCGTTCCCGACGTCGGCGTATCCAGCCCCCCGACAATATTCAGCAGGGTCGATTTTCCACTCCCCGAAGCGCCCACAATCACCACCAGCTCACCACTGTGCAGCGCCAGATCTACGCCCCGCAGCGCCTGCACATCCACCTCCCCCATTTTATAAACCTTGGTCAGCGCCCGCCCCTCGAGCACAACCGCGCGCTCCTGCAACGAGTCTTCAGCCAACAACGACGTTTCCACAGGCAACCTCCACATCGGGCACCTGAGAAACGTACACACCCTCGGCCTGCATCAAAAAACGATTCCCCACCAAGGACTTACCCCGCCCCCCAAAGGCTGGACGCCGTACATGCTGTTTTTACAGGCCCCCAGGCTCGGCGTTTTTCTATCAGCGCTCAAATTCCACGCTCCGCTCTCAAGCAATCTACAGGCTGCGCCCTTCGCCGGCTTCCTCATACGTCACGCCGTCACGGATATGATAAATCCGCTGAAATGTCGGGATGATCTTTTCATCATGCGTCACAACGATGATGGCTGTTTCGAAGGTTCGAGCCATGTCGTTGAGAATACGGACGACAGCCAGCGCACGCTCAGAATCCAGCGGCGCTGTGGGCTCATCGGCCAGAATCACAGGCGGCTGATTCACCAGCCCCCGGGCGATAGCGACACGCTGCTGCTCTCCCCCCGACAATTGAGAGGGCATCGCACTTGCGCGATGATGCACATCCAGGGCGGTCAAAAGCTCAAGTGCTCTGGAGCGCGCTTGCTTGTTAGAAACGCCGGCAAGCATCGGCAGCAGCGCGACGTTATCCACCACATTGAGAAACGGAATCAAATACGGCGCCTGGAATACAAATCCGATTTTATCGCGGCGCAGAGCGCGCAAGTCGCCGACTTTCCAACCATTGTCGTAGATGACCTCGTCACCCAGAATCATCCGCCCTTCCGTCGGTGCAATCACCGCCCCAAGGCATTTCAGCAGAGTGCTTTTGCCCGAACCCGAAGGCCCCACCAGGCCGACAACCTCTCCGGGAGCCACCACCATATCGACCCCCTTTAAGGCATCAACAGCGGTATCGCCCTTGCCATAGCGTTTTTTTAACCCGGCGATCCGAATACCCCTGCCTGTCATCTCAACCTCCAATAGCCTCGGCCGGATCGACTCTCAGAGCCATCCGAATCGCCACCAGGCTGGCCAGTACGCAGATCACCAGCACGATAAAAAACGCCACGACAGAATCCAAAGGCATCAACAACACGTATTTAGGAAACAAAGGTGCGGCAAAGGTTGCTGTGATTTTTCCGACCATAAAACCAATCACCCCCAGCGTAAGTGCCTGTTGCATGATCATTTTGGCGATCGTTCGATTCCTTGTGCCGATGAGTTTTAGGACGGCGATCTCGCGAATTTTATCCATGGTCAACGTGTAGATGATGAACGCAACGATCGCGGCACTGACGAGGGCCAGAATCACCAAAAACATGCCGATCTGCCGGGCAGAAGTCGCGATCAACTTACCGATCAAAATCTCCTCCATCTGGTGGCGCGTATAGACCGTGAAGCGCTGCCAGCGGCGAATCGACTCGGCCACTTCCGCCGCTTCGTAGCCCGGCTGAATGGTGACCAGCACCGCATTGACGAAACGATTGGTCGTCTGAGAGGCATGGATCGCGACGAGTAGATCGGATGCGTCGGGACGATTCAGGGAGAAAGTGGCTTCGGTACGTCGGCGATTTTGCCAGATCGCGTCGTTGTCTTTTAGAAACTGAGCCTGTTGGGCGTCCTTGAGCGGAATGAAGATCATCGGATCTCCATTGGAGGACACCGCGCGCCGCGTCAAACCAACGACCGTGTATTGATTGCGCCGGATCGTGATCATATCGCCGATTTGAAAGCCGGTGGCCTCATCCGCGACCACTTCATAATGACTGCGCGCAACCTGACGACCGGCGATCAGATAAGGTGGCCAGCCCGGTGTGACTCCCGGATCTCCTGGAGCAATCCCGACGACCATCGCACGCACATCGCTGTCGAGCTTTTGCACCTGCATCGTCAGATAAGTGGCGTTGACCGCATCGGCCACGCCCGGCATCACCCGGATACTACGATAAACGTCATCATAAATGCTGGAAGCCTCGGCATACGGCCCCAGCGTGTCTTTTTGAACCACCCACAGATCGGCGCCGCTGTTGTCGAGCAGCCCTTTACCATCCTCCACCATGCCCCGATACACGCCCGCCATGATCAGGGTGACACCGATCAAAAGCCCCAACCCCATGCCGGTAAAAACAAACTTTCCCCAGGCATGCAGCATGTCGCGCCCGGCCAGACTGATCATGACGAGCCCTCCCGGATGGATTCCACGAGCTGAATCCGGCTTTTCTTCGTCAACGCCTTCGCGCTATGCACCACAATCTGCTCGTTACCGGTAAGCCCTTCGAGAACTTGCACGGTACCTCTGGCGTCGGATTTTCCGAGCTTTACCGGAGCAAATCGCAGCTTCTCCTGCTCGATAATCCATACGCCGGCCGTGATGCCGTCGCGCCGTACAGCGGCATTGGGGATCAAAAGTGTCGGCGGCAACCTCGGCAGCTCCACCGTCACTTCGGCCAGCTCACCCAGCGGAGGCAGCGGCTCCAGGGTGTCCTTCAAAATAATTCTGACCTGTATTTCTTCGGTAATTGCATCAGCCCTGGGCTCGATCCGCAGCACTTCGCCGGCCAATGGCTGCCCGGCTCGTGAGCGCAACGAGATTTGAGCCGGCAACCCCCCGACTAGGCCGCCGGCACTGCGCTGATCAAAACGCGCATGAATCCATAAGCTGTCGGGATCGATCGCTTCGAGCACGGTCTGGCCACTGCCGACCACCATGCCCGGCTCCACCGCGCGCGCGATCACAATGCCATTGACCGGTGAAATCAGCTCCAGATTCAGCTGCCGCGCCAGCAAAGCATCACGCTCTGCACGCACTCTTTCCAGCTCCGCACGCCCCGCTAACACCATCGACTCGGCGTTGCGTAGCTCCATGCGCCGGGTCGCTACGACTTCTTCAGTCGTAAAATGCTGCTGATAGAGTTTCTCATAACGATCGAATTGAATTTGCGCGAAATCTCGCCGGCTTTCGGCTTCTTTCAACAGCGCATGGGCCCGCCGCATCGCCGCTTCCAGAGAACGCTGAAGCGCGTCCAGATCCCCCGGATCGACTTTGCCCAGCGGCTGCCCTTTCAAAATCAAATCGCCGACATCTACCGACAAACTCTCCAGACGACCGCCGGTGGTTGGCCCGATCTTATAAAAATAGCGAGCTTCCACAGTCCCCAGCCCAAAAACTGTCAGCCCCAGTTCGCCTGACTCGACCCGCGCAGCCGTCACTTTCACTTTCGCCAGCGGACCGGAGCGGGCAACCACATAGAAAAAAACCAGCAGCAGCGGGATCATAACGGCCAACAACCCCAGCGTGCGCAGCGACAAAGAAGACCGACTCATGCTGCATTCCTCAGACCGCGCACATAAACCGCAAACACACCCGGCGCTTCCTTCCGAATATGCTCCTGATCTCCGCTCAGCATTGCCTGCATCACCAGCCCCTGAATCATGCCGATATACAGAGTCGCGGCCGCTTGCGTATCCAACGTGTCCGAAAACTCACCGCACTCCACTCCCTGCTTCAAAAGTTCCTGGAGGCGTTCTCCATAACGCCCCAAAAGTGTCTGGACCATGCGCCTTGCCGGCGTGGATTCCGACCGCTGAAGTTCACCAAACATCATTCTGGGAACACCGGGATGAGCCGCCACGAACTCCATATGGCTCATAAACATGGCCTCCAGAGCGGCACGCGGAGAATCAACGCCCTGCATCGATCGCTCCACAATATCCAGCAGGCGCTCGGCCACCCACTCCATCACTGACTTCCAGATCGCTTCCTTGTTCGGAAAATGCCGAAAAAGCGCCCCCTGCGTTAAGTTCATGTGTTTCGCAATCGCTGCTGTCGTGATCTCGCTGGGATTCTGCCCCCCCGCCAGTTCAACCACAGACTCGACCGTCTCCGCCCGGCGTTCCTCGGCAGTTAAGTATTTGGAATTTGTGCGCATGCTCGTCCTTATTCAAAAGATAGTAATCAATTACCATTCGCAATGTAATTGACTACTATCTTTACTACAACAAGCAAAATCTACGATGAACTACAACCGGGCAGTAATTCTGCAGGAAGAAATCAGAAAATACGGCCGCGCACGTCGCCCTCGATAACGTGATTTGAGCTCGAGAGATCGAAGAAGCGAAACTCAAGGCGCCTGGCTTCGCACTCCACACACCCGGATTTACTCCTCACCGGCAGTCGCCATCTCGTAGGTACGCTTGACCGTCTTGACTCCGACAACCTGTTCATGCGCCTTCGCCACATCCACATGCTGCCGATACAATCCCCCCACATAAAACGTCTGGATTTCGTCCCCGCTCATCGCGTACAGATCAAAATCACTCAACACCAGATCTTTCACGCCATACATACGCCACTCCCCGATCCGCCGCGGATTGACCGGATCGACCAGATCAAACAAAACCACGCCGTTGTTCTCGTCGGCCACATAAAGCAACCGGCTGAGCCCTGCCAGCCCGCGCGGCTTCGCCATCGGAATCGTCGTCCGCAGCACCGGCTGGTGAGGCTGGCTCAGATCCAGGACTTCCAGGCGAGAAGGACAGCGCGGTCCGCGGTTCTCCGAGATGATGGTGCGGTAACCGATATGTCCCTGCATCACAATCGGATCGCGATTCACCGGGCAAGTCTGCCGCAGCTCCCCCACCAAACGCGGACTCGCCGGCACGCCGAGCGAAGCCGTCACCACGGTCGTACGGCCGGCAATCAGCAATAAATTATCATGCCGCTGCAACGCTTCCGGCCCGTTATCAAGCGCAATCACATGCCGAAGCCGCGGCGAGCGAGGTTTGGAGACATCAAACGTCGTCAGCCACCCGCGATTCATCGCTTCGTGGCCCGTCAACACGTACAACATCGAACCATGGATCATCATCTGGCTCAGCGAACCCGCACCACCCGCACCACCCATCGGCCCGGGCACAACCTGCATACCGGCTGGCAGACCACCCACGCGCCCGAATCCCTCTCCGCCCCGCGCCTGCTCGCCAACTTGCTCACCAGACCCGCGCTGCGCCATGCCACCCGTGCCGCTCCCCACCGCAGTCCCGGTACGTACAAATCCTCCTCCCCCTCCTCCTGTGCGATTCCGCTCCAGCGTCACGCTCTGCCGGCACACGCCGTCATCCGTGACCTTGCCACTTTCCAGGCGATAACAGCTCCCATCCGGCCGGCAATACACCCGGGGATGCATCGACACCTGCGGCAGCTTGTTACCACACGTCGTCGGCATTTTTCCTGACCGAATCTGGATATACTCATCAAAAGTCGGCGGCGCTTTCAGATGCTCGTCACCCAGAACCGAGAACCAGCTCAACGCCGGCAACGCCCCCTTAAGACGCGCAACTTCCTTCGGACGCGCACGATTCGAAATATCCAACACCACCAGATCGCGATTGCCACCGGCCGGATTCGGTTCTTCCACAAACGCCGTTTGACTGTCGTACACAAAGAAATCCCGCGCGCCGCCCTTCCCCACCGAACCCTCCAGCGTAAACGCGTAGCGCTCGGCAATACCGATCGAAACAAGCCCTTCCTCGGCGCTGGTCAAAAACAGCCGGCGATTGTCGCGATCCACAAACATCCGCTCAAAAGCCCCGGACACCTGCACTGGCTCCGCACGTCCACCCGGCACCCCGCGCTCCACCTGGGCCGCACTGAGCTCAACGCTGCGCTCCGAAAACGTCACCGGATACTTTTTCACCCACTCCGCCGCCAACGAATGCGACCGCAAATCATGCACGCGCCCGGCCTCCCAGACTTTGTACAACTGCTCCAACTGAGCCACTTCCCTGGGATACTTTTTCAACCACGCATCAAAAAGTGGTTCGGTGCATTCATAAAACTCCTCAAAAGTAGCCCGCACCGAACGCGGCCCTTCCACCGGCGTTTCACACACAATATTCCCGCGCCGCTGCGCCGTAGCCGGCAGCGACACGCCGCACATCACCAGCACAACAACACACAACGACATCCGAACCCTTGTCCGCACCAAATCCAACATGTAGCCCTCATCCATGCAATGTTTTGAGCATTTCCGCCCACACCACCAGACAGCCTGCTTCTATTGGAGTGCTCCCTGCCCCCAAAAGTTCCCGAAACTGCTCACTTCACCCGCCAATGAAAATTTGTTCCAACTCCATCGACTCATTTCACTCGCCAGTGAAAAATTGTTCCAACCCCATCGACTTACCTCACTCGCCAGTGAAAATTTGTTCCAACTCCATCGACCCATCTCACTCGCCAGTGAAAAATTGTTCCAACCCCATCGACTCATCTCACTCGCCAGTGAAAATTTGTTCCAACTCCATCGACTCATCTCACTCGCCAGTGAAAAATTGTTCCAATTCACTCCCCTCGCCCACCCGCGCAGCGAGGGCTCTGCCCTCCGCGGAGCGCGTTGGCGTCGTGCCAGCCCAGGGGCTCTGCCCCTGGGATCATTGCACACCACCCAATTCTCCGATCACCCTCACCCCGCACACCACCCATCATCTCTACCCACCCGCACACCACCCAACATCTCTACCCAACATCTCTACCCACCCCGCCCCAAACGTGGCCGCGGTTCGCATCGGCCCCACCCGTCGGCTGACGCCGAGGGCTAAAACAACCCGCGGCGCTCCGCGGAGGCTGACGCCTCGCTACGCGGTGCTCCTTTCCTATTCTCTGCCAACCTTACAAACCCTTCGCGTCTTCGCGTCTTCGCGGCGTCGCGCGAGACACGCCCTGGTCCTGACGCCTTCCCTCCCCACAACCCAAAAATTTGCCCCCCACCCGATCTCCGATACAATTTCGACCGTAATACCTGTTGCCTTTCTTCATGAAGGACGGTCGTGACACTCGATACTGCAATTGACGACTACATTTTCCATCTCAAAACCGAGCGCAATCTGGCCTCCAATACCCTGCAAGCCTACAGCGTCGACCTTGCCCAGTTCGCGGCTTTTTGTACGCAAAAAAACGCTCATCACGATGTCGCAGCCATTGATGACGCCCTGATCAGCGCCTACATGCTCGACCAGCGCAGCGCCAACGCCTCCGACCCGAACAACCCGGGCGAAGAGCCCATCAGCTCCCGCTCCCTTTCACGCAAACTCTCGTGCTTGCGCGGCCTGTTCAAATTTTTGCGCCGCCAGGAAACCATCGCCGTCGACCCGATGGTGCACATCGACACGCCGCGCTTTGGCAGCCGCGTGCCGGCCGTCTTGAGCCTGGACGACGTTGAAGCACTCATCGCCGCCCCGGACCGCGGCACCCTCGAAGGCATGCGCGACTGGGCCATGCTCGAAGTTCTGTACGCCACCGGCCTGCGCGTCTCCGAGCTGGTCAACCTGATCGAGCGCGAAGTCGACCTGCGCGCCGGCTACGTGCGCGTCATCGGCAAAGGCAGCAAGCAGCGCATCGTACCGCTTGGCGAAATCGCCCTCGATGCGCTCGAACAATACACCGAGTTTGCCCGCGGCCAGCTGCTCCACAACCACGGCGGCCCCGGCTCCACGCCCTCCCTCTTTGTCACCCGCCGCGGCGGCGCCATGACGCGCCAGGCCTTCTGGAAAAACATCAAACGCTACGCAATTCTGGCCGGCATCACCCAGGAGATCAGCCCCCACAAACTACGCCACAGCTTTGCCACGCATCTGCTCGAGCGCGGCGCCGACCTGCGCATCGTGCAAACCCTGCTCGGGCACGCCGACATCAGCACCACGCAGATCTACACGCATGTTGCCCGCGCGCGCCTGAAATCCATGTACGACGAACACCATCCACGCGCATGACGACACTCGCCACCGAACGCATCGTTCCGCCCGAACTGCGCCTGAATCTGCCAGCATTCCAGGGTCCGATGGACCTCTTGCTGGAACTGATCCGCAAGCACGAAGTCGATATTTTCGACATTCCCATCGCGATCATCACCGCCGAATACCTGGCCTACATCAACGCGATGAAAACCCTCGATCTGCACACCGGCGGCGAATGGCTGGAAATGGCCGCCATGCTGATCTGGATCAAATCCAAAATGCTGCTTCCCCCCGATCCCACGGACGAAGACGACGACACCGGCCCCGACCCGCGCGAAGAACTCGTCCAGAAAATCCTCGAATACCAGATGTACAAACTCGTCGCCGAAAAGCTCGACGACCGCCCGCAACTCTCCCGCGACGTGTTTGCGCCGCCTTCGCGCGTAGCCGAATACTCCAAAAACCTCGGCCCGCCGCCACTGCAAAAAGCCTCGATGGACGACCTCGTTCACGCGCTTCGCCGCATCATCCAGCGCCAGAAAACCAAACCCGGCTGGGCCTACGAAATCACCCGCGAGCGCCTGACCTTGCGCCACGTCATCCTCGACATCTCCACGCTCCTGCGCGACACGCCGCGCATCACCTTCGATACGATTTTCGAGTCCGGCGAGATCTCCAAACACCGCATCGTCACCACATTTTTAGCCCTGCTCGAAATGACGCGCCTCAAAATGATCCGCCTCTTCCAGGCCCGTCTCACCGAAGACGTCCTTTATATAGAGCGCGCCGTCATCGACATCATGGAAGTCAGCCAGACCTTCGACTTTAGCGAGCCCGATTAACATTCTGGCCCAGCCCGAACCCGCCCATGTCCGAATATCACGACACTCCCTACACGCTGGACGTTCCCCAGACCGTCGCCATCCTCGAAGCGCTGCTGCTGGCCAGCGAAACGCCCCTGCCCCCGGCGCGCCTGCCCGAGCTCATTCCCAACGCCAGCCCACAAACCATCCAGCGCGCGCTTGCCGAACTGCGCGAAATCTTCAGCAGCCCGGCACGCGGCATCCACCTGTTCCATGTCGCCGACGGCCTGCAACTGCGCACGAATCCGGACTTTGCACACTACATCCGCAACATGTTCCAGTCCAAACCCGTGCGCCTTTCGCGCCCGGCCCTGGAAACCCTGGCCATCGTCGCCTACCGCCAGCCCATCACCCGCGCACAGATCGAGGAGATCCGCGGCGTGGACTCCTCCGGCGTCTTGCGCACCCTCATCGAGCACGCCCTGGTCGAATCCGTCGGCCGCCTGGACGACATCGGCAAACCCTGGCTCTACGGCACCACGCGCCGATTTCTCGAATTTTTCGGCCTCGAAAACATCGCGCAACTCCCCACGCTGGAACAAAATGAGGTCGACGCCCTCCTCCAGATGCAAGTTCACCTTGACGCCGGACCCGATCACGGCGAGGAATAGCCTGCCGAAAAAAGCCGTTTTTTTCGGCGGCATCTCATCGCCCTCTGTATAACCGCCTGAGAAGGCGGTCTTTTAAGCAATCAGCTGAAAGCTTTTCTAGCTACAGGCAACACACTGGATCCTTATGAACAACGAAATGCGTCTCCAAAAATTTCTCTCGCAGAGTGGCATCTGTAGTCGTCGTCGCGCCGAAGAGCTCATGGTCGGTGGCCGTGTCAAGGTCAACGGCAAAGTCTGCAAAGAGCTCGGCACCAAGATCAATCCCGACAAAGACAAGGTAGAAGTGGACGGCAAAGCGGTTTCCGCAACCACGTCCTTTATCTACCTGCTGGTGAACAAGCCGCCGAGCTATATCACCTCGATGTACGATCCCGAAGGCCGCCCGCTCGTTACCGATTTGTTGCCCAAATCCATGCCGCGCGTCTGGCCCGTTGGCCGCCTGGACTGGGACACCGAAGGCCTGCTCATCATGACCAACGATGGCAAGCTCACCAACCTGATGACGCATCCCTCGCACGAAGTCCCCAAGACCTACGCGGTTAAAGTCCGCGGCCAAATTGGCGAGCGAGATGAAGTCCTCGACAGACTGCGCGAAGGCGTAGAAATTGGCCCCGGCGAAGTCACCAAACCCGCCCAGGTCCGCGTCACCGGCGACAACGGCCGCAACACCTGGCTGGAAATGACCATCACCGAAGGCAAAAACCGGCAGATCCGCCGCATGTGGGAAGCCGTCGATCACCTGGTCATGAAACTGCGCCGCATCGCGATGGGTTCGCTCACCATCGACGGCCTGCCCTCTGGCGCCTACCGCACCCTGACCCATGCCGAAGTCGCCGAACTCTACGGAGACCTCGACGCCGCCCTCCCCGACATGGCCCGGCCCTCCCGGCGCGAGAAAAAACGCACGCAAGAAGACCGGGAACGTCACGCCAAGCCACGCGCGCAATTCTCCGAGACCACCAAACGCCGCATCGGCCGCTCCATGGCCGCCAAAAGCGAAGACACCGAACCCGCCGCGTCGCGCACAGCTTCGCGAGCCAAGGCATCCAAACCCGGCGAGCAAAAACGGTACGAGAGAAACGCTCACTTTCAGGTAAATCCCATCACCGGCGAAAAACTCGTACGCGCCAAACGCGGCTACCGCCCTGTTGAAAGCGTCGAAGGCGATCGCGCAGCCCGTGCACGCCGCGAAGCTCAGGCCGAAAACGCACCAGCAGAACAAAAACCAACCCACAAGCGCGACGACGCCAAAAAACCACGCGATTACAAAAGCGCCAAAGACATGCGCCCCGGCCAGCAAGCCCCTAAAGGCGGCTACAAGGGAAATAAAGGAAGTAAACCGGCAAAACCCACCACAAAACCCACGAAAAAGCCGGCCAGCAAGCCTCCAAAAAAATAAAAAAGATTGTTGTTGACAACCCGCCCCCGGATCACTACCTTCTCAAATTCCTGGGGCGCTCCCAATTTTCGAAACAAGAAAACAAAGCGCCAGCAACAAGTAACACCGTATCGCGGGATGGAGCAGCCAGGTAGCTCGTCGGGCTCATAACCCGAAGG
>JBEBUW010000089.1:0-18522 GCA_040393065.1 Lujinxingia vulgaris | reverse complement strand
TCGTCTTGCCTGACGTCATCGTCTTGCCTGACGTCATCGTCTTGCCTGACGTCATCGTCTTGCCTGACGTCATTGTCTTGCCTGACGTCATCTTCTTGTTTTGTGTCTCGGTCTTCGGCGTGACCGACGTCTTCATCGGTTGAGGAACTTGCGTCCTGGCTCGGTGTGGCTTCGGTAAATGGTGGTGGCTCATCACTACAACCTGTAAGCGTGATGAATGTGGCGACGGACACACATAGGATTAGTTTTTGTGTGTTGAAAATTATCGTTCTTTTCATGAACCCTCCCTTGTTATGGGCGCAATAATGCCCTGAATAAGTGCGCAAATTTTTTTGAAAATGAGCGCAGCTTGAGACAACAATCCCCACACGAAAAATTTTTGAGTAAGTCTCAAAAAATACGTTGTTGCATAGGCCGACATGACTGCAAAAATGTCTTTTACTGATAGTTTTGTAGCGTAAATGCAGTTTGTGAAATATGCAAGTGGAAAGTTTTTATGTTTAGCTTTTGGTGTAAGGGTTTGAATTGATTATGGTTTGGTGGCCTGGTGATGCGTTTCTCGGCTCGATCTCGGATGGGGCTGGTTGCTTTTGAGCAATGTTCAGCGTGGGCTTCTGCATCGGGATCTGGTTGTGATCTGTCATGCCGTTACCCCTGTGGGGTGGCAGGCGTGTGACATTGTGGCGCATCGGGCACCCCTTCGGGGTGGCGCGGTCAGGGTTGTGCGCCAACGCGTCATCCCGAAGGGGTGATCTGTGTCAGGGTTGGGTTCCAACGCATCACCCCTGTGGGGTGCCGGAGTCAGGGTCAGGTGGGGATTTGCCACCCCTGAGGGGTGACGGAATGGGGGTTTACTGTCGACCTGTTCAGGTTTTTGGCGCAGGATGAGAGATTATTTGAAGATATTTGTGAAGGCGTTGGGTTGCTCGGGCTGGTGTTGGGGAGGGGAGGCGTTGCGGGGAGCGGCGCCGGGGACGTACAGGGAGCGGGGATCGGCCAGGTATTTGATGGCGGTGTGTTCGTTGTAATAAAAGGGGACGCTGGTAGTGGCGGCGGGGTTTTTGATGTCGACGATCGGGTGCTGCTTTGCAATGGCAACCGGTTCGAAAGCCCCGAGGCTGAGCAAAAACTCATAACCTCGCCAGTGAAGCGGCGCGGCCAGGTGATAGATGGAGGGAATGTTGTCGGAGAGGCAGAAAAAGCCGTCGACTTCGCGGGCTTTGTGGGTCGCCGGGTTGGTGAAAGCGATGCGGGTTGTGAAGGTCTGATCTTCGGTGGGGGAGAATTCCCAGACGTCGAGGCTCTGGTGGGTGAGCTGATTGTAAAGGTCGACGGATTCGGGCATTTGCTGGAGAGTGCGGGTGATGAAATCGTCGAAAAATGCTCTGGCTTCGGTGTTGTAGGTGAAGTGGCGCAGGTAGGCGAAGGGGGAGAGCATGGTCTGGAGAACGTCTTCGGGGACGTTGTCTTCTGCGACGTTGATGAGCTTGCAGAAGTCCAGAAAGAGATCGTTGCCGGTGGCTTTTTTGTAGGCGTCGCCGGCCTGGTGACAGGCGTTGATGACGGGGACCAGGCTGGCCATGAAGGACTGGGCCAGGATGTCGTCGGTGTTTTTGTAGTGTCGGGATCGGGTGGTGCGTTTGATTTTTTGGGCCGGGGAAATCTGAAGTTTTTTGCGCGGCCGAAGGGCGATGACCATGCCGAAGTCTTCGGGTTTGCGTTGTTGTGCGCTGGTCTGCGGTGCGGGTTCGTAGGTGCCGGTGGCTTCGCAGCATTTTTTGTATTTTTTGTTGCTGCCGCAGGGGCAGGCGTCGTTTCGGCCGATTTTGGTCATTTTTGTGCTCTGTTGAGAGGGCGGCTGGCTGGAGAATGTTGGGCGTGTGGAAAACGCCGTTTTTCGGGCGGGAGTATCGGCGGGGTCGGGGGAGTGCGTCAATTGGAGTTGTTGTTGGGACGTGCGGTAACAACCTCGTCCGCTGCACTGCAAGAGTCCTGGTCGGCTACCACGTCGGAGTTGTCATGGAATTTCAACGTAGTTTCAGCCTGGGTGAGTCTGCCTGATTAGAAAATTTATTAAAAAAGTCACCTCATTTTTACTACTGTGCAAGGCGGTTTTTCCATCTGCCGTCTGATTATTTACTCCTCTATTCGGTCAATGTTTTGTTGACCTGAGCTTATAACCATGGTCTTCTGAAAATTGTAGAGGTTGTCAAATGGAATGTAGATAGGGAATCAGGTCGAGTGCTCACTATGATAATGGTCTGGTAGGATGTTTGATGTCGTCCTTGTGTAGTTGGGAGACTTTATCACTGGTGGAGAAGTTACTTTGAAATTGGATGGTGAACAGGTTGAGTCTTTGAACGGTATTGTTGAGCTGTGAGCATTGGGATGAGTCTAAATGTCAGGAAGTATATAATCATAGCGCAGGTGGCCTTATGCCTGTTGAGCATGAATGCTTGTTCTGAGGATGTGAATCATTTGAAGTGGGATGTTCATGAGGAGCAAGACTTTAAGCCAGTCAGGCAGGGGATTTATAGAAGTGAGTTTGTTATTCATCAGGATGAATGTGAGCCTTCGCTTCAAGAAGTGATTGCCGCGCAGGAGGACTGGCCGCCGAAGAAACAGAAGGTCTATTTTGATGTTTCTGAAGAATACCCTCATGACGTTTTGCACCCGCCCGTTATTTTTGTGAATGGGGTAGAGGTCAGGGCTGGGCTGCAATATAATATGGTAGACCGTTTGAGTGCTGAATTCTCTCCATATTTTTCAAAATGGATGAGGCCCATGGCTGGTTGGGATTCTGGCCAGGTTCAGGGAGGGTGTTTTATGGACTCATCGCCTTCTGAACTTATAGCCTGGCTTTATGTGAATTCTAACTCAGAAATCAAAGCGAAGATTGAACAAGATGGCACGATTTACGTGTCTGTTGAGAATGTATGGAATGGGATGCCTGCGTGTAGCGGCGTTTTACATGATTATAATCATTGGATTCCAAAGTCTCCATGTAAGGAGTCGTATTCATTTCGATATGTTTTAGAACAGCCATGTGAGCAGGTTGAACAGTGTCAGCTAACTGGAGGTTGGGTTCATGGCCATTCCAGATATCCAGATGTGGATTACTATGCAACTCCGGTTGAATGTGAGTGTGAAAGGTAAAGGTTTTGTTAAAGGGAGTGATTATGCGAGCGTTTCGTGGTTTTTATAGTGTATTGTTTGTTCTGATGTTTGTAATGAGTGTTGGTGGTATGGGATGTTTCAGGTAATGATGCCGGGGATAAGGTAGAAGCGGGGGGAGAGTGTCCGACAGAGTGTCTTTTTCCTGATTGGAACGTGTTGCAGTGTGATGGTTGTGTGCAGGGTTACTGTTATTTGAGAGATTATAATATGAACAGCAAGCCATCTTATTGTACGGGGCAATGTATGTCGGATGCTGTTTGTAAACTATATGGGGAGGAGTGGCGTTGTGATATGGATTTTGAGCTTTGCGTGAAAGAATCGCCCTGAAGAACATGGTTTAGAAGGTTGTATTTGAATTCATGAGGGTTTGTGAATGAAAAAGCCGGGCAATAAGCCCGGCTTTTTGGGTTCTGGGGAGGGGGGAGGTTCGGTTGCGTGCGGGTGGGATTGCGTGGTAGTTGGGGAGCGGAATTTCAGTGGTTGGACGTTTGATTTTGGCGGAGTGTCGGCTGTGATGCTTCGGAGAGAATTATGGAAATGAGTATGCCGTCCCTGCCGGGGATAGGTGATCTGATCGGGGGGCGTTTTCGGGTTCTGGAGGTCCTGGGGACGGGGGGGTTTGGGACGGTGTACCGGGCGGTGCAGGAGAATATCGGGCGTGAGGTGGCGCTGAAGTTTTTGACGCCGGCGATCGCGAGTGATCCGATCAATGTGGAGCGTTTTCGGCGGGAGGCGTATCACGTCAGTCAGTTGCGGCATCCGAATACGATTACGGTGTTCGATTACGGTCAGACCGATGAGGGTCTGGTGTATATGGTGCTGGAGCTTTTGAAGGGGCGGAGTTTATCGGATGTGATTCAGGAGGGGGGCGAAATGGCGTGGCCGCGGGTGGTGCACGTGTATTCGCAGATTTTGAAGAGTCTGACGGAGGCGCATAATCACGGGCTGGTGCATCGGGATTTGAAGCCGGAGAACATTTATCTGTGTGAGATGTTCGGGGAGTCGGATTTTGTGAAGGTGCTGGACTTCGGGGTTGCGAAGATGACGCTGCAGGACGAGGAGGATGGCTCGGGTGGCGAGGAGCAGCTGACGAAGGCGGGCAGAATCTTTGGGACGCCGATGTATATGGCGCCGGAGCAGGCGTGTGCGGAGCCGATTACGCCGGCGACGGATGTGTATGCGTTGGGATTGCTGCTGTTTGAGATGAAAACGGGGTTGCCGCCGGTTTCGGGGCGCAATCGGATGGATGTGATTCATAAGCAGATTCGGGATCGGGTGCCGGTGTTGACGCCGGATCTGGTGGGGACGCCGATGGGGCAGGTGATCGAGAAGGCGTGTGAGAAGGCGCCGGAGGATCGTTTTGCGAATGCTGCGGAGTTGTTGGAAGCGTTTATGCGGGCGGCGCATCAGATGAAGGATGCGCAGGGCGGGGCAGTGATGCCGTCGCGGCGTCGTGGTGATCGTGGGGAGGCTCGGGGAGAGGCGCCGCCGGCGCTGGTTCGCAGAGCGGACGACGATGATGCGACGGATCCGAATGCGCCGATGTTGCCGGCTGCGGCGTTGGCGGAGTTTTCGGGGGCTGTGGGCGGGGCGCGGCGTGGTGGTCCGCCGCCGTTGCCGACGGCTCCGGTTGTGGTGCGGGCGCAGACGCATCCGCGTTATGAGTTGCCGCTGATCGGGCGCGACCATGAGTTTGCGCAGCTCACGGGCTTGCTGGAGGATGCGTACAGTCGCAAGGCTGGCTATTATTTGCTGGTAGAGGGCGAGAGCGGGATTGGTAAGACGCATCTGATGCAGAGCGTGGGGAATCGCGTGCTGGAGCGGGGCGGTGCGGTTTCGCAGGCGAGTTTTCGCAGGCGTTCGCTGGCGATGGAAGCGTTTCGGGAAATTTTGAGCGGTTTGTGGGGTGTATCGCACAGTGATCGGATGCAGATCGACTGGGTGGTGCGGCGGGATTTGCATGAGCTGGGCGGATTTACGGATGCGGAGATAACGCGGATCGTCGAGTTTATGCGGCCGCAGCCGGGGATGGAAGGGGATCTGGGGGTGTCGGATTCGGGGGCTTTGTTTGCGCGGCTAGAGCGATTGTTTTTGCGGCTGGCGGAGCGTCGTCCGTTGTTGCTGGTGCTGGATGACGTGCAGTTTGCGGATAGCGCGAGTCTGGCGTTTCTGGAGTATTTTTCGATTACGTTGCGTACGCATGCTGCGCCGATTGTGGTGGCGATGATGCTGCGGCCGGAAGATCGGGCGCTGAATCTGGAGGTCGGGCAGAGTTTGCGCACGTGTAGCGGGAATCTCGGGGTGGGATTTGCGCGGCTGCATTTGAAGCGATTGCAGGGGCGCGAGCTGGGGAGTTTTCTGGATTCGATTGCGCTTTTGGAGCCGCGTCTAAAGGAGCGGATCGCGTGGTTGAGTCAGGGTGTGCCGCTGCATGCGATGCAGATCATTCGGTATTTGCAAAATGAGAACAATCTGGTGCGCAAGGGCGAGCGGTGGAGTTTGCGCAATGGTTCGCCGCGCAAGATCAGTTTGCCGCCGGATTTGATGGAATTGATGGGGCTGCGGCTTGGCCAGGCGATTGCGCGGCGCGGGGATTGTCCGATGCTGGGGCAGATTGCGCAGTGGCTGGCGGTGCTGGGCATGCGTGTGCCGGTGGAGCTTCTGGCGGCGATTGTTGTGCATGTCGAGGGGATGGATCAGGCGGGACTGGAGCATCATGTCAGTGCGCTGTGCGACGAGGGGATATTGCGTCGGGGGCGCTATCAGAATGCGGACTGTGTGGAGTTTTCGAGCAGTCTATTGCGTGAGGCGATTTTGCGGGATCTGGCCAATCACCGGGCGGCGCGGGCGATGCACGCGGCGGCGGCGCAGGGCAAGGCGACGTTTTATGGAGGGAGCCAGCGCGAGGTGCCGCTGGTGGAAATTGCCGATCACTGGCGGCAGGCCGGCGAGTTGGAGCTGTATCGGGATACGCTGTATGCGGCGTGCCGGCGGTCGATGGCGCGTTTTGATCTGCGCAGTGCGCGGGATCAGTATCGTGAGCTGTTGGTGCTGTTGGAAGAACGGGGCAATCGCGGCGAAATGTGGACGGATGCGCAGCTTGCGCTTGCGGAGCTGGCCCGGCGATTCGGGGAGTTCGGGCGGGCGGAGGAACATTATCGGCGGGTGTTGGAGCCGGGTGGCGCGCGGGGGCGTGAGAAGGCGCGGGCGCTGCGTGGGTTCGGGCATTTGTTGACGGTGCAGTGTCGGTATCAGGAGGCGTTGCAGAATTATCGTCAGGCGCTGGACTGGAGTCAGCAGATTCAGGATGTGGCGGGTATTGCCAAGGCGTTTATTGGGCTGTCGCGCGTGAATTTGATGTGTGGCGATGTGCGGGCCAGTGAGCAGGCGCGCTGGCGGCTGGAGTCGATGGCGGGGAATTTGACGGACGGCGTGGTGCGCGGGCAGGTTTCGTTGCATCTGGCGGAGGCTGCGCAGCGCCGCGGACAGTTGGCCGAGCGGTATGAGCATCTGGTGCAGGCGCGGCAGGCGTTTGAAGCGTCGGGGGACAGGCAGGGGTTGAGTGATGCGCTGATTGTGTTGGCCGGCGCGATGATGGAAGTCGATATGCAGGCGGCAGACCGGTTTCAGCGAGCGGAGCGAGCGCTGCGCGAGGCGCTGGAAATCAAGCGTTCGATTGGTGACCGGCATGGTGTGGCGGAGGCTTTCCGGCATCTGGGGCAGCTTGAGCTGGAACGCGGTAATTTTGAGGTGGCCGAAGGTTTACTCGGGCAGAGTCTGACGATTCATAAGGCGTTGGGAGCGCCGTATACAATCGGGGCGACGTATAACGGGCTGGGGTTGTTGCATTTGCAGCGTCGTCGTTATGACGAGGCGCAGGTGCATTTTGACCAGGCGATTGAGATTTTAGGGCGGATGGGCGATCAGCTGGGGCGCTCGCAGCCTTTGTTGAACAAGGGGATCAATGCGATCAACATGCGCGATATGCATACGGCGCAGCTTGCACTGGAGGAGGCGCGGCAGATTAAGGAAGCGCATGAGTCGGGCTGGGCATTGAGTGATGTGCGCAATCATCTGGCGATTGTTGCGATGTGGTACGGTGATTTTGCGGCTGCGGAGGTGTTGCTCAACGAGACGCTGGCACAGGTGAGTCGGGCGGGCGGCGCGGGGACAGGCGAGGAGCGTGCGATGGCGCGTAGTTTGCTGGGGTTGTTGCGGTGTTTTCAACATCGTTTGCAGCAGGCTGTGCTTGAGCTTGAGCGCGCGCGCGCGGATGCAGAAGAGCTGGATGTGGACAGTGTGACTATCTTTTGTAAGGCGAATGCCGCGTATTACTCCAGTTTGACGCAGACTGGATTGAAGCTGGATTTGCCGGACGTCTTGTTGGGAACGGAGATATTGCACACGTTGGATCGAGATATCTGGTTGGAGCTGCTGGAGAATATGGCGATTCATGCGTTGCATCAGGAGAAAAGCCATTTGTCGGGCAGGTTGTTGCGCGTGGTCGGGCAGTTCTGGTTGGCATTCGGGCACGGGCAGCGTGGCGATGTGCTTTTGCGGCAGGCGCGGGAAGTGGAGATGTTGCGGTAGAAGATTGGCCGTTTGTCGGTAGCCTGACAGAAAATTTTATCAACAAGTTTGGGGAAGAAAATCATGAGTATTCAACGTCTTACGGAAGAAGAAATCGCGCGTGCATTGAAGGCTCATCCGCAGTGGGAGCGCAAGGGCGATGCGATCGAGCGGGTGTTGGTTTTTGATGGGTTTCGGGAAGCGATCGATTTTGTGATGCAGATTGCGCCGCATGCGGATGCGGCGGATCATCATCCCGAAATTTTCAACGTGTATAACCGGGTTGAACTTCGGTTGACGACGCATGACGCAGGCGGTCTTACGCAGAAAGACTTTGATCTGGCGGCGAAGATCGATGAAGAAGTTTGAAAAGATCGGAATCGCGGCTTTTTAGGGTTGCGTCCTGCGGAGTCCTGACGATGCTGGTGTTGGAAGGCATGCGCTGCGTGTGTTTGCGGCGCATGTGTTTTTGGGACTCTTGAGAGTTGTGATTTGGATTAGAACACTGAGCTTTGAAAGTTCGGTGGCTGGAGAGTTGTAAATTATGAAGATCATAAAGCTGGAACGTGGTGAAGAGCAGCCGGAGATGTATCGCGAGCTGCAGAAAACTCTGGAGCGCGGCGGATTGGTGTGTGTGCCGTGTAATGGGAGCTATCGGATTCTGGCCGATCTTATGAATGAAGAGGCAGTGACGCGGTTGTGGCAATCGAAGCGGCGTGTGCATAAGGCGCCATCGCTTGTGTTTGTCGATGGAAAGCGGACGTTGTACAAGGTTGCGGCGGCGGAAAGCGTGAATGATACGGCGAAGAAGTTGATGGAAAACTTCTGGCCGGGTTCGCTGACGATTTTGTTTGAGCCGAATCTGGACTTGCCGGCCAGCGTGGTCAAGCAGGTGGTGAAGGCGAACGGGAAGATCGGAATCCGCGTGCCGGAGGAAGAGCTGGTGCGTCGGATTGTGGAAGATTTTAAGGGGGCGTTGCTGGTTTCGAGTGCGAACAAAGGGACGCGGCAGGGGGCAGGGTCGCCGGCGCAGATCCGCAAGAATTTTGTGGGGCGCATTGATGTTTTCGTCGATGCCGGTGACTTGCAACCAGGAACGGCGTCGACGGTGGTCGATATTGTCGACGGCAAGGCCGTGATCACGCGTGCCGGTGTGATTGAAGAAGAATTGCTGGCATTATTGAATGAAGAAGAGTGAGCAGAGCGGATGGTTCTGCAGCGTAGTTCCTGAGTAAGAGTATGGAAAACAATATGGATATAGGTTGGCGAATTCTCGTACTGGGGCTTGTGTTGAGTGGGTTTGTCGCCGGTTGTGAGCGTGCGCCGGCTGCTGCGGATTCTTCGGAGACTTCGGATTCTGTAGCGGTGGCTCCGAGTGCGTCGGCTACGGAAGAGGTCGCAGCGCCCGGAGGTGGGGAAGCGGTGACCGAGGTGATTCCGCGGGAGCATTATTATTCGCCGTTTTTGATTACGACGGATACCGATGTCGTGTTTAAGACGATTACGTTTACTGACGTTGGAATTCGTCAGCCAGAGCCGGGACGTGTGGATGATACGCTGCTGGAGACGATTGCGGAGTCGCTGGCGTATTATCTGGCGCAGAGCGAATCGCTCAATTATACGCCGAAGGTTCATTATGATGAGGCGCTGGCAGATCCGGACAATCATTTGTTTTGTGAAGAGCATCATCTCTACGTAGCGCTCTGGAAGGGCTATGCGCCGGATCGATGGGGATACTCGCTGTGGTCGGGCTGCAATGAGGAGCATCAGTTTGCCTGGAAGGAGGTGCTTGTGCCGGCAGAGGCTGAGGATGATTTGATTGAATCGGTCAAGCCGCTGACGGTGAGCATTGTGGAGTCGCTGGCGCTGGCGACAAAAAAAGATTGTTTTCTGGCGACCTGCCAGGGAGAACGCCGGGTAAAATTAGACAATTGAGCGATTTGCTACGGGCAAAAGGCACAGGCCGCACCTTGAAAAGGGTGCGGCTTTTTGTTTCTGGTGGCCTTTCTTCGGGCGGGATTTTTACGGACAGGCTGTCAATACATTGACGGAATTGGTTGGGGAGAATCAGTTTTTATTTCATTGCTTTACAAAGATTAACAAGGTCGTTTAGGCTGTTGTAAGAGACGTATCTAGCAACAGAACTATTGAAACAATTAAGAATGTCGCGGGAGCGCATAAAGATGAACAGAAAATTTCTGGTGGTTTTGGCCTGGTTGGTGTTCGGGGTCGCAGGTTGTAGCGATGATGAGTCGAAGCCGAAAACTCTGATTCCTGGCGGTGATGTGGGGCAAACCGATACGGGGAACGGTGTGGAGCAGGATACCGGGGAAAATCCAGGTGAAACGGATACGGGCAAGACCGAACAGGATACGGGATGCACGGGGACGGATTGCGGCGGCACGGTGATTTCAGACGGCGAGTGCGATGCAATCCAGTTTCTGGGTGTGCTGGGCGTGCAGGACGGGGTTTATACGTTTTCTGGCGATAATGCTGGCGTGACGGGCAGTATGCAGACGCATTGCGCGTCGGCTGGCGCTGATTCGGCCGAGCTGGTGTACGGATTTGAGGTGGCGGAGAGTGCGTTTGTCGATGTCCGCCTGGAGACGCCGCCGAACGGGGAGGTCGACTGGGTGCACGAGGTGCGGGAGGGCAGTTGCACGCCGGATACGCGGGTTTATTGCACGGATCCGGAAACGAGTCGGTTTCTGGCGCGGACAGGGACGCGGTATTTTTTGATTCTTGAGCCGAACGTTGCGAACCGGGTGGGGAAGGTTGATGTGGAGTTTGCGTTTACGCCGGTGGTTTGCGATCGGCCGGGGCTTGAGCAGTGTGTCGGCCAGGAAATGGTGATTTGTGAGGGTGGGCTCGAAGAGACGGCTTTCGAATGCGCGACGAGTTGCGCGCAGGATCGTTGCGCGGGGGATCTGTGCGCAGATGCGATTGTGGTGCAGGGCGTAGGTTCGCATAGCTTTGGCGGGCATTTGCGCGCGTATGGCAATGGTTTTGAGGCGTTTGATCGGGCGTCGTGCAATCTGGGCGGGGCGCTGAAGACTCCGGGTTCGGAGGTGATTTTTTCGCTGCCGGGGCTTGTGGCCGGGCAGTCGGTCAAGATCGATGCGAGCCTGGATGATGTCGATAACGCGATTTTTGTGTTGCCCGGCTGTGGTGCGACGGATGCCTGTCTGGAAGCGACGGAGTTGACCGATACGCTGGACTGGGTTGTGCCGGCCGACGGTGATTACACGGTGATCGTCGATAGCCTGAGCGATAGCAGTAAGCCTTTTGAGTATGTCATTGAAATTTATTGATAGCGAAATGGATCGTAACGGAGGCGTGAGCATGTGTTGGCCAAGGGTACGCAGCGGGAAATTAGGAATTGCACTGGGATTGAGTGCGCTTTTGCTTGCTGTGTCGGGTACGAACGAAGCGCAGGCGTATATTTTCGGTAATCAGACCGATGATCAGACGTGTGCTGCGGAGAAAGTGCATATTCCGGCGAGTCCAAATCTGATGGTGTATGCGGACTCGTCGGCGTCTATGCGTGAGCCGATAAATTCAGGCTCGGGTCCGCTTGTTACGCAGACGATCAATGTTTTGACGGAAGGCACAATCGATGAAGGTCTGAAGGTCGAGCCGGCCAACGCGCCGGGCAATGCGGGCAATCGGCCGGGTTTGAGTTTGTCGCAGCGCGTGGTGATTCCGCCGTATGCGTGGATTGCGAACAACACGAATCACACCGTTTCTAAATTTAATATGAAGACGTATCAGGAGGAGGGACGCTATCGGGTCGGGCAGAATCCGAGTCGAACGGCGGTCGACCTGGACGGTAATGCCTGGGTGACGACGCGTGATGATGGCTGGGTCACCAAGATTTTGTGGAATAAGGAAGAATGTCCGGACCGCAATGGCAACGGGGTTATTGATACGTCGGATGGCACGAATGTTCTGCCCTGGGGCGCGGATGAATGTATTGTGTATCAGGTTCAGCCCAAGCCTGTGTATGGCAATTATACGAATGCAACGAATCACACGCTTCGTGGTGTAGCCGCAGGGCCGGATGGCCGCGTCTGGATTGGTTATAGCAATCATAATGGCGGTGTGCAGTCGATTGAACAGTGTGCGACGTGTCCGGGCGGCCATAAGCTCGGGCCGTTTTATCCGGCGCTGAACATTCCGCAGTATAATGTCGATGCGAATGGCTATTTTACCCGGGCGAGCAATCAGACAATCGTCGGTGGGCATAGCTACGGGCTTGTGCTCGATGCGCAGGGGATTTTGTATTATGTGAGCTGGTCCTGGGATCGGTTTCTGGCGTTTGACACGAATACGGGCAAGTGGTTGGCGGCCTATTATACGCCGAATCACCGCTGGCAGTATGGCATTGCGCTGGATGCCGAGGGGCGCATCTGGATGGGTTCGTATCCGAACGGCTCGGGTGTCAAGATGTTCAATCCGAAAGTGCGCAAGACCGGTGCTGTCGGGGAGGGGCGGGTTTATTACTATCCGAGCAATCAGGGCATGGTGACGGGGCTTGCGGTTGAGCCGGGGACGGGGGATGTCTGGGCGTCGTTTTATCAAAAAGGATTGACGGGGCGTCTGCGTCTGACAGATCCGAACGATGTGACCAAGCATAGCTGGACACTGATTCCGACCACAAAGACCGGCGGTACAACGACGGGCAACTTGTCGGGTGTGGGCAACGACCTGCGCGGCGTCGGGTTTGATATTGACGGGTATGCGTGGACGATGGGTACGGGCTCGGATCGGATTTTCAAACTCGATCCGGCGACGAACCACCGTCATGTGGATTTGCCGTTAGGAAAATCCGTCGGTGTCGGCCAGCATTATACGTACTCGGACTTTACGGGTTCGACGGCGCTTTCGTTTACGGCGCCGGCCGGTAAGTGGAGTCAGACCTACAATGTGGGCGGCAAGCAGGTTGTTTCGATTACGGTTTCGGGGCATGTGCCGGCCGGAACCAACATCGGTGTTCGTTATCGTGGAGTGGATGCGAACGGTGCTGCGACGACGCCGTGGTCGCCGGCGGCTGCGGGCGGTACGGAGTATTATCACCAGTTTGCGGCAGGGCAGCAGACGTTGAAGATTACGATTCCGCAGTCGAACGATAATCCGTTTGTGGTCGATAAGATTCAGCTCGACGTGCGGCTTTCGACCTCGGATAAGGGCGTGCGTCCTTATCTGTATGATGTGTCGATGGAAGTGAATCCGGAGCAGCCGCTCTGGAATGATGTGCAAAATGTGGCGGCGGATTTGAGTGCATCGTTTGGCGTTCCAGGCAATTGTACGGAAGACGACGGCACGGGCTGCGATACGGTGCGGGTGGGGCTTGCGTATTTCAGCGACGGAATCACGGAAATTACCGCTCCTGGCGAAGATACCGGCGGAGCGATTTCGACCGGCGTGGCCGGTGCGGCGACGGGCGGATTTACGGGTATCGATCAGGTTGCGGCGCAGCTTCTGGCCAGCGCGCAGCTTCAGGACGCGAGCCGGAGCAATTTTGCGCTGGTGATTACGGACGGTAAGTTCAACACGATCGATCAGGTCAGCAAAGCGGTTCGAGATCTGTGTATGGCGCGCGAGCGGCAGGGCGCGCCGGTGACGACGTATGTGATGGGGCCGGGTGCAACCAGTGATATGACGATGAACTCGTTGCTGGCAGCGGCCGGCGGTTCGGGGATGTGCTGTGAGGGCGGTGGGCGTAGTTCGTGCGGGCAGAGCGGTGTGAAGGTCTTTGATCCGTGCGACTGGCTGAACAATCCTGGCAAACTTGCCGGCACGCTGTTGGCGAGCGGGGAAGCGCCGTACACGCGGGTGAGTATGCGCAGTGGATCGACCGGGTTGTCGTGCTTTGGTGCGACGCCGACCACCGAAGTGACGGCGTTTAAGACGCTTTTGGCCGATGTTTCTCGTGAGGAAGGATGCACGCTGGCGCTGCATATCCCGGATGATCCGCTGATGTATGTTTCGCCGGTGTATCCGCAGATCGGTGCGCTGCCCGATCCGAGAGCGACGCGGATCCGCATCAACCACAAGGATTGGAACCTGGTTGACGTGCCGTTCTGCCCGCCCGGTGAAGTGGACTGTGGATTCTCGGACAACCTGGCGCCGCTGGGCATTGGTGAGCCGATTCTGACGAACTTTGCAGATGAAGGCTGGTATTTCGTCGATGAAACTGTGCGCGATAAGGTTCGTTTGACGGATCGGTTGTGCACGGAAATTTCGGCCGGGCGGGTGAAGAACACGACGTCGCAGATTGCCTGCCAGTGCGGCGTGGTCGGGGATGCCTGCCAGGTGACGAATCCGGATGGCAGTCCGAAGCTCGGCCGTTGCGGTGTGGGCGCGTATGCCTGCGGCGAAGGTCAGGTCAAGGTCTGCAACCAGGTTCATTTCCCGATGCCGGAAATCTGCAACGGTCTGGATGATGATTGCGATGGTTCGATCGATAATCTGACGACGACCGCGCAAAATGTGCCGGAGCTGCCTGAGCGGTATGCGCATCTGCAGTGTCTGAACCGCGATGCGTGCGTGTGTCCGGCGGGTGCTTCGCAACAACATCTGGGCCAGGGCATTACGCCGGCGCTTGAGCTGGAGGATTATTTGCAGGCCAACCTGGAAACCGAGTCGGGCTGTTACTGCTCTGGCGGTCTGGAGGCGGATGTGCAGCCTGCGCAGACGTCTCCGGCGGCCGCGCCTGCTCTGGTGCAGGATTTGCCATCGGGCGGAAAACAATCGGCTTCGTGCGCGGTGTCGAGCGCACCGGGCCGTTCGCCAGCCGGGGCCGGCGGAGTGTCGGCAGCACTTGCACTGGCGGGAGCGCTGGTGTGGTTGCGGCGGCGCCGTGAGCCGTAAGTAAGCGGAGCAAAACAGGAGGTGCTCAAGAAGTTTTGAGCACCTCTTTTTTTGCGAAGAGTGCTGCCGGCACACTGAAATTATCTCAACCAAAATCACTTTCTGGGTGATGTACTTTGTAGCGAGACGTTCATGAAATACCTGAAATATAGTGCGATGCTTCTGGTTCTGCTGGTTTCCCTGGCCGCAGGTTGTGGCGAAGACGGCGACAACAAAAATACGGGGCCGACGCGGACCTGTGGTGCCGGAACGGTGTTGAATCCGCTTTCTGAGTGTGTGCCGGATGGCAGCGTGATGTGCGCCGAGGGGACGGTGGAGGTGGGTGGAAAGTGCGTCGCCTCCGAAGAAGTCTGCGGGGAGAATACGGTCTGGCAGGACGGCAAGTGTGTGCCGGCCGGAGACGGGGTTGTGTGCGGTGAGGGGACGACGTTTTCCGAAGATACCGGCCGGTGCATGCCCGATGTGGTGTGCGGCCCGGGGACCACGGCCGTGGGCGGTGTGTGTTTGAGCGATGAGGAAGTGCTGACGGTTGATGTGGATGCCAAGGAGGCCGCCGGGCAGAACGATCCGGCGTTCGGAGGTTCGCCGCAGGCACTGACGATGCCGGCCGCCGGCGATTCCTACTTGTTGCTTGGAACGATCGAGGCGCCGACCGATCACGATGGCGATGGCACGCTCGATCAGGATGTGGATGTTTACACCTTTGAGGCGCAGGGCAGCGATTTTGTGCGTGTGCATTTGCATCAGCTGGCTGCGGGCTCGTTTGGTTTTGAGGTCCGTGGTCCGAACGGTTATTACCGCGAAGGGCCGCGTAATTCGGCTGGCCCTGCGCGTTCGTTGTTGTTGCCGTCCGGCGGCACGTATGAAATCCGGGTGCAGCCGCAGGCGACGATGTTTGAGCCCGACGCCGGACCGGTGGGCGGTGACGATCATCGTTATTTGTTGGTGCTGGAAAACGTGGGCGGGCTGGATCTGGAAGGTGCAACGCTTGTGGATGCTTCGGTTTCGCAGGTGTTTTCGGCCAGTTTTCAGGCTCCGGAAGAACAATTGTTCCAATTGCTGTCGCCGGCAGAAACTGCGGTGCGGCTTCGACCGGAGCAGAGCCGGCTTGCCGGCAGTGCGCAGCCTGTTTTGATGATGCTGGATGAGCAGGGGCAGGTGGTCCAGGAGTTTTCGCCGGATCAGACGCAGCATCTGATGCGTGTGGAGGAGGAAAATAGCCGCTTTGTGTACGTCGATTATGTGCGGGCCGCTTCGCTGGAAGAGGCCGTGCAGGTGCACACGGGACTGCTGGAGACGACGTCGTTTCCGGCTGTGGTTTTGGCCGGAGGTTCGGCCGGGCTGCAGGCGTCCGGGGCGGTGCTACCGGGCTCGGAGCGCTATTTTGCCGTGGAGGTGGGGCTGACGACATCGAACGGGACGGCGGTTCCGCAGGGTGTGGTCGCGCATTTTTCGCTGACGCGTACGGTCAATCGGCCGGCCGAGCTGACGGTGTATTCGCCGGACAGCCAGGTGGTGACGTCTACACTGGAGAACAACATCTTGTTCTATGCCGAAAAGGCCGGCGTGTACCTGGTGGAGCTGAAGAATCTGGATGAGCTCAACACCGTGGGGTACTCGGATTTGCAGGTGGCCACGCATGTTCCGGTGAATCTGGAGCAGCTCAATACGACGACGCGTAGCAAGCAGACGGCTTCGTTCTCGGTGGCGGCGCAGAGCGTGCAGTTCTTTACGTTTGAGGCGACCGAGGCGCTGGTCGCGCAGGTTTCTTTGTTGCCGGCCATGGGACAGGCACCGACCTGGATGGATCTTTCGGGCACCGATATGCGCCCGCTGGCCAGCGCGGCCGCAGGTGACTTGAAGATTGACCGGCAGGTGATTGCCTCGCCGCAGCGGCGTGTCGGGGCGCTGTACAACAACGGCTCCGGGAGTGCGCGAGGGCTGATCGAAGTCGCGTCGTCTGCGCTTCCTGTGCGTGAGTCGGAGCCGAATGACACGCGCGGCCAGGCCGATGTGTTGTCGTCTGAATCGCAGACCTCGCTGGCTCCGGTTCGTGGGCGGGTGCAGGGGCAGGATGTCGACGTGTTCAAGGTGCGGCTGGAAGAAACGGCACTGGTTGTGCTGGATGCCCGGTTGCTTTCGGGTTCGCGGGCGCTGAAGGTTCAGCTTCTGGACGCGAGCGGAAAATTGATCGAGCAGGCGGACTGGCGCGGCAATGGGCTCAAGGCCGGTGCCGTGCTGCAAAAGGATACGGATTATTATCTGCAGGTGAGCACGGAAACGCCGGGTGAAGTTTCGGAGTATGCGGTCTTTGCCAGTGTGTCTTCGGGGATCGCGCCGGGCCTGGCAACGCTGGAAGCCGAGCCGAACGAGAATTCGGTGCGGGCGACGCGTTTGCCGGCCGGTGCGCTGGAGATGATCGGCACGCTGGGCGGCTATACGGATGCCGACTGGTTTGAGATCGAGCTTGCGCAGGCGCGCTGGGTGCGGCCTGTCTGGCAGGCGATCGATGGCGTGGCGCCGACGCATGATGCGATGAATGTGATGTTTTTTGCGGCGGATGGCGTCACGGTACTCGATTATGCAAGTGCGGTGCGCTTGCCGGCCGGAAAGAGTTTTGTGCAAGTCAGTTCGGCGTATTCGATGCTGCAGGGCAATACGTATTATCTGGAGCTTGCGGACGTAGCCTTTGAGCCGCTGGGGACTTTGCATCCGCAGTCATCGCTGGAACAGCGCGATGAGGTGTTCGCGGAGAGCGGACTGGCCGGGTACTCGTTCACGTTGATGGATGCGCTGCCGGTGGATGGTTCGCAGGCGGTGTTTGTCTGGGCCAGCGAGCAAACCAGTATTCATGATGAGGCCGGCAACCTGATTTTTGTGGGACAGGATTCCGGGCAGACTTTTGGAACGGCGGCTGATCCGAGTTTTTATGCGCAGGCTCTGGAGGCTGGAACCTATTATGTAACGGTTCAACGCGACTTTAAGCCTCTGCACGATGTGGTGGTGGGTCGGATTGCGCATCGTCAGGAGGCTGAGGCGTCGGGCACGACGACCAATGGAATGATTGAAACGGCGGAGCTTCTGGGTTCGGCTTCGGCCACGCAGCCGTTGCATGTGCTGGGCTCGGTTTCGGCCGCAGACGGGATGGATCATTTTGAGTTCGTGGTGCCCGGAAATCCCGGAGATGCCGCTCGCCCGGTGACGGTGGAACTGTTCCAGATCGGGGAAACCGTGGCCGATATGACCATTTCTCTGCATGATGAAACGGGTCATCCGCTGGCCGATGCGCATTCGATTCCGATGGTGATGGCTATGGATCTGGCGCCGGGTCGGTATTTTGTGCGGTCGTGGTTCTTGTTCGATGTCGGCGCGCACAGCGGAGAGTATTTGCTGCGTGTTTCGATGGAACCGTAATGTAATTTGCGGTGAAATCTGGCGTGTCAGCAAGCCCGGCCCCCGTCTCAGAGACGGGGGCCGGGCTTTTGTGTGTGTACCAAAAAATGAGGGGCGCGCGCGAAGCCGCGAAGGCTTTGTAAAATTAGAAGGGAATCGGAAAGGTGCACCGCGCAGCGAGGCGTCAGCCTCAAGCGGAGCGCGCTGGTTGTTTTAGCCCTCGGCGTCAGCCGATGGGTGGGGCCGGTGCATGTTGCCTGATCGTATTAGATTGGTATTGGATTGGTATTGGACAGGAATCGGGGGTGAATCGGTGAAATGGCATCGGGATGCCAGATCAAAGGGTTGTCGAGGGTGTGAAATGACGTCGGATGCCAGATCAAAGGGTTGTCGAGGGTGTGAAATGGCATCGAGATGCCAGATCAAAGGGTTGCCGAGGGTGTGAAATGACGTCGGATGCCAGATCAAAGGGTTGTCGAGGGTGTGAAATGGCATCGAGATGCCAGATCA
>JBEBUW010000088.1:0-18860 GCA_040393065.1 Lujinxingia vulgaris | reverse complement strand
AATTTTGCAGTGACGAGGCTCAAGTGCGCAAAAATTCTGGCAGAAAATTTCTGAAAAATTTTGTGAAAAATTATAGAAAATTTCAGCAATTGAGGCGTTCTGAGCGGTCCGGGAACTTCCTGGCCTGAAAAACTTAATGTGCTGAAAAATTATTATGCCTGAAAATCATTCTTAATCTATCCTACCATCCTATTCATAGCCCCGTTACAGCCTCGCTCTTGCTTGAATTTCCCATGACTTCTCATCACGAACCGGCATCTCCTCACCAACCAGCACTCTGCCCCCGTCCCAAAAACACGAGTCGCTCAAACCCAAAAACCCGAACCTTGCCAACAGCGTTCGCTTGCGAGCAGACGCGAAGCGTGTAGTCTACCGCTGCAAATCGTCGCCGATTCCTCCTCCGTTTACGAACGGAGCCAACCGGCGCACTTGCAAAATCGTATTCTCTACCCGACACGCTGACCCCAGACACGTCGCCGAACTACCTGTTGATTTTCCCTCCGAAATTTTGCGGAAAAACCATGTCCAAAGACAACAAAGTCATTATTCGCACGCAAGATGCCCTTGATTATCACGAGTTTCCCAAGCCCGGGAAATTCGAGATCGTTCCCACCAAACCGCTGACCTCGCAGCGCGACTTGTCCATGGCCTACAGCCCGGGCGTGGCCGAGCCATGCCTGGCGATTGTCGCGGATCCCCTGGCCGCCTATCGCTTTACGAATCGCCGCAACCTGGTTGCGGTGATCACCAATGGCACGGCAGTTCTGGGACTTGGCAACATTGGCCCACTGGCATCCAAGCCAGTCATGGAAGGCAAGGCCGTTTTGTTCAAAAGTCTGGCCGGCGTGGACGCGGTCGACATCGAGCTCAACGCCCCGGACGTGGAGACTTTTATCACCTGCGTCAAGGCTATGGAGCCGACCTTTGGCGGCGTCAACCTGGAAGACATTGCCGCGCCAGCCTGCTTTGAGATCGAAGAGCGTCTGCAGAAGATGATGGACATTCCGATTTTTCACGACGATCAGCACGGCACCGCGATTATCACCGGTGCGGCGTTGATCAACGCACTGGAATTGCAAAAGAAAAACGTCGAGGACGTGCGCGTCGTCTTTACCGGCGCGGGCGCGGCAGCAATCGCCTGCGCGCGATTCTACGTTTCCCTCGGCGTGCGCCGCGAACACATCACCATGCTCGATTTGCACGGCGTAATCTATGAGGGCCGCACCGAAGCGATGAATCCTTATATGGCCGAGTTTGCCCGACCGACGGCCAAGCGCACACTGGCCGAAGCCATGGAAGGTGCCGACGTATTCGTGGGACTTTCTGCCGGCGGCATCGTTTCCAAAGCAATGGTCGAAAGCATGGCCGCGCGGCCTATTATTTTTGCGCTGGCCAACCCCACGCCTGAAATCAGTTACGAGGATGTCCAGGCTGTGCGCAGCGACGCAATCGTCGCCACCGGGCGCAGCGATTTCCCCAACCAGGTCAACAACGTACTTGGATTTCCTTACCTGTTCCGCGGTGCGCTCGACGTCAACGCCTACACCATCAACGAGTCCATGAAACTCGCCGCCGCTCACGCCCTGGCCGAGCTCGCGCGCGAAGAAGTGCCTGACATGGCTTCGGAAGCCTACGGCCGCGAACATATCAGTTTTGGCCCGAACTACATCATTCCCCGGCCCTTCGATCAGCGCGTACTGCTGCGCGTCGCTCCGGCCGTGGCCCGCGCCGCAAGCGAAACCGGCGTGGCCCGCATGCCGATCACCGATTTTGAAGCCTACCGTGATGAACTCGAACGCTTCCAGGGCATCTCCAAAGCCCTGATGCGTCGCCTGTTCAACGTTGCCAAGCGTGCACCCAAACAAATTATTTTCCCGGAAGGCGAAGAACCCAAAATCCTGAAAGCCGCACAAATCCTGGTTGATGAAGGCATCGCTATCCCGATCCTCATCGGCGACGAATCGCGCATCCGCACAGTCGCAGCCTCTAAAGACGTGGATTTAAGCGGCATGCACATTGTCGATAACTTCACCGATCCACGCACGCCCAAGCTCGTCGAAAAGTACTTCCAGATGCGCCAGCGCAAGGGCATTACCATGGCCGAAGCCCGCAGTGTCATGAAGCGCCGCGAGCCCTTCGCCATGATGCTGGTCCACGAAGGCTACGCCGACGGCGTCGTCTCCGGCCTGACCAAACCCTACCGCGACTCCCTGCGACCGGCCCTGGAAATCATCGGCGTCGACGGCAAAGAACAACGCGCCGCCGGCATGCACATCGTCGTTACGCGCCGCGGCACCATGCTCTTTGCCGATACCACCGTAAACATTGAACCCGACGCCCAGACCCTGGCCGAAATCGCGATCAAAACCGCCGACATGGCCCGCATGCTCGATATCACCCCGAAAATCGCGATGCTCAGCTTCTCGAACTTCGGAACCAGCCGTCACCCGGCCGCCGCACGCGTCGCCGAAGCCACCCGCATCGTCAAGCGCCTGCGCCCCGAACTCGAAATCGACGGCGAAATGCAAGTCGACGTCGCCGTGGATACTGAGCTCCGCAACGAAATCTTCGATTTCGCCACACTGACCGATCACGCCAACGTCTTCATCTTCCCCGATCTAAACTCCGGCAACATCGGCTACAAACTCATGAGCCAGCTTGGCCAGGCCGAAGTCATCGGCCCCATCCTCATGGGCATGCGCCGCCCGGTTAACGTCCTCCAGCTCGGAAGCTCCGTCTCCGCCATCGTCAACCTGGCCACCATTACCGTTCTGAAAGCCCAGCAAAACCTGCAATAAATCCTCCCAACGCGCGCAAGTAGGGCCAGTCTTTGCAGCACGATGCCCTACCTGAGCGCGCTGGGAGCGTTTTTTCTCAAAACAAATCCCGCAAAACTTCCCGCATCGCAAAAACCGACAGACTGTTTCCGATCATCTTGTACTGATGCCGCAGCGGCGTCCCCTGTGGAAATACAAAATCCGCCGGAAAACCCAGCAAGCCCAGCAGCTCCGCCGGCGTAAAACGCCGCACGCGCCCATCCGGCAACCGCAAATACGCCCCGGCCGCCTGCCAGGTTTTCCCGTACGCTCCCGTCACCGTATTCGCGATGGTTTCAGGCTCATTCCACGGATCGAGCAGACGCATCCCGGGGCCGTGTTTCGCCAGAATTTCTGGTGGAATCAAATACTCCGACGGGATCTCTCCTTCAAAAAGGGCCGGATCGAGAAACTCCGTCAACCGGCGTTGCACAAACCTTTCTGCTCCGGGCGTTTTTAGAGGACGGCGCGAGGCCACCAGATAGTAACGCTCGCGCCGTGCCGGAATCCCGAGCTCCGTCGGACACAACACCCGCTCGCGCACCGCATACCCCGCGTCGCTAAGAGTTTGTACAACCAGCGCATGCGCATCGGAGCCGACAAACCCCGGCACGTTTTCAAGCCCCAGATAATCCGGCAATTGTTCGCGCAAAATCCCGATCAACCGCACCAGACTCTGCGCGCGCGAATCTTCCAGATCGCGCTGCAAACCACGCGTCGTGTACGGCTGGCAAGGCGGCGACATCCACCACATCTGCGCACCGAACGCCGCGATCTGCTCGGCCGGCAAAAAATCCAGATGCGCCTGACGCGCGCCGTGCCCCGAAAAATTATGGCGATACACATCCAGCACATGCGGCGACAAATCCAGCGCGCCCACCACCTGAACGCGCCGCGCCCCGACCTCGCTTTGCGACAGGCTTTGCACCGCAGCAGCAAACCCGCCGATCCCACAAAACAGCTCAAGAGCTGGCAAATCTGCCATAATTACATCTGTTTTTCAGAGTCTATGAATCGATTATTCGCTTGTGCTGGCCACCGGCTCGGCCGCAGCCGCCGCGCTTTTCTCCGCCGCCTTACCCTGCGACTTCTTCCCGAGCGCCATCCACAATCCCGTCGAACTCGCCAGGCGCAAAGCGAAGAGATCGTCTTTGAAGTGATGACGAAACGCCTCGACATGCGCCAGCGGCTCGTGCTCGATCAGATGCTCCAGATAAGCATAACGCGTTTCATGATCGAGGTGCTCGTTGACAATACGCCGGGAATCCTTCGCATCGGTGATCTGGATCAGTAAATACGCGGCCAGCGCAGCGCGACGCGGTTTTTTCTCAATCTCTTCCGGCGCATCCGTCGCCGGATTGTAAGTATGATCATCGGCGAGTTTTTCGAGCGTCTCGCGCACAGGCTGTAGGGCGGCGAGTTCTTCGGGCGTGCTGAGAACATTGCGGAGACGGGCCAGTGTTTCCTCTACAAACGTCGTATTTTGCAACTGAACCGCCAGATGATTGCTCCATTCCTGCGAAAACCGAGGCGTCGAAAGGATTTTCGCAAGCTGCTTCTGAGTCTCGAAATCATCATGACGCATGGCGCTGATCAACGCATCGGCGCGCGCATCCTCGCGCTGGCTGTACAACAAAACCGCATGGCGCCGCACGCCCGCATGGCTGTGACGCATCGCCACACGCAAGCTGACCGCGGCCTCCGCCGTACTGTTTCTGGCAAGCGCGGAAAGCACTTCCATGGTTTCCTGGGTATCGGCACCATCGAGATACGCCTGCGCCCGCGCGATATGCGTCGGATCATCGAGCGCCGTACTGCCCAGAATCGCCACGCGCACCAGACGCGGATCAAGCCGCCGCTGATGCACGCCGCGCCTGCTATCAAAAGGCGCATCAAACGCCTCGATCAGCGCATTGAACGCCGGCAAAAGCGTGGGCAAATCACGGCTCGAAAGCTGCGAAGCCGTCAGAATCCGCGCCGCGCGCAGACGAAGCTCAATCGTTTCCTGCGCATCGGAAAGCTGCTCGATCAGCACCGTAGCCCGATCCGATTCACCGGCGTGCACGAGTTTTTGCAGGGCAAGCGCGGCGATGTGTTCGTCTTCATGATCGAGAAAGGCGCCGAGTTCCGGCAACAAAATCTGTCGCAAAGCATCGGTGTTTTTCTCGGCCAGCGCTTCCTCAACGCGTGCGATCAGGCCGTTTTCGAACGCCAGAAGCCGCAGCCGAGAATTGTTCGAGCGCACGGCGCGATCCAACAAAATCCGCTGCAACGTCGGATCACCGAGCTCCATCACCGCGTAAACAATCGCCAGCTTTTCGGCGTCTTCTGCCTTGTTGAACAGCGCAATCGTATGCTGACGAAGCTGCTCATGCTCAGTTTTCAGCAAAACACGCAGTGCCGCCACGCGAACCGCCGGCAATTTGTCCTGGATTCCAGGCTCCGCAAAATGATTCAGCGCGGGATCGGCCAACATCTCCAGAAAACGCAGCGTCTCCACTCGCACATACGCGTCGTCTTTCTTCTCCACACCGGTCCGAAAAACGCGCATGATCTCCGTGCGTTCTTCCTCCGTCAGTTTCTGCGAATTGCAGCCCGTCCACAAAAACACAGCAAGCATCCAGACAACCGCCTGCACAAGCCAGGCCCGACGATAGGTTTGCTGTTTCATGACGAACGCTCGTTACAGAATCGATAGAAAATACAGAATCAACGCATGTTTGCCCCGGTCGGCCGCAAAGCCGCTAGTCCCCCGGGCTAACAAACGAAAATTAACCCGAAACGCTGGTCCGCTGCAATTCTATCCAGCGAATCATGCGGCGCATGATGTTTTCCCAGACCGTTTCGTTCAAAATCTCGTGAAAAAGATTCGGATAAATCTCCAGCTCACGCTCGCGACTGCCCAGTCGATGAAATAGCTTTTCCGTCACAACCGGATCGACCAGAGCATCTTGTCCGGCCACCAGGAAAAGAAAGGGCTGCTCGAGCTGTGACGCACGCGCCAGCAAATCCGCCCCGGCCGCCTTGGTTTCAGTAAACCAGCGCGCCGTCGCAATATCCAAAACCAGCGGATCTGTCCCGTACTGCGCGATCACGTCTGGATTCTGGCTGACATCGGTCGGAGCAATCCCGGAAGGCATCGAAAACGACGGCCAGACCTTGCTCATCACATTGCCGGCCGCTGCTTTGATCGCCGGAACTTCGGCTTTGATCCGCACCAGCGGACTGGAAAGGACAAATCCGCGCACGCCACCGGGCTGGGTCAACGCATACCGCAACACGATCAAACCGCCATTGGAATGCCCGAACACAAAAAGCGGCAGCTCCGGCCAGGTGCTGTCGATGCGGCGTTTGAGCATCGCCAGATCACTCACATAATCGTGATACCGCCCGACATGCGCACGCTCGCCCGTGCTGCGTCCGTGCCCGCGCGCATCGATCGCCATCACATTATATCCCGCACGCACAAACGCCCCGGCCACATGCGCATAACGTCCGCTATGCTCACCGTAGCCATGCATCAACGCGATCGCGCCGCGCTGTTTTTTCGCATCGCGCGACCAGGACTGCCAGAAGATTTTCAGACCATCCGGCGCGCTCAAAAAACCTTCCTCGCGCGTGATCGTCGGATCTTGCAAAGCATGCGCAGGCGCAAGATCGCTAAAATCCATCGCTTCGATCTCTTCTTCGGTCCAGGCGCCAGGCTGCTGGTTTTCTACTTTGCTTTTCGATTTATTTTCTGCCGGATCTGCCATCTGAAATAGCCTTCCCTTAATCAATCATTGGATAAAATACGCGTACTGGTTTTTCGCTGGCGCCGCTTTTTGCACCTGAGGCGACCTTCCTTTTATGGAAGCACACAATACGCAGTTTTAACGTCATCAATATTGTACAAAGCCGAGCTACTCACACGGAGCGCGCCGTTTTCACAATCCGCCGTGCGACCCAAAAAGATTACGCCCTGCTCGCCGATTCCCAGATCGAGCGGCACACCGTCGCGCATGGTCTGCACGTATAAGGGTTCATGGGCGAGTGGTTTGACCGGACAGAAAGTGACGGAATCGATGAGAGCCAGGTTGCGAGCGATTTCACGCATCGGCTGCACAAACGCATTCGTGCACGCACTGAAAAACTGCCCGCTGGCTCCAAAATTCTGCGTAGCCTGGTACAGACGATTTGCCTGATAAGCCGACCCCAGCGCACCTGTGCAGATCGGGCGAACGTCCGCCCCGGTTTCGTAACTGGCTGTGGACGGCGGCCCGCTGATCACTGCCAGCGCAATGCCTTCGGGCGTTTTCGCGCTGGCACGCAGCGCGTCGGTAAACGCACCGACATCGCGCAATTTATCAGCATTCCACAGACAATGATTACGCACTGCAGCGCTGCCTACATTGCCAAGCGACTCCGCCGCCGAGCAATCGTCTTCGTTGGAAACCACAACGATCAGCAAACGCGCATGCTCGCGCCGAAAATCTACCAGCGCCTCCGGTTGCTCAAGCAACGCGCGCTCCAGCACGTCAAACACACGCAAATAACTATCGCCTGTTCGTCCCTGCATAACATTGCAGGCGGCAACTGTTTGCCAGTTCTGATCGTTGGAATCGGCAATATTTTTCTGATTGCGCTCGCAACTTGCGCCCTGCTTGCCGGCCGGCGCGAGCGCAACGGCTCCGGTTGCATCCGCCGTCATGACGGCCACGCGCGTATGGATTTTTTCCTGCGCCAGCGGCTCCAGCAAATCCGGCATGGCGCGCGCCAGCGCACTTTGCTGATCGAGCACGTCGCCAGCGTTATCGACCACAAAAAGAATATCCAGAAGATCAGGCCGCTCAAAATCCTCAAATGTCTCAGAAACTTCGCCTCCTTCACGGCACTGATCTGGCAAAATAGGTTCAGGATTAAAAGCTGGATTATCGCGCGTGCAGCCGCCCATCGATACGACAGCCGCAACTCCAAGACTCAAAACAAAGCTCAAAACAGTAAGTCGGCGCGCGATAAACATACTCTCAATATCCAGATCAAAGATTGTACTTAGAGACGAAATTTTCGATATCTTTTCGGCCTTCGACAACGCCGATCATCATCAGGATTACCTTTTTTTGCTCTGCAGGCAAACGCATTGCCAGACGCTCGATTTCTTCAAAGTCCCACATCACCGGCACAACCTGCGGCTCGGTGACAAATTGCGTGACAAAATTCTCAAGATACGTTTTCTGCGCCTCCTCCGGCGCGCCCTCAAACGCGCTGGCCAGACAACTGAGAATCGGTGAAACGACAGCCCAGGTCGCATCATAGATGTGCAGCACGCGATCTTGCGTAAATTCAAGCACTTCCGCGTACTTTCCTCGCTTCAGCAGTTCCTCGACATAGACAAGCAAGGAAGACGCATCCACGCCCAGTTCCACGGCTGTATAAATATGATCGGCCGCCTCCGAAAAATGCTGCAAGATCACTTCACTGAACGACAGCGCCGCAAAATAATCTGGATTGTCCTCCTCGCTCAGCTCCACGGCCTGCGAAAGTACATCAAAAGCCTCCTGCCCGCGACGCAATGCCAGCATCACAATGCCCAGGCTGTAGAGTCCTTCCGGATCTTGCGCATCGCGCGCCAGCGTTTCCTGCGCCAGCTTTTCGGCCTCGATCATATCGCCCAGCTCAAAAGCCGCCGCCACTGCGCCGCGCAACGCATCGGTATTGGTCGGCTCCTCGCGCAAAACCTTGCGATACGCCTGCAACGCTTCTTCTGGATAGCCAAGCGCCATATGCCCGTGCGCAAGCTGCAACATGGCATAGGTATCGTCTGGCGAAAGCGCCACGATTCGCTCAAACGCTTCCTGCGCTTTGCCGAAGTCTTCCACTTCCTGATAAGCCATGCCGATGTTTTCCCAGGCCCGCACATTGCGCGAATCCAGCTTCAGCACGCGCGTATAGGCATAAATCGCCTTTTCGACTTCACCGAGCTCAAAAAGCAAATCCGCCGTGGTTTCCCACACAAAAACATTATCCGGCACCAGCCGCGCGGCATGTTCAAAATGGCGCGCAGCACGTTCCATATCGCCGCGCTCCAACAAAATCTGGCCAAGCCGAAATACCAGCTCCAGATTCATCGAACCCATATCCGTGGCGCGCTCATAACACTCGATCGCGTCGTCCGTTCGCCCCAGATCAAGATACATATCGCCCAGAAAACCCCAGTGACGCGGCTCGGCCACGTTCACCGCGCGCAAACCCTCCATCAGCGCCAGCGCCGCTTCGTAGTTACTATCCACCATCAAAGCTTCGACCTGGGCCAGCTGCAAAGAAATGTCCTGCGCACGAAAACTCAACGCACGACGCAACACACCCATCGCTTCCGAGACCAACCCGCGCCCCACCAGCAATACCGCATACGTCAGCGGCGCAACCGGATCTTCTGCTCCTTTGCTCGCGTAGGCTTTGTTCGCAATCGACAAGGCCGTCGAATAATCATCGCGCTCCAGCGCCTGATGCAGCGCCGCCGGCAAATCTTTTACCCCATCCGGCAGCAAGGCCGAGAGCGTCATGAGCACAGGTGTTGCATGTCCTTGATCGTCGTCCATCTCTATCATTTTCCACGTCATTCAAAGTCTCGAAGTTAGACAGTACTACAGCCGTTTGCTCATTCCACAGAATGGCGGCTGTGTCTAGCAAAGCCCCATTACACGGCCACATCCCGGGCCAGTTTTCAGCCTGCCTGCTGCCCTGAAAACAGATCAAAACAGCCGGACTTCTTGGTAAGTCCGGCTGCCTGGATCAACTTCCGCCTCGGGCGGATTATTCACCGCAAATCATGACGTGGAAAAATCATTTCCGGTTCTCATCACGCTCGTCCAGATATCCCTTTTCAAACTTGCACGTGCCCTGCTGACAGATCTTTCCTTCCGTCTCGTTGCTCACCATAAACGTGGTTCGATCAGGACAGGTGTACTTGATGTCGCCCGACTCATACACGCAGAGCTCGAGCTTATCGCCTTTCTTGGGTTGGTACTCGCCCTCTTCTCCCTCACCGTCTTCTTCGGCCTGGTCTTCCTCCGGATCCAAAAGAAGTTCAATAATCGCCGTCACCATACAACCGGCCTCACCGCCTGACATCATCGCAAGGATCGAATCTTGTTGAGCACAAAGCTCACCATCCGCGCTGATGTATTCTCCCAGCAGTTCCGACGGCATCTCAATCAGATCCACCACCAGCTCCGTTTTGGTAATGGTAGACAAATAGCGTTCTCCCGACTCCCAGTTCATATCGAACGAACCATCTTCATAAGCCAGGCCACGACATTCACCCTCCGGATCAAAGCAGTGGATCATGAACTTCTCAGCACACGTTCCAATCAGCGGATTATCGTCCGGCTCTTTGCAGTCAATATCGAGATCATATTGATCATTCAGCATATCAACACGCATCTGATGCGGGATTTCAGTCAAACAGTACCTGCCGCCGTCATCCCACTTACTGAGATTGAGGGAGAGCGCCGTGAAGCTGGCTTCAAACAAAAGAACCGACTTCTCTAAAGCCCCGGCCGCTGCCGTAACACCTACCTTGGCTTTGCCTGTTAACTTGACCTCCAAATCGGAACTCATCGACAAACAGGCCGACGTATTGGGCCCCGTCGTACTGATCGAATCCTTATACTGAACCTTCGTCGTCAAACGCGCCCCTGCACTCAACCCCTCAAAGCACGCACCCGCAATGGTAGAACCTGTCGTACATACAGACATCGCCAGCCCGAGCTCTGCATAAGCAGACGCCTCAAGCGAACCTTCCGCCGTAATCGATCCACTCAAGGTCGAATGCTTTGTTCCCGGGTTCGCCCCGTTCGGCAACATCGAATAACCACTGCCATTACGATACTCAAATCCTACCGGAACCGATGCGCCTTTTGCGGACGTAAAATCAAGTTTTACCGTCGCTTTGGCCACTGCCGCCAACTGGCTATCGATGTACAAAGACGGCTTAAAGGAAAACGGCCCCGCCACAGGAATCTCACCCAGCGGCTTGGAAAGTACGCGCTTATTATTTTTGTCCGGAAACTCCGCCCGGGCCTCGGCCGTCGCCGTTACGACCGCGCTCGTTTTGTACTCATTGGAGGCAACGATCGACATCTTTAAATAATCAATGCAGTAGCTATACCGCTTAAAAAGAACGCGCGTATCAATTTGAGGATTCGAGCAGTGATAATTACTTTTCGACTCGTAAAATGGAATTTTCCCCTCAAAAACAAATACCGGATTGATCGTAGCCGTTGCCGACGCATTCGCCGAAAACTTCAAAGAACCCGACTTATATTCGCCACCCACATTGACGCTTTGCGACAAAAGCTGACGACGAATCTCATAATCCGACGGACTGACGGGATAAAGCTCATCATCACGATCAAGCTCGATCTCAAGACTCCATTCCCCATGAATCACGTCCCAGAGTACGAAATCCTCCAGCACAACCGTAGTCACACCCTGCGCACGCGAAACACTCGCCACACGCGCCACAACCTCGTCGGTGAGCAAAATGTCTCCCACCTTGAGCTCAGCAACTTCTTGCGCAGCATTCCCGCGCAATTCTGCCGTGGGAGACTGCGCATCCCACACAATTTCGCCTTCAAAATCAGCGCCAAGCTCATAAATCTCAATGCCCGGACGAATATGAATTCCGGGCACCACATACACACCAGGCTCAAGTTCAACCGCCCCGTCCGGCACCACAAAATCATGCGACGAACCGTCTCCGCCCTTTCCAAACTTTCCTGAAACCTTCGTATCCCCGCATGCAGCCAGCACAAACATCATGCAAAAAAGCGCCAACATACCCAGAAATTTCCGATTCATTTTTCTCTCCACCAAAAGAAAATTTATTCCCAGCATGCCGAAACAAGCTAGCAGGACTTCTACAGACCGGCAAGCCACCCCTCCCATTTTCTTCCTATTTTCTAAGACCTTAGCAATTCTCCCGGCCCGCCCAGGTGAACCGCCATGCATTGTCACCGACTCAACGCCCATTCTGCCCACGCCCTACTTCCTGTCTTACGACTGCCTTACGGCGCCCCCACATGACGCGTTCGGATTTCCCTGGCATTGAATCTTTAGCAATTGTATTGGAGGGTGCCGCTGACAAATACTTCAGGCGTGCACGAATTCGCGTTGAATTCCTACCGGAGACCGGACATGACCAAACACAACGAAGACCAATTAAGCATCGCCGGCTGGCAGGCCGCGCAACAAGACGCGCAGACCGACAAAAACTACGCCGGAAAAACATTCTATATCGTCGATGGCTCCTCCTACATCTACCGCGCCTTCTTCGCCATTCGTCATCTGTCAAACTCCAAAGGCATGCCGACCAACGCGATCTATGGCTTTTTGCAAATGCTCAAAAAGCTCATCGAAACCGAAAACCCCGACTACCTGGCGATGACCTTCGACGCGCCCGGCGCCGATACCCAGACATTCCGCAAAGAATTATACGACGACTACAAAGCCAACCGCTCCGCAATGCCGGAAGATCTGCGCGTGCAAATGCCCTACTTCCGCCACCTGGTCGAAGCCCTCAACATCCCGATCCTCGAACAACCCGGCGTCGAAGCCGACGATCTGATCGCCACCCTCACCGACCGCGCACGCGATCTCGGCTTTGATGTCTGCATCATCAGCGCCGACAAAGACCTGATGCAGCTGCTGTGCCCGCAAGTCATCATGTACGACACCATGCGCGAGAAAAAATACACGCCCGAAGACGTCATCGAACGCTTCGGCGTCGAACCCGCCCGCGTGCGCTACGTCCTGGCCCTGGCCGGCGACACCAGCGACAACGTCCCCGGCGTGCCCGGCATCGGCGAAAAAACCGGCGGCCAGCTCATCGCCCAGTTCGGCGACCTCGAAAACCTGCTCGCCAATATCGACCAGGTTTCCGGCAAAAAACGCCAGGAAAACCTGCGCGAATTTGCCGATCAAGCCCGCCTTTCCCTCGCGCTCGTCTCCCTCAAACACGACTGCGAAATCGAATTCGACCTCGACCGACTCCGCTCTCAGCCGCCCCACCTGGCGCAGCTCACCGAATTGCTCTCCGAACTCGAATTCGGCAGCGCCCTGCGGGATCTGAAAAAATGGATGGAAAACCGCGGCTGGCTCGATGAACACGGCGAAATGATCTCCGGCACGCTCGACTCTCCCGCCAACGCCGCCGCCGCCCGATCCACAAAAACAGATTCCGACGCGCTGCCAACCACACCGCAAAGTCCGCCCGAAGCCATCCCGGCCGTCGAAACCAAGCGCTACCGCCCGATCCACACCCTCGCGGAACTCGACCAGGTCATCGAAGCCTGCACCCACGCCGACCTGTTCGGATTCGATCTCGAAACCACCAGCCTCAACCCCGTTGAAGCCAAAATCGTCGGCATGAGCTTTTCCTGGGAACCCGACCAGGGCGTCTACATCCCCGTCGCCCACAACGATCTCATCGCCCCCCAACAACTCGCCCTCACCGACGTCCTGGCCAAAATCAAACCCCTGCTCGAATCCGACAAACCCCAGAAAGTCTGCCAGCACTGGAAATACGAGTGGATGGTGCTGCAATCCTACCAGATCGAGCTGCGCGGCATCGCCTTCGATACCATGCTGCTCAGCTACCTGCTCGATCCCGGCAAACTCTCGCACAGCCTGGACACCATCGCGCTCGACGAGCTGCACTACCGCATGACCAAATACACCGACCTCACCGGCACCGGTAAAAAACAAATCAACTTCGAAGACGTCAGCGTCAAAGACGCCACCCACTACGGCGCCGAAGACGCCGACGTCACCCTGGCCGCCGCCCGCGTCATGGCCCCCCGGCTTCTCGCTGACGAAAAACTCCGCGAACTCCACGACGAACTCGAAATCCCCCTCTCCCGCGTGCTCGGCATCATGGAGCGCACCGGAATCCGCCTCGATTCCAACATCCTCGGCAGCCTCAGCACCGTTTTTGAACAAGAACTCTCCCGACTCCAGGCCGAAATCAACGAAATGGCCGGCTGCGAACTCAACCCCAACAGCCCCACCCAGCTGCGCGTGGTGCTCTTTGAAACCCTCGAACTCCCCGTCAAAAAACGCACCAAAACCGGCCCCTCCACCGACCAATCCGTGCTCGAACAACTCGCCGAACTTCACGATCTGCCCGAGCGCATCCTCGATTACCGCTCGTTCTCCAAACTCAAAAGCACCTACGTCGACGCCCTCCCCCTGCTCGTAGTCCCCGAAACCGGCCGCGTGCACACCAGCTTCAACCAGGCCGTCGCCGCCACCGGCCGCCTCTCCTCGTCCAACCCCAACCTGCAAAACATCCCGATCCGCACCGACGCCGGCCGCGAAATCCGCCGCGCTTTCATCCCCGAAACCGGCTACAAACTCATCTCCGCCGACTACTCGCAGATCGAACTGCGCATCATGGCCCACATGTCCCAGGATCCCGTTCTTCTGGATGCCTACCAGCGCGATCTCGACATCCACGCCACCACCGCCGCCCAGGTCTTCGGCGTCCCCCTCGAAGAAGTCACCAAAAGCCAACGCAGCGCCGGCAAAACCATCAACTTCGGCGTCATGTACGGCATGGGCGCCCAACGCCTGGGCAAATCCCTCAAAATCTCCACCCAGGAAGCCCGCACCTACATCGACAACTACTTCGAACGCTACCGCGGCGTTTCCATGTTCTTCGAAACCCTGCTCGCCGAAACCCGCCGCACCGGCTGCACCCACACCATGTTCGGCCGCAAACGAAACCTGGAAGGCATCAACGCCAGCGGCATGCAAAAAGCCTTCGCCGAACGCGCCGCCATCAACACCCCCATCCAGGGCACCGCCGCCGACATCATCAAATTCGCCATGATCCAGATGCAATCCCGCATCGAACAAGAAAACCTCCCCATGCGCATGCTCCTGCAAGTTCACGACGAACTCGTCTTCGAAGTCCGCGAAGACGCCCTCGAAACCTGCCAACAAATCATCCGCGAAGTCATGGAAGGCGTCGCCCAACTCGACGCCCCCCTCAAGGTCGACGTCGCCACCGGCGACAACTGGCTCGAAATGTCCTGACATTCCCGCCACATCCCCCCCGGGATGGTTTTCTTTTAGAAAATTGTTCGCTATAGGAGTTTCCAGACTGGATTGCTCTCCGCAACCCAATTTTTCACCCCAAGGAGCACGAATCATGCGACGCAAAATCCAAAAAGTACTCGACCAGGAAATCAACCCCGGCGTTGCCAGCCACGGCGGACGCATTGAACTCGTCGACTACATGAACAAACACGTCTACATCCAGATGCTGGGCGGCTGCCAGGGCTGCGCATCCTCGACCGCTACCCTGAAACAGGGCGTCGAGCGCATCCTGCTCGGACACTTCGGCGAAGACATCGCAGGGATTGTCGATGTGACCGATCACGAAGCCGGCGAGAATCCGTACTACTAAGAACGGCAAAACGCCCCCGCTCAGCGCATTGTTTTCTGAAAGCGCCCCTGCTATCCCGGCACGGTGGCGCTTTTGTGTATGGTACGTCCCCCGATAACTTGTTTCACACGATTCCCCGAGGCCCCGACCCATGACCCAGACCCTTCAAAACCTACTCGCCGAGCGCATCGTCGTGCTCGATGGTGCCATGGGCACCATGATCCAGACCTACAAACTCGAAGCCGCCGACTACCACGGCCAGCGCTTCGCGGATCACGCGATGGACCTGAAGGGATGCAACGATTTGCTCGTCTTGACGCGCCCGGAACTGATCGAAGAAATCCACCTGCAATACTTCCAGGCCGGCGCCGATATCGTAGAAACCAACACCTTCAACGCGCAGTCCGTTTCCATGTCCGATTACGGTCTGGAAGACTATGTGTACGAAATCAACGTCGAAGCCGCCCGCGTCGCCCGTCGCGCCGCCGACCGCATGATCGCCCTCGATGCCGCAAACGGCATCACACGCCCACGCTTTGTCGCCGGCGCCATCGGCCCCACCGTCCGCACCCTTTCGATGTCGCCCGACGTGAACCGCCCGGAATTTCGCGCCATCACCTTCGACGAACTCAAAGAAGCCTACAAAGAACAAATCCGCGGCCTGATGGACGGCGGCGTCGATGTGCTGCTCGCTGAAACCGTCTTCGATACCCTGAACCTCAAGGCCTGCATCCTTGCCTGGGAAGAAATCTTCGAAGAAGGCGGCCAGCGCCTGCCCGTCATGATCTCCGTCACCATCACCGACAACAGCGGCCGCACGCTCTCCGGCCAGACCATCGACGCGTTCTGGACCAGCATCGAACACGCAAAACCGCTCAGCGTCGGCATCAACTGCGCGCTCGGCGCCACCGAAATGCGCCCCTACATGGCCGAGCTGGCCTCAATTGCTGACGTTTACACAAGCTGCTACCCCAACGCCGGCCTGCCCAACGCCTTTGCCGAATACGATCAGTCGCCCCGGATGATGGCCGATATCCTCGAAGAATTTGCCCGCGAAGGCTGGCTCAACATCGTCGGCGGCTGCTGCGGAACCACACCTGCCCACATCCAACAACTCGCCAAAATGGCCGCCAAATACGCGCCCAGAACCATCCCCGAGCCCCGCCCCTACACGCGCTACGCCGGCCTGGAGCCGCTTGTGCTGCGCCCCGACTCGAACTTCACCCTGATCGGCGAGCGCACCAATATCACCGGCTCCAAAAAGTTTGCGCGCCTGATTTTGAGCGGGGATTTTGAAGCCGCCACCCAGATCGCCCGCGGCCAGGTCGACGGCGGCGCCAATATCATCGACGTCAACATGGACGAAGGCATGCTCGATTCCGCCGCCGCCATGACCACGTTTTTGAACATCCTGGCGACCGAACCCGAAATCTCACGCCTGCCGATCATGATCGACAGCTCCCGCTTCGAAGTCATCGAAGCCGGCCTGAAATGCGTCCAGGGCAAGGCCATCGTCAACTCGATCAGCCTCAAAGAAGGCGAAGAACTCTTCAAACAACAAGCCCGCACCGTCAAACGCTTCGGCGCCGCGGTCGTCGTCATGGCCTTCGACGAAACCGGCCAGGCCACCACACTGGAGCGCCGCCTGGAAATCGTCCAACGCTCCTACAAAATCCTCACCGAAGAAGTCGGTTTTCGCCCCGAAGACATCATCTTCGACGTCAATATCCTGACCGTCGCCACCGGCATGGAAGAACACAACGACTACGCCGTTGGATTCATCGAAGCCGTCCGCCACATCAAAAAACTCTATCCCCGCGCCAAAACCGCCGGCGGCGTCAGCAACGTTTCATTCTCTTTCCGCGGCAACGAACCGGTCCGCGAAGCGATCAACGCCGCGTTTTTGTACCACGCCATTGCCGCCGGCCTGGACATGGGCATCGTCAACGCCGGCCAACTCGAAGTCTACGAACAGATTGAGCCCAACCTGCTCAAGCACGTCGAAGACGTCCTTCTCAACCGCGACCCCGGCGCCACCGAACGCCTGGTCCAATTCGCCGAATCCGTCAAACTCGCCGGAAAAACCCGCGAAGTCGACTTAAGCTGGCGCAACGAACCGGTCGAAAAACGCCTGGAACACGCCCTGTTGCAAGGCATCGTCGAATTCCTCGATGAAGACGTCGAGGAAGCACGCCAGAAATACCCGCGCCCGCTTGACGTCATCGAAGGCCCGCTCATGGCCGGCATGGCCGTGGTCGGCGACCTGTTCGGCTCCGGCAAAATGTTTTTGCCCCAGGTCGTCAAAAGCGCACGCGCCATGAAACGCGCCGTCGCCTACCTGGAACCCTTCATGGACGCCGAAAAAGCCGCAGCCGCCGATGGCGACGAAAACCAGCCCTCCACCCGCGGCACCGTGCTTCTGGCCACCGTCAAAGGCGACGTCCACGACATCGGCAAAAACATCGTCGGCGTCGTCCTGGCCTGCAACAACTACAAAATCATCGATCTCGGCGTCATGGTCCCGGCCGACAAACTACTGCGCGTCGCCCGCGAAGAAAACGTCGACATCATCGGCGTCAGCGGCCTCATCACGCCATCGCTCGACGAAATGATCCACGTCGCCAGCGAAATGCAGCGCGAAGGCTTCACCATCCCGCTGCTCATCGGCGGCGCCACCACAAGCCGCCGCCACACCTCGGTAAAAATCGCGCCGGCCTACGAGCACGCAACCGTCCACGTGCTCGACGCCTCGCGCGTCGCCGGCGTCGTCGGAAACCTCCTCAGCCCCGAACGCCAGCAAGAATTCATCACCGAAAACACCGACCAACAAGAACGCGACCGCAAACTCTACGCCGAACGCACCGCCCGCCCCATGCTCACCCTGGAACAGGCGCGCGAAAACCGCACCCGCATCGACTGGCGACCCGAAGACATCGCAAAACCAGCGTTTTTAGGCTCGCGCGTCCTCGAAAACATCCCGCTTACCGAGCTCGTGCCTTTTATTGACTGGACGCCGTTTTTCAACGCCTGGGAATTCAAAGCCACCTACCCGGCCGTGCTCGACCACGAAGACTACGGCCCGGCCGCCCGCGAGCTGTTTGCCCACGGCCAGGCCATGCTCCAGGAGCTGATCGAAAACCAGACGATTCGCGCCAGCGGCATCTATGGATTCTTCCCCGCCGCCGCCGACGGCGACGACATCGTGCTCTACACCGACGAAACCCGCACCGTGGAACTAGAACGCCTCTGCATGCTCCGCCAGCAACGCGTGCGCCCCGGCCAGGAACAGGCCAATATGTCGCTTGCCGACTACATCGCGCCCATCGAAGCCAACATCCCCGACTACATCGGCGCTTTTGCCGTGACCGCCGGCCTTGGCATCGAAGCAGCCGTCGCCGAATACGAAAAAAACCACGACGACTACAACGCCATCATGCTCAAAGTCCTGGCCGACCGCCTGGCCGAAGCCTTCGCCGAATACCTCCACGCCCAGGCACGCCGCGATTTCGGCTACGGCCTCGAGGAAGACTTCACCAACGACGAACTGATCTCCGAAAAATACCGCGGCATCCGCCCCGCCCCCGGCTACCCGGCCTGCCCCGACCACACCGAAA
>JBEBUW010000087.1:0-19117 GCA_040393065.1 Lujinxingia vulgaris | reverse complement strand
CGCGGGGAGGCGCATGAGCAGGCGGCAAAAAAAGAAGAAAAATTTTGCAGTGACGGGGCTTTAGTGCGCAAAAATTCTGGCAGAAATCGTGGACATTCTTGCCGGAAAATTTCATGCCTTAAGAAAAGTATTTCTATGAGCCCGTCGGCCTGTGCCTGAGCCTATAATGGTAGAGGTAAAAGACTTGTGGCGCTGGCTTTCGAGCCTGACTTTCTGAATCCATGGCGTGGCGTGACACGAAACCATGCGTGCTTTTGCTGTAAATTATGGACGTAGAATCATTCCGGGTTGCCAGTTGTCGACAATATTCAGCTCTGCTTGTTGACCGAGCAAGGAGCAGAAACCGGCAAATAGTTGGCTAGAAAGATACTGTGTGAAGGGTGCGTCGCTTTTTGTCTGGGTACGCAGGGCAGTGTTTAGAATCGTTTGGTCTGGTGCGTGAGAGGAATCGATTTGTCTGAGATTCATATAGAAACGTTGGACCTGACCATTCTGGTATCCGAGTAAAGCAATTGTCGCAGAGGGAGAAATCTCCTCGACGATTGCGATGTGCGTGTACCAGTCGTTATTGCGGCCGTCCTGGTTGGCATCGATAGTATTGTGAAAAAAGGCAAGATCGCCCACGCGGGGATTATTGTGATGAAAGATCTCTCCGGAATCACGGCAGGCGCGGTACATCGCGGGGATGCTGGTGCGAGCGTCGTCGGGGAGTTCAGTCTTGTTGAGAGTATACATCGACCACGCATAGTCGGCGGCGTGAGCAGAGCCGGAATTGCCGGAACGAAGTGTCGCGGAATGATTGAGTGCAGCGGAGGCCGTTTTCGTGGAAGCCAAGGCATGAGTGGGCAGGGCGTCGGGCTTCTTGGGTATGGGTTCGTTGGCAGCAGGCTGTTTTGTATTGGCCAGATATGTGTGGGCTTGGCGCGGATTTGTCCGTGCTGAGGTGGAGGTATGATCTAAAACATAGTGGCGGTTGCTACTTGGTGTGTTACTGGAATCAACCGGGTCAAAGGAGTTATCGGGAGTGCGTTGTGCACGCATATCACCATCGAGCAGTGGCGAGCTGTACATGAAAAATGGTGATGAATGCGTTGTAGAACAGGCTGATAACAGGAGAATACTGGTGATGACTCCGAGCGCAGCATTGCGCCGCAGTGCGGTTATAAAATGTTGGTCGAGGTGTTTATTCATCGCCTGCTCTTTCAACGCGGATGCCGCTGATCTAGAAAGTAATCGGGGAGGGACATAGAGGAATGGTTTTCTCAAAAACCACGGTTTGCAGTGTAAGAGACAACGCAGTGATGCCAAGTTTTTTGTTCATGCCGCCGGAGAGAATAAGTAATTTGCATGGTGTGTATGAAACTTGCGTCCAGTGATAGTGTGAATTAGGTTGGGCACTGTGTGTGACTCTATTTATCGAGTGTGGATCACGTCGCTATGAATGCAGAAGTTCTTGGAAAATATACGCTGGTTCGCCATATCGCGACGGGCGGAATGGCTGAAATCTGGCTTGCGGAGCAAACCGGTCCGGGCGGATTTAATAAAGAGCTGGTAATTAAGCGAATTCTGCCGCACCTGGCGAAAGACAAACATTTTACCGATATGTTTTTAGATGAAGCTCGTCTCGTAGCGCAGCTGACACATCCTCATATCGGTCAAATTTTTGAGTTGGGGGAGATTGAAGGCAGTTATTTCATAGCGATGGAGTATATCGACGGGGTTGATCTGTCGAAACTCATGCTATTGCTGCAGGGAATGGGGCAGGCGATACCGATCGAGAATGCGGTCAGGATCGTATGCGATGTGCTGGCAGCACTGGAGTATGCTCATGAGTTTACCGATCGCGACGGAACGCCGCTGGGTCTGGTGCACCGTGATATCTCGCCTCAAAATGTGCTGGTTTCTAATGATGGTGCGGTCAAGCTGGTTGATTTTGGAGTGGCTAAAGCCGCGGATAACAGCGCAAAAACACAGGCCGGGGGGATAAAAGGTAAGTTTGCGTATATGGCTCCGGAGCAGATTCAGAATGAGTCTGCGCTCGATCGTCGCGTGGATATTTTCGCGGTTGGCGTGCTGTTGTATGAATTGCTGACATTTGTGAAACCGTTTGGTGATGAATTATTGGCGGTTTCGCAGATTTTACAGTCGGAAGCTCCCGATCCGCGCACGTATCGTCCGGAAGTTCCAGAACAGCTGGTGCAGATTATTTATCGAGCACTGGCGAAAAATCGCGATGAGCGCTATCAGTCCGCGGATATGATGTTGGCGGATCTGGAAGGGTTTTTGTATCAAAGTAATCTTGCCGTCAGCGCGCGTGAACTCTCTGTTTTTATACGCCAGGTACGGGGATTGCCGACACCACGGACGACGGTTCGAGCCGTTCCTGAGTCAGCGGGTTCCAGGCCGCCGATTGTTGCACCACCAGCGGTGCCGGTAGTGCCAGTAACGACACCCGAGGTCGGGATTTTTGCTCCACCGGAAGCGCAGCAAGAAACTGCGTCTGGCGCCACGAGTTCTGGTGGTGTCTATGCCATCGAGCAGGAAGTTAGCAGGCGACAGCCGCTTTTAATTGCTGGTTTTCTAGCGCTGATGCTTTTGATCGTCGGTGCTTTTCTCGTGCTGGGTTATCTCGTCATCAATCGCGGTGCTGACGAGCCGGTGGCCCAGGCATCAGAAGGCGTACAGGCAAAACAGACGGTGGCTGTTGGCGCTGCTCAGACGGATACGAAACAGGAGCAGCCGGCTTCCGTTTTTCGTCATAGTGGCAACACTCGAACGGTTTATATTTCAACGAAACCGGGCACGACGATCTGGTATAAGGGAGAAAAAGTAGGAGAATCGTCGGTGCAGACGACATTGCGGCCGGGGACATATGAGGTCGAATTACGTTACGAGGGGAATCGGCGATTGGTAAGCTTCGATGTGGAATCATCGAAGTTCATCAATCGAATTAGTTTTTAAGCCTTTGATAGTGTGGCGCTCCCCGCACATTCTATATGTTCTATACGTCCCGGGATTCTATAGACATTAAAATGTCCAGCCGTTGAAGCAGAAGTGGCGGCCACGCTCATGTTCAGATTGAATTTCGATACGAACGTTGGCTGTTTGTCCGTTTTGTTCTGAAGTTTTGACATCGTGAGCCGGCCAGGTCGAACTATCTTTGGGGATGCTTTGTTCGAGAATGAGCTCGTCATTGAGGTAAACGCGGTAATCGACCGGGGTGACGTCGACGCGGCTCGAGCCGACACGTTCCAGGCCAGCGCGAATGCGCAGGGTGTTGTAGAGCGGGACTTCTGGAAATTCGATTCGTAAAATGCGTTGGTTCGGTAGCGCGTGTGCCCAGATGCAGTGGTGCGGGTCATCGCCGAGCTCCTGGACGGCATCGCCGACGTAAAAAGTACGGTCGCGTCTGGCGCAATGCCAGCGGCGCTGGTTACGATCCCAGGTTTTGCAGTCTTCGACAGCGTCTGCGCCGGGAGAGTAACGGCTGACTTTTGCTTCCTGGAGATGCTCGTTAAAAATATAAGGAAACTGCGTTGATTCTGGCAGGTCGATGAGCACCGCAGTTACTGTGCCAAATCGTTCGGTGAGGGCAGGCGAGGGCTCAAACGGAAGGCGACGAAAGGCATCCTGGAGATGTTCGGTTTCGGAGAGGATCCAGATGCGTTGAATCCCCTGCAGATCTTCGAGCAAAGGGTGGTGTTGGCGGTGAAGCTGATTGCCGATTTTTTGAAGATACGGCATGGGCGCTTCTGTCCAGGAGGGGTGGATGCGCAGGGCGTCATCCGCCTCGATATGCTCGACAATATAGGCCGAGGCACGTTGCCAGTCTCCGTCAGTGGCCTTGCCCGGGAAAATAAAGATCTGTGCCAGTAGACTCGCGAGTGCAGCAAAAACGAGTAAGCCCGCAGCAATTAGCGGGCTTACTCGTAGTTTTTGAGTTTGTTGCCTGGAGGAAGATTCTTCCATAAGCGAATTAACCCTGCTCACCACCTTGTACGGCCATAGAGGGGCCGCCGCGCTCCATCAAAAGGTCGCGGTTAAAGAAGGCATCGCCACGATTGACGAAAGGGGGAATGTGGACGCCGCCGTCCATACGAATGGCGTCGCAGGGGCAGGCCTCCACGCAAAGTCCGCAGACGATGCAGCGTAGTTCGTCGATGACGAAAACACGCGGGTATTTCTCGATGGCCGGATCGTCATGTTCGGCTGCAACGATGTGAATGCAGTCGGCCGGGCAAATGGTCGAGCAGCACATGCAGGCAACGCAGCGAACCTGGCCGTCATCGCGCAACATCAAGCGGTGCAGTCCGCGGTAGCGCTCGGGATAAACCGTTGGTTCTTCGGGATAGTTGCGGGTAAAGGTCAGACGCTCATCCACATTGGGATTGAGGTTACGGAAAAGATGGGAAGTGGTCACCACCAGGCCGCGGACAAACTCCGGGATGTAGCTTTTATCCCAGAGCGTAGCTTTCTGCCGGTGAACCTGAATTGTGCGTACGTTGTTGGCCATATCGTTCTCCCAATCGGGAAATTAGGATTCTAGGATTAAAGAATGGTCAGAATGAGTGCCGTGATGAACAGGTTGGCAATGCTCAGCGGAAGGAGAATCTTCCAGCCAAGATCCATAACCTGGTCGTAACGGAAGCGCGGGAAGGTCCAACGCATCATGAACTGCAGCCATACCAGACCAAGGATTTTGAAGGTCATCGCACCGATACGCAGCAAAATCGTGATGATATACCAGACCTGCGGGTTGTCCGCGAAGGGCTGCCAGTGGTTGCCCAGGAAGCGGATACCGTCTGCATAGACATAGGGAACCTGCCAGCCGCCAAGGAACAACACAGCAAGCAAGGCGGCAATAAATACCGTTGCCGCATATTCGCTAAGCTGCATACCGGCGAATTTCATCGAGCTGTATTCCGTCAGGTAACCGGCCACGATCTCCGACTCACCTTCGGGGAGGTCAAACGGGTTACGTTTGGTTTCTGCCAATCCGGCCAAAAAGAACAAAAAGAATGCGGCCGGTTGAACGACGATACCCCACATCGGCAGCCAACCTCCGAAGAGATAGCCCTGTGCGCGGACCATGTCGTTCAGGTTGAGCGTACCGTAAATCATCAAAACACCGGCAAGACTCAGACCCATGGTGACTTCGTAGGAAATCATTTGTGCCGAGGAGCGAAGGCCGCCGAGCAGTGAGAATTTGCTGTTGGAAGCCCAGCCAGCGATTGCTGCGCCGTAGACGGATACCGCCGCAATTGCAAAGGCAAACAGCAGGCCGACGTCACTATGCATAATGGAGAAGTAGTTTTTCCATTCTCCATCGACACAGACTTCGGTGTAATCAGCCAGCGTTTGCACGGTTCCCGTGCAGTAGTGATCCATGAAGGGAATGATGGCCCAGCCAACCAGCGCGGGAAACAGCACGATTCCAGGCGCGATGTTGTGCAAAAACTTATTGGAGCCGGCCGGCGTAATGTTTTCTTTGAGCAACAGCTTGAGGCCGTCTGCCAGAAAGTGCACAAAACCGCCCAGGCGCAGCCCAAAGAGCGTTGCTTGATTGGGTCCAACGCGGTTTTGAATCTTTGCAGAGAGCTTACGGTCACCAAAGAGCGTCAGAGCTCCGGAGACGCCCAGCACAAAGGCAAAGACGATCACCACGATCTTGAGTAAGCTAATTAAAACTTCCAACATGAAAATCCTCTCTTATCTTACTCGACCGGCACGCCTTCGGCGGTTCCGCTGGCGACGGAATTGGGCCGGGCCGCAAACATTTCGTTTTGAATTTGATGCACAAAGGTATAGCTGAAGGGCTGGTTCATCGCCTGAGCCAGACGCATGAATACCTGCCAGTGGGGGAGTGAATCACCGGCGGGATTGAATGCCTTTTGAACGCTCTGTGCAAGGCCATCGGAATTAATAAATGTGCCTTCGCTCTCGGCATGGCTGCAGACCGGCAGCGCAATATGAGCTTTGGGCGACAGGCGGCCATGATGCTGTGCCTGAAAGATAAAGAGCTTGAGCTTGTCTAAGCTTTCGACAAATCGCAGTTGGGCTGCTTCATCGAGAGGCATGTGTGCATCCATCATGTAGAGAACCTGGACACTGCCGTTTGCGATGTCGGCGGCGAGTTGCTCAAAGGGCTGGGCGCCGTCGGCCGAGCCGAGGACGGCTTCGATGCCGCGACGGTTCGGGTTCTTATCGGAGTTGATCAAGAAATCGTCCGAGTTCCCATCGGGTTTACCGCCTACATACAAGCGATCGGTTTTGAGCACGTCAGAGGCAAATTTACGTGCCAGGAAGAGATCTTCACAGCTTGCCTGCGGGCTGAGAACCAGTCCGATTTTGTCGACGCCGACTTCGTCGATCGCACGCTTGAGTTTGTCGGCCACGGTCTCTGCAACGGCGTGCCAGTTCAGTTCGGCGCCGTTGCTCATCGGGTGCAGCAGACGGTCGGTGTGAACTTCTTTGTAGCTGAGACGACCGGCATCACACATCCAGTAGTCGTTCACTTGCGGATTGTAACGTGGACGATAGCGCTGAATTTCGTTGCGGAAGTGCTCCAGATGGATGTTGCAGCCTTTTGAACAACCGGTGCAAACACTTTCGGTCGAGGTCAAAAGCCAGACACGGCATTTGAAGCGGAAATCGCGCGAGGTCAGCGCGCCAACCGGGCAGATGTCCGTCGTGCAAACCGAGTAGGCATTGTCGAGTTCGCGTCCGGGGAAATTACGGACTTCGACGCGGTCGCCACGTTGCACCAGGGTCAATTCGTTGGTGCCCGTGATCTCTTCGCAAAAGCGGATGCAACGCGTGCACAAAATGCAGCGTTCGCCGTCATAGAGAACTTCGGGACCGATCGGGTAGACTTTCACTTTCTGGACTTTCTCGGCGCGCATCCGTGATTCTTGCGCGTCGTAGGCCAGGTAATAATCTTGAAGTTTGCATTCACCGGCCTGATCGCAGATCGGGCAGTCAATGGGATGGTTGATCAGGATGAACTCGAGTACGGCTTTTTGTGCCTTTTTCACGCGTTCATTCTGGGTATGAATCACCATTCCATCACTGACCTGGCTGTAACAGGCAGGTTGTAATTTGCCGGCACCTTCGACATCCACCAGGCACATCCTGCAGTTTGCCGGAATCGACAGAGCGGGATGATAGCAGAAGTGGGGCACTTCGTAGCCGGCTTCGGCGGCTGCGCGCAGAATGGTCGTTCCCTTGTCGACCTCAATCTCGGTGCCGTTGATCGTAACTTTTGGCATTGCGTATTACTCCTGAGCCTTATCGGGCGGCTTTGTTATCTGAAAAAGAAAGCTCGCTCCAATCACTTACTTGTCGCATTCACCGCCGATCATGTTGACTGTGTCGAAGGTGGGGATAATGTCGGACAGCAAACCGCCCTCAAAGAGTTTGTGCACGCCGCCCATCATGATCAGACTTGGGGAGCGGACGTGGATCTTCCAGGGTTTTCCGGTGCCGTTGGAGACGATATAAAAGCCGAGCTCGCCGTTGCCGGCTTCGGTATAGCTATATACCTCGCCGGGGGGAACTTGCAGACCTTCAAAAACGATTTTGAAGTGTGCGATCATGCCCTCGATCGAGTTGTACACGCGCTCCTTGTTGGGAAGCATGACGCGCGGATCGTCGGTGTTGATCGGACCGGGCTTCATGCGCTCCAGGCACTGGTCGATGATGCGGATCGACTGCACGAGCTCTTCCATGCGGACGAGATAGCGGTCGAAGTTATCGCCAGACGAACCGACCGGAACATCGAAGTCTACCTCGCCGTATTTGAAGTAGGGGTGATCTTTGCGGACATCGTAATCGACGCCGGTCGAGCGAAGCATCGGGCCGGTGTAGCCGTAGCTGATGGCCATTTCGGGGGAAATGACACCGGTACCGGCCATACGATCGACGAAGACACGGTTACGGGTGAGCAATTTGTTGGTGTACGCATGAATCTCGATCAGGCGTGCACGCACATACTTCCAGTTTTCGGCGAAGCCCTCAGGCAGATCGTCTTTCAGGCCGCCAACACGTCCATAACTGACGGTCAGACGTGCGCCGGTAACTTGCTCGATCAGGTCCCAGACCAGCTCGCGGCCTTCGATGGCGTACAAAAACGCGGTCATGGCGTTGAGTTCCAGCGCACCGGCACCGATTGAGGTTAGGTGATCGGAGAGGCGACTGATTTCGCCCATCAGCGTGCGAATCCAGTTGCAGCGGTCGGGCACTTCAATGCCGAGCAATTTTTCAACAGCCAGCGCATAGCCAAAGTTGTTGAGCAGGGGGCTGACGTAGTTGAGTCGGTCGGTGTAAGGAAAGACCTGCGTCCAGGTAGCGGCCTCACATTCTTTTTCGAATCCGCGGTGCAGGTAGCCGACTTCGGTTTCGCATTTTAGGACTTTTTCGCCTTCGAGCGTGAGGGTAAAGCGTACGGTACCGTGGGTGGCCGGGTGGCTTGGTCCCATTTGCAGGATCATCGGCTCGTTATTGATGTCCTGGTCGATCGGGTCGTAGCTGTCAAAGCTATCGGTGATATTGTGGGCCATGATGTCTATCCGTATATCAGAAAGTCGTCTGTCGCAGATACCACGCGGAAATTACTGGTCGCGTGAACCCGAGGAGGGGCGATCGTTGACGTAGATATTGAACTCCTCAACGCTATCGCGCTCGCGGGCGAGCAGCTCAACGCGTGGCTGGGAGGCTTGCTTGAGATAATCTTTGCGCAGTGGGTGTCCTTCGAACTCTTCATAGAGCAGGACACGACGCAGGTCGGGATGCCCAGAAAAGCGAATGCCGTACATATCCCAGACTTCGCGCTCCTGCCATCCAGCGGTTCCGTAGAGCGTGTGCAGGCTGGGAGCGACGGCGTCGGAATCTTCGAGCATTACGCGAAGGATCAGCATGTGTTTGTGTTTCATGCTGTAAAGTACGTACACCAGCTCAAAGCGCGGCTGTCGCGGCAGGTAATCTACGGCCGTAATGGTGCGCAGATAATCCATCTGGGTCGAGGGATCGTCGCGCAGTTCGCGGACGATCTCCACGAGCTTATCACGCTTTACCGTAACCGTGTCATTTCCCAGTCTGGAGTGAGTGTGGAGTACTTCACTGGCAAACTTCTTTTGAACAAAGTCGATGAGCTTTTTAGCCATGATACAACAACCGCGTGCGCGGCTTTCCTGGAAAGCCGCGAGGTGAATGCGAAGAAAACTGGAACGAATTAAGAATGTGCGTGTGCTTCAGGCTTTATTCTGGGCGCTGAAACAGGGGAGGCGCGGGAATGATGCCGTCGATTTCGCGCTGACGCATTTTCTCTTCGTAAGCGTATTTATCCCAGGGCTCGGCCTGGATTTTCTCCTGCAGCTTCAGCAGGGCGTCAATGACCTGCTCAGGCCGTGGTGGGCAGCCGGGGATGTAGGCATCGACCGGAATAATTTTGTCGATACCTTGCACGGTTGCATAGTTGTCGTAAAAACCACCGGTGGAAGCGCACACGCCGAAAGCGATGACCCATTTGGGCTCAGCCATTTGCTCGTAAATACGGCGTAAGAACGGCGCGAGCTTATGGTTTACGGTGCCGACAACCCACAACAGGTCAGCCTGTCGAGGAGAAAAGCGCGGGATTTCCGCACCGAAGCGAGCAATGTCATAACGCGCTGCGGCCGTAGCCATATACTCCATGCCGCAGCAGGCCGTGACAAACGGATACTGAAACAGGGAATGTTTGCGTGCCCAGCCAACGGCCGTTTCCAGCCTGGTGGTGATGACTTCGGGTAACTGATGTTCTAGTCCCATTCGAGACCTCCTTGACTCCACTCATAGACCAGACCGATGGTCAAAATCATGAGGAAGATCGACATAACGATAAACGAGTAAAACCCGTAGCCCAGCGCGGAACTCTGCGCCCAGGACATCGCCCAGGGGATGATAAAGACGATTTCCAGGTCAAACAGAATGAAGCTGATGGCAACCAGGTAAAATTGAACGCTAAATCGCATTCCGCGAACCTGGCCGATCGGATCGGAGCCGGACTCGTAAGGAATGACTTTCTCTCGCGTTGGATTTTTAGGCCCGAGCAAGTTCGTCGCTAAAATCAGGCCTGAAACTGTTGCCAGAGAGGCCAGTCCCAGCAAAATTAGCGGTAAATAATCTGCAATTTCCATAATCTACATCATCCGTATCGCGAGCGGCGTTGGAGAAGTCTGTTTGCCGCTATGATCGACCAGTGTTTATGCCCCTGAGCCTTGAAAACGGACTCAGGGTGAAAATTCGCCGTACCCCTAACACGCAGCCTTGTGGAGTGTCAAACCTGTGTCGTCAAAAGGTGGCTTTCGATGCGTTGTCGTGGGGATTTCTGACGTACACAGCGGGGGTAGGAGATTTTTCATAGAGCTAACATGTCCCCTGGTTTGAATACTCCCTGTGAGAAAATAAATGCGGATATTTTTGCCGTAAACTCATCTTTGATTTGACCTTGTTGAAGTGGTGGATATTCTGGTACAACTGTTCAGTAGAAGTGTTGCCGTGAATTTCCACTGGGCTCGATTACTTTCACTTTCAACAATTGCGAGTTTGGCTACTATGAAACAACCACAGAAATTGACAGGCCGTCAGGCTCTGGTTCTTGATACCATTACCGAATACATTCAAGCGGCAGGATTTCCACCGACGATTCGCGAAATTGGCGATCGGGTGGGGATTAGTTCCACCAATGGTGTGAATGATCATTTAAAGGCGCTTGAGCGGAAGGGGTATATTGTTCGGTTGGATTCTAAGTCGCGTGCTTTGCGTGCGTTGTATCGCTCCAATGGACAGCCTTTTGAGCAGGGGCAGGGGCAGATCCAGAATGGGAATGGACGGCGCGCTGCGGCGGGTGGTTCGTCGGAGCGTTCGGTGGAACCTGTTGCAAGTGATGAAGTCAATGTGCTGCAGGGCGTGTACGATATTCCAGTGGTGGGACGGATTGCAGCAGGTATTCCGATCAGCGCCATCGAGCATACCGAAGAGTTCGTGAAGATTGGCGAAGGGCTGCTTGGACGAGTGGACGATGTTTTCAGTCTGCGGGTGCAGGGAGACTCGATGATCGACGATGGTATTTTTGATGGAGACTATATTTTCGTGAAGAAACAGCGCGACATCCGGGACGGCGAGATCGTAGCGGCGATGATCGACGGCGAAGCAACCGTAAAGCGGATTTTTAAGGAAGGCAGTCGTGTGCGGCTTCAGCCTGCGAATAAGACGATGGAGCCGATTTTCATCCAGGAGGCCGATGCGCGTGAGGCAGCCGTGCTCGGCCGTGTTGTCGGGGTTTTCCGGCGCGTGTGAGTTTTGCGCGACCGAAATGCCTGAAGTATTTTGGGGGAGATTCTAAAAAAGTTGGATTTTTCCCTGATTAAGCAGGGAGAAGAAATCCATGGTGACCGCGACGGAAATGTGAATGATCACGCCGAGCCAGATCGTGCGGGTATGCAGCGCGAGCATGCCCAGCGCCACTCCGGCAATGATTGCGCCGAGCGTTTCGGGAAGCGGTTTGCCGAAATGAATCATGCAGTAAGGAATGATGGGGACAAGAATCGCATAGATACCAAAGCGGTGTTTGAGGCCATGGATCATGAATCCACGGTAGAAAAACTCGAGCGCCATGAATTGCATAGCGTAGAGAGCTTGCCAGGCGAAGAAGTCGAATAAACTGCGGCTGGCGTGTTCATAAAACGGATAGGTTTTCTGAAAACTAGGCGTAAAAGAGACGATATAAACGGCAGGCAATACGATCAGGTACAGTCCGACGTAGATTTTCCAGTGTTTCAGGGCCCCATGAAGGGACATGCCAAAATCACGCAGGCGTTTGCGGAAAACAAATTTCACAAAGAGAACTGGAATGATCAGGTAGCCGATAAATGTGGAAATGGACCAGTAGGCCAGACGTGATAGACGCGCGTATTCGCCACTGCGAAAGATTGAGGTCAGCGTGTCCATCGGTTCCTGGATAAAGAAACCGAGCGGTATGGCCAGGGTTTTCCACTGATTGGAGCCGCCATAGTATTCGAGCAGGCTGAGGATGACGCAGGCCACAATCATGATGGTGATAGGCTGACCGTCCAGGCTGCCGGGAGGTTGACTGGCCTGGTGACGTGCGCTTTCGTCATCAACGAGGGCGTTGGCTTGCCGCAGGTCAGCGACAGCGGTTTTGATACGATTTATCATGGCGAAATCAGTAAGTAGGGAGCAAATGAGAGAAATGGGCAGTGCTTTGAGAAAGTTATGATGCGGTTCGGCGGTTTCTTATAAGAATGCCGGTCTGGACTGGAACTTCCCAGAACGACTGGAGATGCGCAACTCTTGTAGCAGTGCCTGACCACCACTGGCGTGCAGTACGATAACCCGTATTTGATGAGATGTATTGATGAGTTTTTCTGAGAAACCTCTTTCGGAAACGTCTGAAAATTCAAAAGTCAGCGAAGATCTGGAGCGTCAGCGGGGATTGGCGGTGGCGGTTTTGCCGCCGGAGCTCGCAAATCAGATTGCGGCTGGTGAGGTTGTGGAGCGGCCGTCTTCCGTGGTGAAGGAGCTGGTCGAGAACAGTCTGGATGCAGGGGCCAGGCGGGTCGAGGTCACCATTGAGGAGGGCGGGCGCAATGTGATTCGCATCGAGGATGATGGTTCCGGGATGACCCGTGAGAACGCGCTGCGTGCACTGGAGCGTCATGCGACGAGTAAGATTTCGTCGGTAGATGATTTGTTTTCGATTGCGACGCTCGGGTTTCGTGGCGAGGCTTTGCCGTCGATTGGTTCGGTTTCGAGGATGGAAATTCGCACGAAGCCTCATGGCGAGCTGAGCGGGACTCGCCTGTATATTGAAGGCGGCGTGTTGCAGGAAATTGAAGATGTGGGGATGGCAGCCGGGACGACGATTACCATCGAGGAGCTGTTTTTTAATACGCCGGCGCGATTGAAGTTTATGAAGGCGCCGGGAACGGAGGCGCGTCATATTACGGAAATGTTGATGCGCATGGCGCTTGCGCGGCCGGATGTGCGGTTTGTGTTGCGGCGCGATGGCAAGGTTCGGTTGGATTTGCCGGCTGCTGAGAATTTGAAAGATCGGATTTTGGAACTTCTGGGGCGGGAGGTTTATGACGATCTATATCCGACGGCGGAATATCCAGCGATTGGGGGCGTGGTTGCGCGAGGATATTTTTCGAGGGCGGGGCATTCGCAGCGTAGTTCGGCAAATATTTATACGTTTGTAAATGGCCGCTATGTGAATGATCGCACGATTCGGGCGGCGATTCAGGGGGCGTATCGTCAATTATTGGATGCGGGGCGGTATCCGTCGGTGATTTTGTTTGTTGACGTTCCGTTTCATCTCGTCGACGTGAATGTTCATCCGGCCAAAACCGAGGTGCGATTTCATGATACGCAGCCGATTTATCGTGCGGTGTATCACGCGTTGGCCGATGCGTTGGCAGAAGCGCCGTGGCTGTCGCAGGAGGCGAAGAATTATGCGCTTCGCAATTCGAAGCGCGAGGAAGAAGCGGAAATGGAAGACTTTGGGGGAGGCGGGGTGTATGTGTCGCCGGGGATGGCGCGGCTGGAGCCGTTGAATGCGCGTCACCGTCGAATGTCGGAAATCGCGCCGGCATGGGGGCAGGGTAAGCAGGGATTCGGTCGCAGTGCAGGGGAGTTTGTATCGCCGTTTCTGGGATCGGTGGATGGCGATCACGATCCGGTGAGCTTACAGCAGGGATTTGCGTTGGCTGCGGCAGCGCCTCTCGGGCTTCCGCCGCGGGTGAGTCTTGGCGCAACCGGTCTGATGCCGCCGGAAGATGGTATCACGGAGGGCGGCGCCGGGTATTTTTCGACTTTGCGCGTGATCGGGCAATTTCGCAGGGCATATATTGTGTGCGAGGATGTTTCCGGGCTGGTGATCATCGATCAGCATGCTGCGCATGAACGGATCGGATTTGAACGCTTGCGGGCATTGTTTGCGAAGGAACATAAGGAGACGCAGCCTTTGTTGTTTCCGCTCAGGATGGAGCTGGATGCGTTGCGTGCGGATTGTCTGGAAGAGAATCTGACGTTTTTTCGGGATGCAGGTTTTGAGATTGAGCCTTTCGGTGGTCAGTCATTTGTGCTCAAAAGTGTGCCGGCGGTGTTGAGCGGCGCGCGGCATGAACGGTTGATCCGTGATGCGCTCGATGATTTGTCCAATATCGGTCGTTCGGATCGTGTGCAGGAAGCGATGGAGGCGGTTCTAGCAAGAATGGCCTGTCATGCGGTGGTGCGCGGGCCAACGCCACTCAGTCTTGAGGAATGTGAGAGTTTACTTGAACAAATGGATGCGATTGAGTTCCGGGCGAACTGCCCGCATGGGCGGCCGGTTTACTATCGGATTCCTCTTTTTGAGTTGGAAAAGTCGTTTGAGCGTCGTTAAGCCGCACATTGCAATCATCATTGGACGGTTAACAGCTTTCGATAAAGCGGGATGGCGTTATGGAGTTTGATTTCTCCGAAGAAGATCTGGAGGGTTTACCTCGAATCATCGTGCTCGGAGGACCGACCGGGGTGGGGAAAACGAATTTTTCGCTGGCGCTGGCCGAAGCGCTGGGCGGAGAAATTGTGAATTGCGACAGCCTGCAGGTGTATCGCTATCTGGATATCGGGACGGCGAAGGCAACGGCTGAGGAGCGTGCGCGGGTACGTCATCATCTGGTGGATATTTGTGAGCCGGACGAAGAGTTCAACGTGGCAGACTTTAAGGCGCAGGCAAACGCGGCGATTGCGGATATTCTGGAGCGTGGGCGTGTACCGATCGTGGTGGGAGGAACCGGATTGTATATCCGGATTCTTGTGCACGGTTTGTTCGATGCGCCGGAGCCAAGTGCGGAGTTGCGCGAGCGGTATCGACGCCTGGCCGAGGAGCAGGGCGCAGGGCCTTTGTATGCCAGGTTGCAGGAAGTCGATCCGGAGCTGGCAGGACGGATTCATGCAAACGATTTGATTCGGATTACGCGCGGGCTGGAAGTGTTTGAGCAAACCGGAAAGCCGCTCAGTGAACATCAGCGTGAGCATCGGTTTTCGAAGCCATCCTACCATGCATTGAAGATTGCGATGATTCGTCCTCGGCCGGAGTTGTATGGGCGGATCGATGCGCGGGTGGACGCGATGATGGCGGCCGGTTTGCAGGCGGAGTTTGAGGGGCTTTTGGCACGTGGTTTTGCGCATACGCTGAAGCCTCTGCAGAGTCTCGGCTACAGGCAGATGGGCGAGCATGTGGTCGGCGGCGTGGCGTTAGATGAGTGCGTGGCGGATATAAAGCGTGAAACACGACGGTACGCGAAGCAGCAGATTTCGTGGATGCGCCGTGAGCCAGGAACGCACTGGGCACTTGCTCCGATATTGAAGGAAGGTATGATTCCGGCCGAAGTTCTGGCGGATTTTGCTTTGTTTTTGGAAGGAGGCCGGCCAGAAATGCGCTGGGCCCGGGTCGATTCTTATGCGGTCGTTTAATTGCAGTTGATTTCTTCATTCATGAAAATGGGATCCAGGCCATGAAACCACTTGCAGCAAGCAATATTACAACGTTGAAAGCCTATGTTCCGGGCAAACCGATTTCCGAGCTTGAGCGTGAACTGGGGATCACGGGTTCGATCAAGCTGGCAAGCAACGAGAACCCGCTGGGTCCGAGTCCGCTGGCGATGGAGGCGGTGAGGCAGCATATTGCTGAGATGCATATCTACCCGGACGGTGCGGCGTTTGCGTTGCGCGATACACTGGCCGCATTTCATGGCATTGATCCGGTGGAAATAACGACGGGGAACGGTTCCAATGAGCTTTTGACGCTGGCCGTTCGCACGTTTTGTAGCGCCGGTGTGGATCATGCGGTGATCTCGGATTGTTCGTTTGTCGCCTATAAGATCATTTTACAGGCGCAAAATGTAGCGACGACGATTGTGCCGATGAAAGACGATCTGGTGCATGATCTGGATGCGATGCTGGCTGCGATTCGTCCGGAAACAAAAATGATTTTTGTGGCGAATCCGAATAATCCGACCGGGACGTATGTGAATTCGCAGCGGTTGCGAGCGTTTTTGCGCGCGGTTCGCGACGATATCGTGGTGGTTGTGGACGAAGCGTACCATGAGTATGTGACGGCCGACGATTATGAGAGCGCAGAAAAGATGCGTGGGGAGCGTGAACGTTTGCTTATCTGTCGCTCGTTTAGCAAATGCTACGGGCTGGGCGGATTGCGGGCCGGGTATGCGATTGGTACCGCGGAAATGATTGATTTGATCAATCGGGTGCGTGAGCCATTCAATTGCAGCGCGTTGGCGCAGGTAGGGGCAGCGGCTGCGATCGGGGATGCGGATTTTGTCGCGCGTTCACTTGCGATGAATATTGAAGGTCGCGCGTTGATGGAAGAGCGACTGCGTGCGATGGCATATCTCGGGGTGAGCTGGATTCCGAGCCAGACTAACTTTTTGCTTGTGCGTACGCCGCATGAGGGCAAAAAGGTGTATGACCTGCTTTTGCAGCGCGGTGTGATCGTGCGCCCGCTCGGACCGGGACCGCTTGTGAATGATTTGCGGATTACAATCGGAACGGAGGCGCAGGTTCAGCGTTGTTGTGATGCACTTTTTGATGTTTTGACCCAATTAACCGAACTAGAAGCTTAAAGCCTCGGTTTGTAACTCCTAATTTATCAGTACTGTAAGAAATTATGATTATAGCAATCGACGGGCCTGCGGGTGCCGGTAAATCTACGATCGCGCGGCGCCTGGCGGAAGAACTTGGTTTTCAACTGATCGACACGGGCGCGATGTTTCGCACGGTGGCTTATCAGGCGGCGCAGGCCGGCATTGCTCTGACCGATGCCGATGCGGTGGCGGAGCTAACGCGTGGACTGGTTTTTGAGTTTCGTCTGGAGAACAGTCAGAACGTTGTTTACTGCAATGATCGTATGCTGGCGCAGGAAATTCGCAGTGCCGAGGCCAGCCGCGGGGCAAGTATTGTATCGGCGCACCCGGCGGTTCGGCAGGCGTTGCTGGAACAGCAGCGGGCCATCGGGCGCAAGCGCTCCAGTGTGCTGGAGGGGCGTGATATTGGAACGGTCGTGTTTCCGGATGCGGAGCTGAAGATCTTTTTGACGGCTTCGCCGGTGATTCGGGCGGAGCGTCGGGTAGCGCAGATGCGTGAGCAGGGGGATGTGGCTGATTATGACCTGGTATTGCGCGAGATTGTGGAGCGAGATCGGCGCGATTCGGAGCGTGAGATCGCACCGCTTCGTCGCGCGGAGGATGCGTGCGAGATCGATTCTACGGCAGCCAGTATTGAGTCGATTGTACAAACGATTTTGAATGCCGCACGTGCGCTTCAAAAGGGAGATTGAGGTCTTTGCGGAGTTTTTCGTACAGGTCGTTCAAGATATCTAATTTCTTTAAAAATCCGGAAGATCGTCGGATTCTGGATCTGGCAATTCCGGCGTTGGGGAGTCTGGCGATTGACCCCCTGGTATCCCTGGTGGATACGATGTTTGTTGGGCGCCTGGGAGCGGTGCCGCTTGCGGCATTGGGGATCAATGCTGCGATTTTTTCGCTTTCCTTCATCGTTTTTAATTTCTTGGCATATGGCACGACGCCGCGTGTGAGTCGTGCGCTGGGACAGGGGGACCGTGCAGGAGCGGGGCGGTCGGTTGTAGTTGCGCTGACGCTGGCGGTGCTGGCGGGACTGGTGGCGACGACAGGCTTACTGGCGTTTTCGAAGCCGATTTTGCTGGTGATGGGGGCCGGCGGTGAAATGTACGAACCGGCGCTGGCGTATTTGCGTATTCGAGCGTTTGCGGGGCCAGCCGTGTTGCTGATAACGGCCTCGCACGGGGCATTTCGGGGTTTTCTGGATACGCGCACTCCACTCTGGGTGGCGTTGGGGATGAATCTGGTCAACCTGGTGCTGGATCCGCTTTTTATTTTTGTGTTGGGTTGGGGCATTGCCGGTGCGGCGTGGGCGACAGTGATTGCACAGTGGTCGGCCGCGCTGGTTTTTGTGGTGCTGTTGCTCAAGGTGCATCGTGAAAAGTTCGGAATTGAACTGAAGCTGCCCGCGTTGCGAGAGATTGTGCCGTTTTTGCAGATTGGCGGGCATTTGTTGATTCGGACTGGTGCGCTGGTGGGCACGATGACGTTGGCGACAGCAGTGGCGGCCCGGGTGGGGGTTACGGCGGTGGCGGCGCACCAGATTGCGGTGCAGCTCTGGGGTTTTCTGGCACTGGTGGTCGATGCGCTGGCGGTGGCAGGACAGACGCTGGTTGCGCATCACCTGGGGGCCAGGGAAGAAGATAGAGCGCGTGCGGTGGGCGTGCGGCTGTTGCAATGGGGCGTCGGGCTGGGCCTGGTGTTGGGAGCGGTGTTTTTTGTGTTGGGGCCGCTTTTGCCGCGGATGTTTACTGACGATGCGACGACAATCCAGGCAGTGATGGGGATCTTTGTGTTGGTGGCGATTATGCAGCCGTTGAACGGGCTGGTTTTCGTGTGGGACGGGATATACATGGGGGCGGGCGCGTTTCGGTATCTTGCAATTGCGATGGTGATTTCGGCTTCGGTATCCGTAGCGATTTTACTGGCGGTGCCGAGGATGGGGTGGGGGCTAACGCAGGTATGGTGGGGCCTGATGGCGCTGATGGGGGTGCGAGCGGTGACGCTGGCGATTCCTTGGATGCGGCGCACGCTTTTTTGATTTTTGATTTTTGATTTTTGATTTTTAATTTTTTCATGAATGGGGTCCTGAAGATATGTGGGCTCGTCGGCTAATGTCTCCCGAAGCAGAGGATGAGAGGAAATAGGGGACTTCGCTCCTCCAAGAAGGGTTTTTTCATGCCAATCGATCGGGTTCGGCGCAGTTTGGGCTGGCCAAGGATTCTATACAGCGTGATTGCTTTGGGTTTCCTTACGGAAAATTCTGGCCCGGCCCAAATTCGTGAAAATGTAGAAATTTCCAGGACCGGCCGGCCAGGACAGAACAGTTCTTGAAAAGACATGAAAATTATAGAAATTTCTATTTTTTCAGAATTTTCTATAATTTTCTGCCTGAATTTTTGCGCACTTGAGCCTCGTCA
>JBEBUW010000086.1:0-19497 GCA_040393065.1 Lujinxingia vulgaris | reverse complement strand
ATGGTTGAGACGATTATTTCGTACAAGCCCGAGTACAAACTCAATGCCGCGGGCCGTCGGTTGTTGTTCAAGGTCGATGCAAATAGCGAGTTTGTGCGTGATGCGGATGGGGAGCTTGTTGAGGATCCGAACGGGCGTGCGTACCGAAACTGGCGGCCGGAAATTGAGAGCCCGCAGGATATCTGGGATGAGCTAGCGCGGGTGGGGTCGAAGCTGCCGGGGATGACTTCGGCGCCGATGTTGCAGCCGATCAGTACGCGGATTGTGATGTTGTCGAGCGGAATCAGCGCGCCGATTGCGGTGCGCTTGCGCGGGCCGAACCTGGAAGCGCTGGGGGATGCGGCGCTCAAGGTGCAGGAGTTTTTGCGGGAGCATCCCATGGTCAACAGCCAGGCGGTGAACGCGGACCGACCGGTGGGTAAGCCGTATATCGAGATTCACCCGGACCGGGCCAAACTTGCGCGTTACGGTGTGACGATGGCGAGTTTTCAGGACACGGTCGATATGGCGATTGGTGGGCGAACGATTACGCAGAGTGTGGAGGGGCGTGAGCGTTTCAGTGTGCGTGTGCGCTATCCGCGCGAGATGCGCGATATTCCAGAAAGTATGGAGCGGGTATTTGTGACGGCGACCGATGGCGTGCAGATTCCGATCGGCGATCTTGCGCGGATTGAGTACGTGCGCGGACCGGAAATGATCCGCAGTGAGGATACCTATCTGGTCAGTTATGTGATGTTCGATGGCCAGGGTGATGCCGGGGAAGTGGACGTGGTGCAGTCGGTGCGCGCGTCGATGGAGGCGGCGATCGCAAGCGGCGAGCTGGAGCTGGCGGAAGGCGTTAGTTTTAGTTTTGCCGGAAGCTATGAAAGTTCGGTGGAGACGGAAAAGCGCCTGATGTTTCTGATTCCGATCGTGCTGCTCAGTATTTTTATGCTGACTTATATGCAGTTTCGCTCGGTTATGACGGGCATGATGATTTTTTCGGGTATTTTCGTGGCCTTTAGCGGCGGATTTATTTTGCTGTGGTTGTACGGGCAGCCGTGGTTTTTGGACTTTTCGGTCTTCGGCATGAATATGCGCGATGTTTTCCAGATCGTACCGGTGAAGCTGAGTATTGCGGTGTGGGTCGGGTTCATCGCGTTGTTTGGCATCGCGAACGACGACGGCGTGGTGATCGCGACGTACTTGCAGCAACGCTTTCAGGATGCTGGCCCGATGAGTGTGGAGGCGATTCGAGAGCGGGTGGTGGAGGCTGGAGAGCGGCGGATCCGGCCGTGTTTGATGACTTCGGCGACGACAATTCTGGCGCTGTTACCGGTTTTAACGAGCTATGGGGCGGGTGCGGACGTGATGATTCCGATGGCATTGCCGGCCGTGGGCGGGATGACGGTTGCGATGATCACGTTGTTTGTGGTGCCGGTGCTGTATTCGGCGATGGAGGAGGTGAAGTTGCGGCTTCGGTAGGGGGCATTGGGCGGTTCGCGACGTGGTGGGTAGAGAAATTGGGTGGTTTGCGACGTGGTGGGTAGAGAAATTGGGTGGTTTGCGACGTCGCGACCCCACGATTCTCGTGGGGCTAAAACAAACAGATACGCGTTCCGCACGGGTTTCACCCGGCTCCACGGTGCGTGCTTTTGGAGGTCGGGGTGAGGGAGAAGTGGTGCATGAATAGGAAGAGTTTGCAGAGCTTATTATCGCGAAGAGGAAGTGTTATGCGGTGCAAGGGTTTGGTGTTGGGAGTGGTTTTGTTGTTGGTGGCGGTGGGGTGTTCGCCGGGGAAAAAGCCGGTGGTGGAAAGTGCTGGTGGCGGTGCCGGGGAGCAGGTGGCGCAGGTGCTGGCGGCGTCGGAGGCTGGCAGTGTGCGGGCGGGGTTTGAGCAGGAATTGCTGGCGGCGTATCCGGCGGGAGGGCCGGTGGTGACGGGTACGCGGAAGTTTGAGATTCGGGCAGCGCCGACGGCGGTTCAGCAGTTCGATGGACGGATGCTCAATGTGTGGGCGTATAATGATCAGGTGCCGGGGCCGGTGTTGCGGGTGCGGCTCGGGGAGGCGGTGGAGGTGGAGCTGAAGAACGATTTGCCGCAGCCGACGACGATTCACTGGCATGGTGTTCGGGTGCCGAACGCGCAGGATGGTGTGCCGGGTGTGACGCAGGATGCGGTGGAGCCCGGGGAGACGTTTACTTATAAGTTTGTGCCGAAGGATGCCGGGACGTTCTGGTTTCATCCGCATCATCAATCGGCGGAGCAGGTAGGGCGCGGGTTGTACGGGGTGTTGATCGTGGAGGACCAGGAGCCGCTGCCTTACGACCGCGATGAGATGTGGGTGCTGGATGACTGGCGGCTGGGGCCGGATGGGCAGATCGATCCGCGCTTTGTGACGCGGCATGACCTGTCGCATGACGGGCGCTGGGGGCAGGTGGTGACGGTGAATGGCGATTCGGGCCACCAGATGGACGTGCGGCCCGGTGAGCGGATTCGGTTGCGGTTGCTTAATTCGTCGAATGGTCGCGTGTATCGGCCGGTGATAGCGGGTCTGGATGCGCGCGTGATTGCGGTGGATGGGATGTATACGGGGCGGCCGGTGGAGCTTGAGCGGTTCAGTCTGGCGTCGGGCAATCGGCTGGATCTGGATATCGTGATTCCGGCCGATGCGGCGGGCAAAGAGTTTTCTGTGATCGACCGGTTTACGCGGCGGCCGATTTTGCTGGCGACGCTTCGGGTTAGCGGTGAGCCGGTAGAAACACCGCAGTTTGCGCCGCCGTCGAATCCGAACATGCCGCGCTGGGCGGGCGCAGAAAAGGAGGGCGTGGACGTGACCTATGTGCTCAATGCGCGGCGCGGCGGAGAGCATGGCATCGAATGGACGATCAACGACAAGGTCTGGGGCGAACACGAAGCAACTCCGCTCACGGCCGGATTGTGGACGCGGGTGCGCTTTCAAAACGATTCGTATCGCTTGCATCCGATGCATATCCACGGGCAGTTTTTTAAGGTGATTGCGCGTAACGGGCAGCCGGTGGATGAGCCGTATTTTCACGACACGATTTTGCTGCAGGGCAAGGATGTGATCGATGTTGCGATGGTGCCGCTGGATTGGGGGCACTGGATGATGCACTGCCATATTTTAGAACATGCAGAAGCCGGGATGATGACGGTGCTGGAGGTCAGTAACGAGCGTACGCGTGCCGCGCAGTGAAGCAGCTTTGATACCTGAAAACAAAAAACAGAGGGACCGACTTGCGGTCCCTCTGTTTTGTTTCAGCAGGGAGTTTGTCGCGTTCAGGATTCTACTGGAGGTGATTCTGGCTGCAAATCGTCCGGGGTAGAAGTGGTGGTGCCTTCGGTGTCGTTGAGTTTCTGTCTGATTTTTCTCTGTGCTTCTTGTTCGGCGGCTTGTTCGAGTTGCTGCATAATTCTGAGCTTTTCTAGTGCAATAGCGTCATTTTGAGCGGCCTTGAGGGCTTTGTCGGCAGTTTCAGATGCTTTGATGGCTGCTTTCTCAGAGCGCTGGGCTTTTCGCTCGGCGGCTTTCTCGGGACTGAGTTTTTCCTTGGGGGCTTTCATGAAGAAGGACGTGGCCCATGATTTTGCGCGGGTCGGGTCTTTGGCGAGTTCGAGAAGGTTGCCGTAGGTGGTGAGGCGGATGGCATTGGCGTGCTCTTTCCAGGCGGTGATCTTGTTTTTGAGCTCGAGTTCTTGACGCTTGATGATGGCCAATTGTTTTTGAGTTTCCTGGAGCCGGGTTATGGCGTGTGTGATTTTCTCGGTGCATTCATCCCGGAAATCATCGCTAAAGAGGGAGAGGCCGAGGTGCGTGATCATCTGGTTTAAGTCGAGGATAACTTTGGGGATGCTCTGACGCGTAATGTTGCTGATGGGTTTGGGGAACAGAGTGGTGTGGTACTCGCTGCCAGGATTTTGGTGGTCGTGAAGTTTTGCGGCAATGGAAATGCCGCGGAGAGTTTCCTCACAGAAAGCTATTTGGGTGTCGGCCTGAGCGCGGAAGATGGTGCGATTCAGGTTCAGTTTCCGTTCTTCGAGCAGGAGTTCATCGGCTGTCTCGATTTCTTGGTGAATGACGTCGGCCAGCGGCGCTGTCTGTGGATTGGTGATCATGCGGGTGTGCTGATAAATCAGGTGGTTTTGGTACATCGGGATGGAAGCGGTCTTTGGAATTAAGGCAGTCATAGAGGTCTCCAGCGTAAGGAACCGGGTTAGAGAATGACGGTTCGAATAAGTGAAAAACGACAGGCTGTCCCAAAAGCCGATACATCTGGCGGTTGTGGTTGAGGGGTATGTATAGCGGAGTGTTTTTGGTGTGGCAAGAGGTGTTTTCTGGTGTTTTTGGAATTTGTTTCCTGTGTGGGTGTAATTTGTTAAGGGGAGGCGGAATCCGGGGTGATGGTGAGTAAAATCATGGGCCATTCACGTCCATGAGTAGGTCTTCATGAATCTGATCGTGGTTACAAATGCGCGTGAGTAGGCTTTCATGAAACTGATCGTGGTGCCGCATGCGCGTGAGTAGGCTTTCATGAAACTGATCGTGGTGTCGCATGCGCGTGAGTAAGCCTTCATGAAACTGATCGTGGTGCCGCATGCGCGTGAGTGAGCCTTCATGAAACTGATCGTGGCACCACATGCGCGTGAGTAGACCACGATCCGTTACAAAAATGGTACTTTTTGGGGGTGGGGGCGGTGTGGGATAGATGGAAAAGGTCAAAAACTCGGCAGTTTTTGACCTTTTATGTTTTGCAGAAAAGAGCCAGCAGGAGGGAGGAGAGTCAGGGGATTTCGAGCCAGTGGCGCAGGCGTGGGCCGAGGAGTTTGGGGGTTTGCTGGAGTTCGGCGATGTTGGCGGATCCGGTGAGCAGGCAGGCGGTGAGGAGGGTGTCGATGGTGGTCTGGCCAAAGCGCAGTGCGCCGGCGGTGCCTTCTTCGTGGGCGGCGCGCAGCCAGGGCAGGGCCATGCCGGCCAGCGTTGCGCCGAGGGCGATGGCGCGGGCGGCGTCGAGTCCGCTGCGCAGGCCGCCGGAGCCGATGACGTTCAGATCGCGGCGTTTTGCGTAGAGGATGGAGGCAGCGGTCGGGATGCCCCAGTCCCAGAAAAGTTCGCCGACGCTTTGTTTCTCGGGGGTGGCGCGCAGGGTTTCGACGCCGATCCAGGTGGTTCCGCCGGTGCCGGAGGTGTCGACCCATTGGACGCCGGCGCCTTTGAGGCGGTCGAGTGTACGGGGGGAGAGTCCGCTGCCGGTTTCTTTGACGATGATCGGCGTGGACAGGCCATCGACGAGGCGTGCGATGCCGTCGATGCAGCCGCGGAAGTCGCGATCGCCCTCGGGTTGGATGATTTCCTGGCCGGGATTGAGATGGATGCACAGGGCATTGGCGTCGATGAGTCCGATTAAGTCTTCGGCCTGGGTGATGGAGAGTTCAGCGGCTTGCACGGCGCCGATGTTGCCGAGGATCGGGATGGAGGGGGCAAGGTGGCGGACCTGGTAGGTGGCGAGTAGTTCGGGGTTGTTGAGCATGGCGCGCTGGCTGCCGACGCCAAAGGCGATGCCGAGGGTTTCGGCGACGGTGGCCAGGATGTGGTTGACTTCAGCGGCGCGAGTGGCGCCGCCGGTCATGCCGGTGATCAGGAGCGGGGCTTTCAGGCGATGGCCAAAGACTTCGACGCTGAGATCGATCTGGTCTACGGCGAGCTCGGGTAAGGAGTCGTGAAAGAACTCGACTTCTTCTAGCAGGCTGGTTTTGCCGCGTGCTTCGACGTTGTCTTCGGCGCACAGGTCAAGGTGCGATGTCTTTCGCTCGGAAATGCTCATGGTGACGGCTCATCTGGGTAATAAACGTAGAATTCTGGAAAATCGCTGGCCGGATGGCTGGCGCGGGGCGGCGCATTGTTTCTCAGTGGGTGGGGATCATGCAAGCGTCGTTGACGCTTGGGATGGGGCCAACCTATACTCCGGGCTGGTTTGTGTTTGTAATTTTGATGGAATTGCAAGCTGCCAGATCTGTACAGGCAATGCTGCGTACATGTGCGTTGTGTTTTCATTTCCTCCCCAGAGGCAATCGGTTTGGAACATCCATTATTATTTGGTAATTACTGCCTTTTAGAGCGGGTCAGCATCGGCGGCATGGCCGAGGTATTTCGTGCAAAGCCGCTGAATGCACCGGATGGAGTGCGCTATCTGGCGTTGAAGCGGATTTTGCCGCACCTGGCGGAAGACGACGAATTTATCAAGATGTTCATCGACGAGGCCAAGCTGACGGTGCAGCTTCGTCATCCGAATATTGTGCAGATTTACGAGCTGGGGCAGTTTCAGTCTTCCTATTATATCCTGATGGAATACATCGCCGGGCATGATTTGCTGGCGTTGCAAAAGCTGTATCGTCGGGAACGTTCGGTGATGGATGTAGCCCAGGCGTGCTTTATCGTCAGTCAGGTTGCGCGCGGCATGGATTATGCGCATCGTCGTCATGATGAAAACGGGCAGCCGCTGGGGATCATTCACCGTGATATTTCTCCGCAGAACGTGCTGGTCAGCTATGATGGCCAGGTCAAGGTCATCGACTTTGGGATTGCCAAGGCTGCGGTTCAGAGCACGCATACGCAGGTCGGGGTTCTGAAGGGCAAGTTCGGGTATATGAGCCCGGAGCAGGTGCGCGGTCTTGTCATTGACCAGCGCAGTGACGTGTTTGCGATGGGGACGTTGTTCTGGGAGCTGTTGACGAACCGGCGCCTGTTCCGTGGTGAGCATGAGTTTGAAACGCTGCAGATGATTCGCGATCCGCAGGTGGAGTTGCCCAGCGCGTTGAATCCGGCGGTTCCGCCCGAGGTCGATCAGATTGTCATGCGCAGTCTGGCCGGTGATCGCGATGAGCGATATCTGTGGGCAAGTGATCTGGCGGATGCACTGGACGGTTATCTTGCGACTCTGGATCCGGTGTTTGATGCGAAGGCGCTCGGCAGTTGGATGGCGTCGGCGTTTGAAGAGGATTATGTCCGCGAGCAGCAAAAGCACAGTCAGTTTCAGCAAATTCGCACGGCCCAGGATGTGCTGGCTTTGTCTGCGGTAAGCGAGGCGCCGGAAGCGGAGGAAGAGGAGCCGCCGGAAGATGCCACGATGGTGTGGTCCATGGACGATGCGCTCGAGTTCCTGGATGAAGATGCTGCTGTAGAGATTGAAGAAATCATTGAGGAGGAGGAAGAGCCGTTTGGTGCGAATCACACCATTGTTCAGGCCGGTGGATTTGATCTTGCCCAGTTTATGGCGGAGCAAGAGATGAGCGGTCCGCCGCCGCTGGCGGCGAATGGCTTTGCGCCGAAGCCGGTGATGTCTGCAGCCAATGGTTTTGCGCCGAAGCCGGTGATGTCTGCAGCCAATGGTTTTGCGCCGCAGGCGGATGTTCTGCAGGCCAAACTCGGGGTAGGGCCGGTGAATGATACGCAGCCCCGGGCTCAAAATCCGTTTGCGATGGCGTTGGCCTCGGCGCGTGCATCGTCGCAGCAGCGAAATCAGTGGCTGCTGGCCGGCGGGGCTGTGCTTTTGATGGTGGGGCTGTCGATTACGCTGGTCGTGCAGTTGGTGAATCGTTCCGAGGCGGTGGTTGAGGACGATACGATTACGAAGGCTCTGGAAACCACATTGACCGGGGGCGCGATTGTGGTGAATGTTTCGCCGCCAAGCGGGTTAGAGATTCTGGTGGGCGGCGTGCTGCGCGGCGACCATTCTCCGGTCAGTGTGACGGATTTGGCGGAAGGCGTGCATCTGGTGGAGGTGCGTCGGCCGGATTTTGAGACGTTCCAACAAGCATTTGAAGTGCGTGGCAATGAGGTGATTCCGGTAGAGGTGGAATTGCGGCCATTGGCCAATGCTTCGATGGGTACGTTGAAGATCGATCCGCAGCATTATGAAGGGTTGCAGATTTTTGTGGATACGGTGCCGTTTGAGGGTGGTGCGAATGCGCAGGGTGTGCAGGCCATTGAGGCCGGGCAACATCTGGTGGAAGCGCTGGCTCCGGGTTACGTGCCGTTTTCGCAAATGGTGGATGTGGTCGCTGGCGAGCTGGCAGAGGTGAGGATTGAGCTTGAGCCGGTGGTTTTGCGTCTGAAGATCAGTACGGAGCCATCTACCGATGTAATATTTAATGGTGAGTCACTGGGTATGTCGCCGGTGCTTACGCCGGCCGTTGATCCAAAGCAGGTTCATACGCTGGAGCTTGGTAGCTGGAAAACTGCGCTGGGTTATCCAGATCTGGGGCGTGAGGAGTTGTTTTTTGATCTGGATCGTTTGCCGGTTCCGGTGGAGGCGAGCAGTTATGGGTATCTTGCGGCCACGGAGGAAGGTGGTTGGCGGATCTTCATCAATGGCATCGATACAGGACACTCGACGCCGATTGCGCTGGCGGATCGGATTCCGGTGCTGGCGGGTACTCATAGCGTGACGCTGCGGCGCGGCGAGGAGAGCGTGGTGCAGAAGATCGACGTGAATGCTGGATTGACGACGATGCTGCGCTGAGGGGTTCTCCGGTAATCGTTTGAGAGATTGAGTTTTTTTGGGGGGCGTTTTTTAGACGTCTTCGGCGACAATTCCGTATTTGGACATGAGCTTACGGAAGTATTTGCGGTCGATATCGGCCTCGCGCGCGGCCTGGCTGATGTTGCCGTTGTGGCGCTGGAGGAGTTCGCTGATGTAGTCGCGCTCGAAGGTGGAAATCCACTGTTCTTTGGCTTCTTTGAAGGGCTGCTCCTGGAGTGTGGCTCGGGCCGGGACGTCGCTCCAAGGTTCGGAAATTGTAGAACTCAGGCCGTGGGAGCGCGAGCTGGAGCCATCGGCGATGTAGTCGGGCAGATCGATCATGCTCAGGGTTTCGGTTTCGGCAAAGGAGCAGGCTCGTTCAATGACGTTGGCAAGTTCGCGGACGTTGCCGGGCCAGTCATAGGCCTGGAGGGCTTCCATGGCTTCGGCGCTGACGCGCCAGATCTGGCGGTTGCCCTCGAAGTCGCGGTTGCAGTCCATTTTGTCGAGGAAGTGTTCAACGAGAAGGCTGATGTCTTCGCGGCGTTGGCGCAGGGAAGGCAAAAAAAGACGAACGACGCTCAGGCGGTAGAAAAGGTCTTCGCGGAAGCGTCCGGCGCGTACTTCGTCTTCCAGGCTGCGGTTGGTCGCGGCAATGACGCGGACATTGATGGGGATGGGTTTGTTGGAGCCGACGCGGCGGACTTCACGCTGTTCCAGCACGCGCAAAAGCTTGGGCTGCAGATCGATGGTCAGCTCGCCGAGTTCGTCGAGGAAAATTGTGCCGCCCTCGGCCATTTCGAAGAGACCTTTGCGGGTTGTGATGGCGCCGGTGAAACTGCCTTTTTCGTGGCCGAAGAGTTCGCTTTCGATCAGGCTTTCGGGCACGGCGCCGCAGTCAAAGACGATGAAGGGTTTGTCTTTGCGCGGACTCATGGCGTGCAGGGTCTGTGCGACGACTTCTTTGCCGGTGCCGGTTTCGCCTTCAATGACAACGGTTGCGGTGGTGGGCGCGATTTTTTCGAGGATGTGGAAAATCTCGCGCATTTTGACGCTTTTGCCGACAATGCCGCCGAGTTTTTCGGATTTGCTGGGGGTAACTTCGACCTGTTCGTCGAAGGCCGTGAAGCGGATCTGGGTGTTGCCGACGTTGAGGATGGTGCCCGGCGAAAGATAGGCTTCGCGGATGCGAACGGCGTTGATGTGGGTGCCGTTGGTGCTGCCGAGATCGACGACTACGTAGCTGTTTTCTTCCTGTACGATGCGGCAGTGGTGGCGGCTGACGGTGTCGTCATCGAGGATGATGTCGTTGTCGTCCATGGCGCCGATTTTGATGACGCTCTGGTCAAAAGAATACTCGCGCTGATGTACTGTTCCCGGATGCACAACCAACGTCGCTCGCCGAATATGGAGTGTTTTCGGATCACCATTGATGTATGCAATCTTTGTCGGTTGTATATCGTCCGAATATTGCTCGTAAGACGTCATGAATCCTCAAAGATAGATTGAGATGTATCTGACAATTCGCCGGGAAGAAGTCCGGACGGATTTATCGGATTTTGGTGTATGGTGAAGAGAGACGGCGAATGGGTTTTGACTACCAGGCCGTACAACCGTAGTTTGGGGGTGTAAAACAATTGGCAGAAACTGTAACAGACCAAAAATGAGTCATTCGGCTCTACACCCAACGAGATTATGATAGAAAGTAGCGAGTCTTTTGGCAAGTACACGCTGATTGAGCGGGTTGCCGTCGGTGGTATGGCCGAGATCTTCAAGGCGAAGACGCACGGCATTGATGGCTTTGAGAAAATGCTGGCGATTAAGCGTTTGCATCGCCGTTTGTGTGAGGATCAGGACTTCGCGATGATGTTGGTCGATGAAGCGAAGATCTCGGTGCAGCTCAATCATGCGAATATCGGGCAGGTGTTCGATCTGGGTTATTACGATGACCAATACTTCATTGTGATGGAGTATATCGATGGCCTGGATATGCATCAGATGTTGCGGATGCTGGCGCGGCGCAGGCAGCGGATTCCGCTGGAAGTTGCGGTATATGTGGCGGCGCAGGCGTGTGAGGCTTTGCATTATGCGCACAATAAAACGGATGCGCAGGGTCGTTCGCTAGAGATTATTCATCGCGATGTGTCGCCGCAAAACGTCATGGTGAGCCGTGATGGTGAAGTGAAGCTGGTGGATTTCGGGATTGCGAAAGCCAGGATGCGGGCGCAGCAAACGCAGGCGGGGATCATCAAGGGCAAGTTTTATTATATGTCGCCGGAGCAGGCGCGCGGGCAGCGGATTGATCATCGAACCGATGTATATGCGGTGGGGATTTTGCTGTATGAAATGATTGCCGGGAAAAATCCCTACGAGGACGTTGAAGATGCTGAGCTTTTGCAGCGCGTGCGGCAGGCGGAGTTTGCGCCACTGGCTCAGGTAGCGGAGATCGACGGTGAGCTTGCGCAGATTGTGGAAGGTGCGCTGGCGAGGAATGTGGAGCAGCGTTTTCAGAGTGCGCTGGATTTGCAGCGGGCACTTTTACACTATGCGCATCGGCGTTTGCGGCCGTTTTCGCGGATTGAATTGTCGGAGTTCGTGGCGGCGCTCAGTGAGCCTGTTTATAGCGCGGGCGGTGAGCGGGCAACGTTTCCGGCGATGCGAAAGCAGGAGTATGTGCTTGGCGGCGATAGTTTGATTTTTGATGCAAATCCGACGTTTGAGCAGGACTATGAAGATCCGGATAGCACGCGTGTGTTTGAGCGCAATGGCGTGGTGGATGAGGGGCCGGGGCGTGTGCCGGTAGCGACAGCAACGGCGATTATTCATGGCGACGAGGAGTCGGCTGCGGCGATTTCGGCCGGGGCGAATGGCTTCGGGGTTGGGAAGGTTTTGGGGGGCGGGCGTCGTGAGAAAAAGCGTGGCCGAGATAAGCAGCGAGATCCGGCTGCCGTGGTCAGTGATTATCGGGTGTCGGGTAGTCAGCGTGGCCGTGTGCTTGTGTTCGCATTGATCGGCGTGTTGGTGTTGGCGGTGGTTGCAGGAGTCGTCGTTGTTTTGACGAAGGATTCGGGCGGTGGAGAGGTGGAACTGTCGCTTGAGGCGGTTGCCATGCAATCGCCGCCGGTCGAGCTGGTGAAAACGGTGACCTTGCCGGTTACGTCGGTGCCTGCAAATGCTCAGGTGTATTTGAACGGTGAGTTTTATGGCGATACGCCGATTGAGTTGAGCGATCTGGATGTGGGTACGGCTTATACGTTGATGTTGCGTCGCAGTGGTTATGGCGATGTGACGATGCAGTTGATGGCGGAGATGCAGATGGAGGCGCTGGTTGTGCAGATGCCGGCACAGCAGGGCGTATTGAAAATTTCGTCGTATCCGGCCGGTGCCATGATCAAGTTGAACGCAGAAGAGCTCGGACAGGCGCCTGTTACGGCGATGGAGCTAAGTCGTGCTGAGGAGCATAAGGTGGTTGCCGAGCTTGCCGGATTTCCGCCGATGGAGAAGGTGATTCAGTGGAAAGACACCGATGATCGGATTAAGGAAGTTCAGTTTGAGTTTGAGGTGTCGCCGGCTGTGGCGGAAGAGGTTGCGCCGGTGGCGGCTCCCCGCAAGGCAAAGCGGAACACCACCAGGCGCGCGAGCAAGCCGGCGGCGCGTACAAAGTCGACTGCAACCAAGGAAACATCGCAACAACGCGGTCCGCTCAATCTGTGGGATTGAAGGAATTGAGTGGGTCGGAGGATGTGGTCGTTGCATCAAAGCAGGATTTATCGAATGAATTGTGGTGCCAGACGGCGAGAAATGTGAGAACGATATAATTCTGGCAATCGTTCAAACGAATTAGCGCTCACATAGAGACAAGGAGTCGAGAGATGACAGGACAAAGTTCATCGGGTGGTCCCATCAACGAGGTAGGACCGAGCATTGGAGATCGTCGCAGTTCGGTGCGTGTGCGAAGTCTATTGCCGATTTCGGTACAGCGTATTGATGCGGCTGATATTCCAGAACTTGAGGCGCGTATTCTCGATATGGCAGTGCTCGAGTCGGAGAGTGTGCTGCACGATTTTTCGGATTGGACGGATCGCAATAACGAGGATATCCCGCGTGATATGATTTATATCCTCAATGAGATTCGTGCGCTTCGGATGCAGGTTGGCGAGATGCAGCGGGCGGTTGAACGGCAGGGCAAGGCAGAGTTGCAGCCGCACTGGATTGAGCTGAACGATCAGGGGCTCTGGATCGGGCAGCGTCCGGATGAGGCAGCCTGGTCGCTGGGAGAGTTTGCAAAAATTCGTCTTCAGATTCCGAGCATTCATACGCCGGAGGTTCTTGCGATCGGTGAAGTGGTGCGTGTCGATCTGGAGAAGGGACGTGAGGGCGAGGCGTTTTTGTTTCAGGCAATTTCGCAGTCACATCGTCGTGCTATTTCGCGTTATGCGTTGCGGCGTGAGCGTCAGCAGGCGCGAAGTGTGAAATTTACGTTTGATCTGTAAGTGCACGTCTTTCCTGTGTAACATTGCGTAGTTCTGGCGGAAGGTTGTTCGAATAACGAATGAATTATCGAGAGATTTGACCATGAAGAGGTCTGGTTTGCGCCTGGTTTTATTTGCTGTCTTCAGCTTGTTATGGATGCCTGGCTGTGGATCGGATGAATCGTCCATGGGAGATTGCGAGAAAAATTCGGATTGTATCGAAACATGGGTGTGCCTGGATGCCGTTTGTGTGTCGCCGCCGGATGTTTCGGACGCGGGGCAAGATGCGGGGGAGGGCGACGAAGATGTGGTCGAACCTCCGATTGCGTGCACGAGTGATGAGCAGTGTGGTCCGGCTCAGTGCGTATTGCAGGGCGACCGTTGTGTGCAGCCTGTGTGTGATACGGCCAGTGAAACGTGCGCGAGTGCGGATTGTACGCCGGAATGTGCGGATGGGCTGACGCTGGTAGGTTGCGAGTGTGTGCGGGTATTGCACTGCGGCGATGCATTGGAATGTCCGCCGGACCAGTTCTGTAGTGATGATGATATTTGTGTGATTCGTTCGCAGTGTACGCTGGATTCGGATTGTGCTGATGAACAGCAGTGTCTGGGAGGGCGTTGTACGCTGGCGCTGGAGTGTTCAGCGGGCGATGATACGTGCGGAAGTTTTGCGGAGTGCATCGGCGGGAAATGCCATGCGTTGCTGTGTCGTGGACGTGAAGATTGCGCGGTCAATGAGGTTTGTGACGGCGGTGAATGCGTCGTGCCCAAAGCGATTACAAAGTGCACCATCGCTACGCGCGGTGGTGTGATTGCTCCCAATCAGCGTATCGGGCTGGAGGCGTTTGCGTATAACGCGCAGGGCGCGGGCGTGGCGACACGATTTGTCTGGAGTTCTTCGCAGGCAGGTGTAGCTCGCGTTGAAGGGACAATGCTTGTGGGCGGCACGGTTGCCGGAGAGACTTTGGTGACGGCGCGAGTTGAGGGCGATGCCTTAGGCGGCGCGGCGATAGAATGCGAAGGATCGATCCAGTTTACCAACATTGGATTGGTGCAGCCTGGCGGCCTACGGATTGTGGTTGCGCGTGGAGAAAGTCAGATTCCGGTGGCGGGTGCGCAGGTTGTGATCAATGGCGGTCAGCCGGTTGTCACGGATGCTTCGGGTCTGGCAAGTTTTCCGATTCCGCAGGGGGCCTATGATGTTTCGGTTTTTGCCGATGAGTACAATTATATAACGATTCAGGGCGTACAGGCGCATGATGTGCGGATTCCGCTTTCGCCGAAACGCGGCAGCGGGCATGTGGCCGGGTTTACCGGAGAGTTCAATACGAGCCGCCTTACGACACGCGGTGATGTTACTCTGGGACTTGCAGGTGCAAGTCTGTCGGGCGGTTTGCTCGATGTGGATTTGACTCGGTTGCTGGGGGAATCGTTTGTAACGGAACTGAGCATACCGGGTATGGGCGGCGGAGAGATGCCGCTGCCGGGCGGGCTTGTGGCATATGGTTCTGTTTTTGGGCTGCAGCTCGACGTGAAAAAGGAGTATTTTGCGAACACAGCAGACGGCGCCCGTGTTGGTTGGGGGCTTGCCGGCAAGGTGCCTGTGCAGCAATTGATAGGACTTTTCAGCGGACAGGGCAGTGGCTCGATCGGGGAGGTTTTGACGACGATTTTGCCTCTGTTTAGCCGGTTTGAGCATGCTGCGTTGCCGCTTCAATTGTCGGCATTGCCGCGTGTGATTGATTCGAGTGACATCAATGGCAATGGAAACAGAACGGAGATGTTGCCGGATTATGCGAATTTCCCGACCGTTTCGATGGCGCCTTCGGTTCGGCAGACACTGGCCTCCGAAGTTCTGATTTCAAACTTCCCACTGCTTGCCGGCGGACCTGCCGAGGTGGCTGTGCTGATCGGCGGGGCGATGCTGGATGCGCCCGGGTTGATTCCGCTCGGGATCAGTGCCACATCCGATGAGAACAGCGATGGTCGCCCGGATGCACGTATGTTGTATATGGCGCCGCCGCATGGCGCTGCAGTTGGTGGGCGTTTTTCGGTGATGGCGCTGGCGTTTTCGGAGAACAGTTTTGGCGGCGGAGATGCCGGTGCGATGGAGCTGGCCAGTGAGTTTTCGGTTGCGTTGTGGAACGGGGAGAATCTGCCGACGACGATTCGTCTGGGAACTTTTCCTGATGCCAGCCAGGGAGAAGTTTTGAATGCCAGGCGCGAAGTCTATTTCACGACCCATGCCGGACCGCTTTATCGTGTGCGATTTATCGGCGAGGAGCGGACGTGGGATGTGTGGGCGATGGGGCCGGCTGGTTCGGCCGCGGCGTTTGAACATACGATGAGTGTTCCCGCAGTGCCGGCTGGTAAGCAGGATTTGTTCACAAACTCGGTCGTGATGCTGGACGCAATTCGCAGTTCAGTAACGCTCGATGATCTGGTACGCAGCACGGGCGTGGGCTTGCGAAACGCGGGGCTTGTTTCCACAAGTTATAATCGTACGCGTTTGCGCTGATTTGCCGTCTGCTTTATACATGGCTGTGCTTAATTGGATGTGTGCAATTCATGATGTGAATCATGCAATGATTGAATACGTGCACAGCCTTCGGATTATTATCCGACTTTTATCATGGAAGCCGTAGATAACCTCTGCCGTACATTGTCTGAAATTCTGAGAAAATCATGAACCATCGAGTTGTCCTGGGGCGCGGTTTGTGCGCGCTTATCCTGGGTCTTGGCGCATGCAATGCGAAGTCTCCCGAAACAACAGATCCTGCACGAACGGATGCTCTTGTCTCTGAAACAAGTGTCCAAACTGGTGGTAAAAACGTCGATTCGACATCTGGCAAGGATTTGGCGGCTGCGAAAGAACCGCAGTTGGCGCCAGCGCTCAATACATTGAGTTCGCCTCATTTCACGGCGTTTGATTTGCTCACGAATCGTCCGCTTGCCCATCGCATCGAGAATGCGAACACAGCGGCAACGATTGCGGTTGATGCGACGAGCGCGGACTTTGTGCGCTATATCCATGGAAATCATGCCAGCGACTGGATGTTGCAGGCGCAGGTGACGGATGGCGTTGCAGCGGGCGTCAAGGGGCGAACGGCCCAGATGTGGGTACCTGCGCTGCGTCCGGATTTGCCTGGCGGGCAAAATTATTTGCGTGCGCATGTATTCAATCCGGCCAAAGGTCACAATTCGCTGACCGTCACGTTGAACGGACATAAGTTGCCGGATCAGGCTTTGAAAGAGGGCTGGCAGATTGTCGAAGTGCCGATTGAGAACGCAGAAAGTCTTCGCGCCGACAATACGATTAATATGACGTTCAGCAATATGGGACGTATCAACGGGAACCTTTCTGGCGGCGGATTTGGCTGGATCCGAATCGGTGCGCCTGGTCCGAAACCGCGTCTGGTTGCGGAAGCGGAAGAAGTTCTTGCAAATACTGCGGCGGAGGGTGCTGGCGAGGAAGGCGAGTCGGGCGGTGCTGAAAAGGAAAATCCGCAGGGTTCTCCGGCGCCGCGACAGGCAGAGGGCGCTGCAAAAAGTGTTGTCGAGCCCGCGCCCGCGCCGTCGAATCTGCCACTTGCGCAGGGCGAGCTTACTCTGGAGAACGAACAGGGATTGGCCTGGTTTGTGTGGATTCCGGCCGAGGCCAAACTTGATCTGGAAATCGAGGCGGTGGCGGGCTGCGGACCGGTGGTTGAACTGTTCGCAGAGGCAGGAAAGGGCAAGGTTGAGGCGCGTCTCAAAGAGGATTTGAAGCTGGTAGAGGGTCGTGGCGATGTGCAAAAAGCCGCGGTGGATCTCGGTGCGCATTCTGGTCAGGTGGCGCGTCTTGAAATGCGGCCGTCGCCTGGCTGCGAGGGCAAGCCGGTGACGTTGAAGCATGCACAGCTGGTGGTTCCGGGTACGAAGAAAGAAATCCCCGAAGTAAAGCCGCCGAAGTATATCGTTTTCTGGATGATCGATACGCTACGTGCTGATCATTTGCCGATTCACTTTGACACCGACGTGCAGGCTCCAAATTTGAAGCGCCTGTCCGAGGAAGGTGCGTCTTTCAAGCTGGCGTATGTGCAAGGAACGGAGTCACGCGTAAGTCATGCGTCGCTTTTCACCGGGCTGTATCCCAATCGGCATAAGGTGCTGACGCGTGGTAAGGTTGCGCCGAATGTGCCGATTATGTCGGAGTACATCAAAAAAGCCGGCTATAAGACCGGTGTGATTGCATCCAATGGATATCTTTCTCATTTGCTGAATCTGAATCGCGGCTGGGATTATTATACCAACAACATCCATGAGGAAACGGCTGTAGACGGCATGTTTATGGCGCGTGGTGGCCTGCGTTGGGCCGATGCAAACAAAGAATCGCCGTTCTTTTTGTATCTGGGCACGATTGATCCGCACGTTACCTATCGTCGACATCAAGACATCATCGGCCTGTACGAAACAACGCCGTATAGCGGCCGTTATGAGCGCTATTGCTCGGGTGAAGATCTTGGTTTGATCAAAGGCAAAAAGCTTGAAGTCAGCGCGCGGGATCGTTTGCGCATTCATAATCTGTATAAAAACGAAATTACCTTCAACGACCGTGCTTTTGGTTTCCTGCGTGAGCAGCTCGAAGAAATGGGCATCTGGGACGAAACCATGGTTATCGTGACCTCGGATCACGGCGATGAGTTCTGGGAGCACGGCGGTGTTGGTCACGGACACAACTTGCATCAAGAGCTCGTGCATGTTCCGTTGATTATGTACTATCCGCCGTTGATTCCTGCCCAAACCGTGGTGGATGCGGGCGTCGATATCGTAGACGTATTGCCCACCATTCTTGATGTGATCGATGTGGAGGCAACGGCTGATAAGCAAGGAAAAAGCGTGCTGCCGCTGATTTATAATCAGCATGGCGGGTATCCTGAGCCGGCCGCGGCCACGCAGTATTTGATGCATTATGCGATGCAGCTTGAGCAGTGGAAGCTGTATTTGCGCCGTGGTGATTTCCAGCTTTACGACCGTTCGCAAGATCCGCTTGAGAAAACCAACGTTGCGGCTGATCATCCGCTGGCCAGTCGGTGGCTTCTCGATTCTGTGGGCTGGTTCCGTGCTCATCGCGAAGCGTGGGACAAGCAGAGTTGGGGTACGGCCAGCAATGTTTCGGCCGAATTTCTTGAGCGCATCAACGAAAAATAAGGTTGTTTTTTAAGAAATTTGCCAGGCGAGACTGGTTGCGGTGAGAAGTGTGCCTAGTTTGAGTTGTCCCTTGCTTTGTCAAGGGGCAATTCACAGGTACATGTCGTAGATGAGAATATTTTGAAACTTCTTTCGCGCCTGCTCGTTGTTGTTTTTTTCGCCAGCTTTTTCAGCATCCTGTCCGCAACGTCCACTCCTTCTACGGCGAGCGCGCAGTTCTCAAATGTTGCGCCCAACCACGATATCGTTTCGGTGACTACGCCGGACGATTCGTTGCGCTTCCACTATCCGCGGCGTTTTGCGCCCGCCGCTCAGATTCTACAAACGCAGGGGCCTGTGCTTTTCCATAAGCTGGAGAAAGAGCTTGGTATCGAACACTTTCCCACGGTGGACGTCTGGCTGTTGCCGGAGTTGAATTTGTTTTTCACACTCAATGAGCTTTCAGGCAGTGCGCCGCCCTGGGCGGTCGGGCTGTCTTTTTCAAAAAAGCGAACCATCCTTGTTCTGCACGGCATCGGTCCGAACCGCGAGCCGGTTGATACCTTGAAAACGTTCGCGCATGAGCTGGCGCACGTGGCCATCGATGAGGCCAGTGGCGAGTACCGTGTGCCGCGTTGGTTCAACGAGGGATTTGCCGTTATGCAGGCTGATGAGTGGGGCGTGGAGCGTAGCGAAATGTTATCGCGCGCTGCGGCGACCGGTTTTCTGATCCCTTTTGAGTCGCTCACAACTTCGTTTCCAGACCATCACAACACCGTGTCTGTTGCGTATGCGCAAAGTTTTCATTTTGTGCGTTTTCTGCAAAGCCGCTTTGGAGCCGATCTCTTTGCGTCTTTGATGAAAAGCGTGCGTAATGGAGAAAACTTTTATCAGGCGTTGGAAACCGAAACGAACATGCCATTTTTTGAAATTGAAGAGCAATGGCGCGCGCAGTTGGTGGGCGGAAGTTCGCCGTGGTCAATCTTGAGCGATGAAAACATGCTTTTTTTTGGCGCTGCGCTACTTTTCCTTGTAGCGTGGGTGGTGCGAAGGAATCAAAGGCGCAAAAGATTGCTCGCAATGGCCGAGGATGAAGTTCCTGCTGCATGGGATTACGACGATTCTCGCTATCCGCTACCGGGTGAAACGCACCGCTCTTGAGATGGCCAGGATGGCTGCTTAAAAAAGGGTGGCAGAAAAGAAGACCCGGGACACTTTCGCGCTTTTGATGTACAGCACTTGTCGGATTTTGGTTGTGCCACGGAAGGCATAAAGTGTTGGTGTACAGGAGCTAAGGATGGCCCAAGAAGTATCGGATCTTCCCCCCTCAAACGAA
>JBEBUW010000085.1:0-19827 GCA_040393065.1 Lujinxingia vulgaris | reverse complement strand
CTCAATTCTGGCCAATCCGCGCCACTCGACTCCCCCGATTTCCTCAAATCTGGCCAATCCGCGCCACTCAAATGCCGCAACATGTGCGCACGCGGCCGTGCAGCGCCACTCGACCCTCCATTTTCGTTACATTCCGCCGCTTACCCCAAACCTACCTTCGCTTTCCTTCGCTTTCCTTCGCTTTCCTTCGCTTTCCTTCGCTTTCCTTCGCGGCAGTTCGCGCCTTCGCGCCTTCGCGTGCGCCTTTTGCCTTTTGCCTTTTGCCTTTTGCCTTTTGCCTTTTGCCTTTGCCTTTGCCTTTGCCTTTGCCGTGCCTTTTGCCGTGCCTTTTCCTTTGCAGTGTTTTTCCTTCGCACCTGTTGTATACAACCCCCTGCAAATACGTCCGGGCATTTTTTCACGCCCTCAATACTTCTAAAAACACCTGAATTCTTCAAAAATACAAAAGAGACCCCATGAAAATCGACCAGATCTACAATCCGACCGAAGTCGAAGCACAGTGGTATGACTTCTGGCTTGAAAACGGCTACTTCCGCGCCGACGCGAACAGCGAAAAACAGCCCTATACCATCGTCATCCCGCCGCCCAACGTCACCGGCAGCCTGCACATGGGCCACGCCCTCTTCGTCACCCTGCAAGATCTCCTGATCCGCTGGAAACGCATGGACGGCTTCGAAGCACTCTGGCTCCCCGGCACCGATCACGCCGGCATCGCCACCCAGGTCATGGTCGAGCGCGAACTCGCCAAAGAAGGCACCAACCGCCACGAACTCGGCCGCGAAGCCTTCCTCAAACGCGTCTGGCAATGGAAAGACGAGCACGGCGGACAGATCATCGACCAGATGAAACACATGGGCGCCTCCTGCGATTGGGACCGCGAACGCTTCACCCTCGACGAAGGCCTGAGCCGCGCCGTGCGCGAAGCCTTCGTCAAACTCTACGAAGACGGCCTGATCTACCGCGCCGAACGCATGGTCGACTGGGACGTCGTCGGCCAGACCGTGCTCTCCGATCTCGAAGTCGATCGCGAAGAAGAAATGGGCAAACTCTGGTACCTGCGCTACCCGCTTTCCGACGGCTCCGGCCACATCATCGTCGGTACCACGCGCCCCGAAACCATGTTCGGCGACACCGCCGTGGCCGTTCACCCCGACGATCCGCGCTACAAAGACATCATCGGCAAAACTGTCCGTCTGCCGCTCGTCAACCGCGACATCCCCATCATCGCCGACACCGTTTTGCCCGACCCGACCAAAGGCAGCGGTGCCGTCAAAATCACGCCCGCCCACGATCCCAACGACTTCGAGTGCGGCATCCGCCACGGCCTCGCACGCATCCAGGTCATCGACTTCCACGCGCGCATGAACGACAACGTGCCCGAAGAATTCGTCGGCCTCGACCGCTACGATGCACGAAAACTCGTCGTCCAGCGCTTCGAAGAACTCGGCCTGCTCGACCGCATCGAAGAAAAGCCCTACACCCCGGGCCGCAGCCAGCGCACCGGCGCCGTCGTCGAGCCGCTACCCATGCTGCAATGGTTCGTCAAAGGCGAACCGCTGGCCAAACCCGCCATCGAAGCCGTCGAATCCGGCCGCACCGAAATCATCCCGGCCGTCTGGAAAAAAACCTACGACCACTTCATGTACAACATCCGCGACTGGTGCATCAGCCGCCAGCTCTGGTGGGGCCACCAGATCCCGGCCTGGTACTGCGACGACTGCAGCCACATCACCGTCACGCGCCACGATCCCACACACTGCGAAGGCTGCAACTCCGCCAACATCCGCCGCGACGAAGACGTCCTCGACACCTGGTTCTCAAGCGCCCTCTGGCCTTTCTCCACACTGGGCTGGCCCGAAAAAACCGTCGAACTCGACAAATTCTACCCCACGCAAGTCTTAGAAACCGGCTTCGACATCCTGTTCTTCTGGGTCGCCCGCATGATGATGATGGGCATGCACTTCATGGACGACGTCCCCTTCGAAAAAGTCTTCTTGCACGCCATGGTTCGCGATGCCGAAGGCCAGAAGATGAGCAAAACCAAGGGCAACGTCATCGATCCCCTCCACATGATCTACGGCGCACAGTCCCAGGATCTCGACCCGGAGCTGCACGCCGAACTTTTGCGCCAGTACCCCGAAGGCGTCGATGCCCAGGGCGCCGACGCCCTCCGCTTCACCCTGGCCATGTACGCCGCCCAGGGCCGCGACATCAAACTCGACGTCAAACGCATCGAAGGCTACCGCGCATTCTTGAACAAACTCTGGAACGCTGCCCGCTTCGCCCTGATGAACCTCCAGGATTTCGATGCACCGAGCTACAAAACCTTTACCGAAACCTGGGAAACCAGCGCCGACACGCCCTTCGTCTTGAACGATCTGTCCATCGCAGACCGCTGGATCTTGACCCGCTTGAACGAAACCATCGCCAGCATCCAGACCAACCTCGACGAATTCAGCTTCAACGAAGTCGCCCAGAACCTCTACCGCTTCGTCTGGAACGATCTCTGCGACTGGTACATCGAACTCATCAAACCCGCCCTCTACGACAACTCCCCCGAGGGCAAAGCCACCCGCAACGCTGCCCAGGCAACGCTGCTCTACACCCTGGAAGCCGTCCTGCGCCTGATGCACCCCATCACACCCTTCATCACCGAAGACATCTGGCAATCCCTGCCCCGCGCCGAAGACGCACCCAAAAGCATCATGATCGCGCCCTTCCCCACCGCGCGCGCAGAACTCGCCATGATCCATGCCCATGACCACATGGCCCTGATCATCGAACTCATCTCCTCCATCCGCGCCATCCGCGGCGAAACCAACGTCAAACCCGGCGTCGTCATCGAGGAAGTCTTCTTCGTCACCGAAGACGCCCACAAAAAATCCGCCATCGAAACCGGCGCCGCCTACATCCAACGTCAGGCCAAAGCCACCACGCTCACCATCGTAGACCGCGAAACCGGCGCCAAAATCGAAGGCGTCGCCACCGCCATGTGCGACGGCATCGAAATCCGCATCCCCCTCAAAGGACTCATCAACATCGAAGAAGAACTCGCCCGACTCAACAAAGAGATCGCCCGCGTCGATGCCGATATCGCCTTTGTTTCCCGCAAGCTCTCCAACGAAAAATTCGTTGCCAAAGCACCCGCGGAGATCATCAACAAAGAACGCGAAAAACTGGCCAACTACGAAGCCGAACGTACAACGCTGCTGGCTAGCCTGGCGGAGCTGAAAGCACTCGAAGCATCGGGCTGAACCGATGCATGGATGAAATGCAATCACTGAGCGGGTTATTCAATGCCCACTCAGTGATTGCATACAATGATTCGTGATTTGAGATGGTTATGGACCAGCAAAACTTACTGAAAAAACTGGAGAAATCTGCCTCCACAACCGGGGCTACCCCACAGATTTCCACGCGCGGCGCACTGATCCTGACAGAACTTCCCTCGGACATGCGCCTCTCCATCAGCAAAGCCCAGCTGCTCCACCACCAGCTCGAACAGATCCTCGGCGTCGTCGATCTCATCATCACCGATAACCGACGGCGCATGGTCGGCGCCAAACGCCGCAACAACCGCCACGAAATCCGCATCCACCACATGTTCGTCGGCTGCGACCCCGAGACCACCGCCGCACTCGCCGAGCTCGCCACAGCCAACACCCCGGAAAGCCGCGAAACCATCCGCGACTACATCGACTCCAACCGTCAACAAATCCGCGCCGAAACCAACCCCGACAAACAAATCGCCGACGGCCAACACCACGACCTGCAGGCCGTCCTCGACAAAACCCGCAAAGAGCTCATGGACGCCTACACGCCCATGCTCGACCACCTGGCCGACATCACCATCACCTGGGGCCGCAAAGGCCGCGGCCAGCGCAGCATCCGCTTTGGCAGCTTCGATTTCGACCAGCGACTGATCCGCCTGCACCCCATCCTCGACCAGGACTGGGTGCCCGATTATTTCGTAGAATTCATCGTCTACCACGAACTTTTGCACGCCGTGCATCCACCCCGCAAAATCGCAAACCGCCGCAGCATCCACACCCCCGAGTTCCGCGCCATGGAAGAACGCTTCCCCCTCTTCCACAAGGCGCTCGCGTGGGAAAAGGTCAACCTTCACAGATTCCTCAATCAAAAATGATCCCTTCATCCAGCCACCACCGCGCCCGCATTCTCCCCCTGTTTCTCAGTGCAACCGCTCTGACAGCAGCCCTTTTTCTAGCAGGCTGCGAGCGCAACAAACCCGCGCCCTCCGACGCCCCGGACACGGCGAGCACTTCGGAAACCCCTATGTCCGAAGCTCCCATCGCCACCGAAAACTCTCTGTCTGGCAACGTCGAACCCGGCTCCCTCAAAGTCGAAGACGTCGGCCCACCCGCGCCCACCGTCTTTTTCCTGGCTGGACTCAAAGGCTATACCGAACCCTGCGGCTGCACCGCCGACATCCTGCTCGGCGGCATCGACCGCATCACCCAGTACATCCTCGACGCACGCAAAATTCAGCCCGCCTCCATCATGATCGACGCCGGCGATCTGTTTTTTGAACACGCCACCCTCGACGAAAACATCGTCGCCCAGGAGCGCGCCAAAACCAGCGTCCTGGCCCAGGCCTACCGCACCATGGACGCCGCATTCACTGTCCCCGGCGAACGCGATTTTGCTCAAGGCTCCGCCTTCTATGTAGAAAAGCTCCAGGAAGCCAACCTGGAAGCCATCGCCGCCAACCTCACCATCAACGGCAAAAAACTCCCCGCTACGCACACCCAAACCCTGTCCGGCCCGGACGGCGACGTCCAGACTCTGTTCATCGCCGCCGTCGACCCTGCCCTCTACGAAGGCATCGAAAACGTCCAGACCTCCCCGGCCGCACCCGCCATCCAACAGGCACTCGCCAGCGCACAAACGCCCGCCCACGCCACTGTACTGGTATTCCACGGCGAACTTGGCCCGGCCAAAGAACTCTTAAACGAATTTCCCCAGATCGATTTTGCGATCATCGGCCACGGCCCCCGCGAAACCGACCAGGTCGATCAGGCCGGCAACGGCTTCACGCTCGAAGCCTACGACCAGGGCCGTTACGTAGGCGCACTCAAACTCTACAACCCCGACAAACCACGCCCCTACCAGAACGCGCGCACCGGCAGCAAAGCCGAACTCGAAGCCATCGAGCGCCAGATCGATCACGTCCAGGACAGCATCGCCAAAATCCCCTCCAACCCCGACGGCACTGAACCGCCCCTGGTCGCCCGCCTGCGCCAGCGCTACACCGACCTCAACGAACAAAAAGCCGCCATCCAGAACGCCGAGCTCACCATCTCCGAAGACGCCCGCGCCTTCTATTACCGCCCGATCGACATGAAACCCGGCTACGGCCTAAACCCGGAACTGAAAGCCAGCCGCGAAGCCTACAACGCCAGCCTCAAAGAACTGAACCTCCAGGTCGAACGCGAAGTCGTCCCCGTCGCCGAAGGCCAGCCCTTTTTCATCGGCACCGCCCAGTGCCAGACCTGCCACACCCAGGCCTACGAAATGTGGACCACCACCCAACACAGCAAAGCCGTCGCCACGCTCGAAGCCCGCGACAAAGTCTTCGACCAGAGCTGCATCGGCTGCCACGTCGTCGGCTGGGAACAACCCGGCGGCAGCGTCCTTGGCAAACTCACCTACGAAGCCGAACTGAACGGCCACACCTTCACCAAAGACCTCCAGAACGTCGGCTGCGAGAGCTGCCACGGCCCAGGCTCCCAACACCGCCTGGCCCCGCTCGACGCCACAGGCACCCCCCAGCACATCCTGCGCCAGCCCACCGAACAACAGTGCGCCACCTGCCACGTCCCCGACCACTCCCCGGCCTTTAACTTCGACACCTACGTCAAACGCATCACCGGCCCCGGCCACGAACTCAAATCCCAATAACCCACTCAAACGCGTTGCCCACAACTCAATAAAGTGCACCAGACCCGCCCAAACGCGTTGCCTGCAACTCAAAAAAGTGCACAAACCTACCTGAGCGCGTTGCCCGCAACTCAAAAAAGTGCACCAGACCCGCCCAAACGCGTTGCCTGCAACTCAAAAAAGTGCACAAACCTACCTGAGCGCGTTGCCCACAACTCAAAAAAATGCACCAGACCCACCTGAGCGCGTTGCTCGCAACAAAAAAATCGGGAATTTGCCCTGGCTCAAAAGCCAATCAAATTCCCGTGCACAGTTCCTCCCCGAGTACATCTCAGGTCTTTCCGAAAATACTTCCTACATCTAAAAACTCAGAACGGTCCTAAAAACAAAATCCACAGACCTTTTATCATAAAATACAAAATAATCGTCAGCACTGCCGCTACGGGAATCGTATAAACCCACGATTTGATGATGCTCAAGATGATTCCAAGATTCAGCGCGTTCATCCCGCGAGCAAAACCAACACCAACCACCGCACCCACAACCGTATGCGTGGTCGAAAGCGGCAAGCCCAGCTTACTGCCGAGCAAAATCGTGGTCGCTGCACCAAACTCCGCCGCAAAACCACGCGAGGGCGTAATTTCCGTGATCTTCGTTCCGATCGTCTCAATGACCTTATAACCGTACGTAGCAAGACCGATGACGATACCAACCGCACCCAGCAACAAAACCCAGGACGGAACGATGGAGGTCGCCATAATCTTGCCGGACTCAAACACGCTGACAATCGCAGCCAGTGGCCCGATCGAGTTCGCAACGTCGTTGGAACCATGCGCAAACGCTACAAAACAAGCCGTAATGACCTGCAAATAACGAAACACACGCTCCACCTTCGCAAACTTAGCCTGCTGATCATCATCGTCCGATTCCTTGAGCCGTTGCACCAGCACTGCGGTAAGCATCGAACCAACAATACCCGTAGCAATAATCATCCCGGCAATGTGCTGACTCCCCCATCCCATTTTTTCCATATCCACGCCCGGCATGCCTTTGCTAAACAACATCCAGCCAAGCACAACAAACACCGGAAATACCAGAACAGGCGACCACTTTTTGACGGCTTTCACCGGATTGGGCGCATTAAATATCAGCTTGCGCACAAACAAAAAGCTCAAAAACGCGAGCAATCCACCCGTGACCGGGCTCACAAACCAGCTACCAACAATCTTCACCAGCGTCATCCATTGAATATACGCCGGCCCTACCGTCACCAGGCCAAACCCTGTAATCGCTCCAACAATGCTATGCGTCGTGGATACTGGCCATCCCAACAAGGCCGCCAGATGAATCCACAAAGCCGCTGCAATCAACGCGGCCAGCATCCCCATCATAAAAAGTAGATGTCCCTCGGTCGTACCAACAATCGCAACATCATTAAATATATTCGGATCAACAATACCGCTGCGCATCGTCTCCGTAACACTCGAGCCTGCGATCATCGCGCCGGAAAACTCGAAGATTGCCGCGATGATTACCGCTTCTTTGAAGCTCACCGCCTTCGAACCGACGCTGGTTCCCATTGCATTGGCCGCATCGTTCGCGCCGATACTCCAGGCCATATAAAAGCCAAAAGCAATGGCAACCCAATAAATTACTTCCATACCCATCTGGCGTTCTCTCTCTCTTGGACAATCGAAGTCACTTTCAACCAGACTCACGACTCATGACACCCAGCCCTGTTGCCGGGCGGTCACAATCGTAGCCACGACTGGTTGCTTTTATGCGCCGCTGTCTTTGCTTCGACCCTATGCGACACACACCGGTGCACACCGATATACACCGACATCCCGAATTCCGAGCGTCCGACTTCTCTGCCATCCTCTGGCTCGCGAAAAATCAAAGTACTCGCCAACTTTCTTCATCTCAGCAGGCTCACTTCGACAAAAACAGACGAAGACGATTGCCTACTTTCTCTGCGGCATTGGCAATATCCCCTACTTTATTAAAGATTTTGTTCCAGATAATCAGGCTGCCCGGCTTGATATTGTCCTCAATCGAAAACAACGTACGAGCCAACTGGTCCTGCACAATATCAGCCTTATGCTCCAGGCGATTGAGCTCATCGATCATCACCGTGACGCGTTCAGCCTCCGGACCACTGAACCCTGCCAGCGCCAGCATTTCCAACTCGTCGATAATCTGCACCGCTTTATCGACCGTGCGAGCCACACGCCCGACCAGCTTCTTCAGCGGCTCAATCAACTCCGGATGCGGCTCCATCTCGCGCAGCGTAAACAAAATACCAACATCCTCGGCATTGTCCGCGATCGCATCCAGCGCCGACAAAACATCGAGCACATCCTTACGATCGACCGCCATATACAAAGTCTTTGGCAATCCATCACGCAGACGCGTCTTCACAACGTCCGCCTCATGTTCCAGATGACTGATATGCTCCGCAAGTTCGCGAACACGGTCATAATCACCTTCAAAAAATGCATCGAACAGCACAGGTATCTGATCGGAGCATTCCTTGACCTTATGAGCCATCTCTCGAAGCGGCGGAAAAGGGCTTTTTGCAAAAACCCCAAAAATCGAACGAACCATCATGCATACCATCGAAAGGGTCAGCCCATGCTCGAAACGAAAAGCTTGTGCCAACATGTGAATTTCACTGCAAAACCCTGCTACTATCTGAATGTTTCTATTCCGAAAAACTGAGTCTGATGAATTCCTACCTCCATGCTTGGCAATGTGCCCCGAGCTTGCTAACGATTTCCCCCGGTTCGATGGCGCGCAATATAGAGAGTTCGATTCACATGTCAACCACGAAGGGCATACCATGACAAGAAGGCACAATCGCTATAATTCCGCGTATTTATCTCTCCTGACCTTCGCCTTTTTTACCGCATTCACTCCCGGACTGACTGCACAATCACCGACTCCGCCCCCCGCATCGCAGCAACAAACACCTCAACCCGGTGTCAGCGCCTCCGTCAAATCCACCTACGGCGTCGTCGCAACCGACCATCCGCTGGCCTCGCAACTCGGCGCCGACATCCTCGCCAAAGGCGGCAATGCCGCCGACGCCGGCGTCACCGCCATGCTCGCCCTGGGCGTCGTCAACCCCTTCGCCTCAGGACTCGGCGGCGGCGGATTCTGCCTGTACCGCCCCATCGAATCCGGCGAAACCACCGTGCTCGACTTCCGCGAAGTCGCCCCACTCTCCTCACACCGCGACACCTATATAATAGAAGGCAAAGCCCAACCCCAACTCGCCCGCCACGGCGGCCTGGCCGTCGGCATCCCCGGCGAACCCGGCGGACTGTGGTCCCTGCACGGACGCTTCGGCAAACTCCCCTGGCAAGACGTCGTAAAACCGGCCTACACAATCGCCAAAGACGGCTTCGCTGTCGGCGACATGCTCACAGGCCACCTGACCAGCATGACCGAACAACTCAACGCACACCCCGTCTTAACCGCACGCTTCCGCGCTCCCGACGGCACCTGGCTCCAGCCCGGCCAGCAGGCCTTCGCCCCCGAACTGGCAAAAACTCTGCAGATCCTCATGGAAGAAGGCGTCGCCCCTTTCTATAGCGGCGAAGTCGCACAGGCCATCATCGAAACCGTCAACCAGGCAGGCGGCGATTTCTCCGAGAAGGATTTTCTCGACTACAGCGTACTTGTACGAAAACCGATCACCGGCACCTACCGCGATCTCGAAATCATCACCATGCCCGCGCCATCCTCCGGCGGCATCGCCCTGCTCGAAACCCTCAACATCCTGCAAGGCTACGACCTGCGCGCCATGGGCTGGGGCCGAGAATCGATCCATTATATTGTCGAAGCCCTGAAACACGCCTTCGCCGACCGCGCCCACTGGATCGGAGATCCCGCCTTCGTCGATGTCCCCACCGAACGCCTGATCTCCAAAGAATACGCAGACGAAATCCGCAGCCGCATCCAAAAAGACGCCGTCCTCCCCATCGAAGAATACGGAACGACCCGCCCCAACGATGAAGTCGGCGGCACCAGCCACCTGAGCATCATCGACGCCGACGGCAACATGCTCGCCTGCACCACCACCGTAAACGGCCGCTTCGGATCACTTGTTTATGTCCCCGAATATGGAATCCTACTCAACAACGAAATGGCCGATTTCAATGTCGAACCCGGCATCCCCAACATGTGGGGCCTGGTCGGATCCGAGAAAAACACCGTCCAACCCAAAAAACGCCCCCTCAGCTCCATGGTCCCCACCCTTGTCTTAAAAGACGGAAAACCCTACATGTCGATCGGCGCCAGCGGCGGCCCGACCATCATCACCGGAACGCTCTTCACCATGCTTCACTTAATCGACTTTGAGCGCACCCCGTCCGAAGCCGTCTCCTTCAATCGCCTGCACCACCAGTGGCTCCCCCAACAACTCTTCGTCGAGTTTTTCAATGAACGCTGGATCGAAACACTCCCGGAATACGGCCACGAAGTCGTCAATCGACGCGCTTTTAACAGCGTTCAACTGGTCGTAAAGGACGAAACCGACGATAATCCCAACGCTTTTATCGGCGTTTCGGATCACCGCAAATTTGGACAACCCAAAGCGCCCGTACAAACCACTCCCTGAAAAGTCACACCCTGACCCATAGCTGTAAAAAAGGACCCTCGGATGGAAAACCTTCAAGGTGGAACGCTCGCCCTTGAGCATCGATATCATGTTCAGCAACGCATCGGCCGCTTCGGCTTCACAACCGTCTACCACGCCGTGCAAGAACCCTTCGACCACACGGTCTTCATCTCCGTTTTCGATGCCCTGGAACAGGCCGGCGCCGATCGCACCCTCTTTGATCGCATCAAAAACGCCGCGCAACTCGCCAGCACACTCGATGCCCCCGGAATTTTGCGCACAATTGACTACGGCGAACTCGATCTCGGCATTCCTTTCGTCATCTGGGAGCAGCCCTCCACGCAACCCTCACAATCCCTGGCCCAGTACCTCAACGAACGCCAGACCCTCCCGCCAGCCGATGTCGCAACCCTCATCACCCGCCTGGCCAATATCCTTACCCCGGCACATACTGCCCACCTCCCCCATGGCAGCCTCTCCCCACGCTGGATCTTCGTCCCCGAACAAGACGACGACCTCAGCGTGGCCACCATCGGCCACTTCCAGATCGGTCTCACGCTGCGCGAAATGCTCGCCATGCCCTCCGCCATCCTCAACACCCAGGCCCTCAGCCCGCTCCCACCCGAAATGTTCAACATCGCGCGCGCTCCCGGCGCCGAGAACACCAAAAAATCCTCCAATGCCGAGCAAAACGACAATTTCAGCATCGCCGCCGACATCTACGCCCTCGGCGCGATCGCCTACGAAGCCCTGGTCGGCGTCCACCCCTATTTCGACGATCCCACCGACGCCAGCGATGGCATGATCCGCATCAAAACCGACGAAGCCCCTGAACTCGCAAGCCTCGGCATCGATCCCGCCATCTCCAACACCATCGCCCGCGCCCTCTCCCTCGACCCCGCCAAACGCTGGCCCACCGCCGAAGCCTTTGCCAAAGCCCTGGCTCAGGCCACCAACCCGGCCCAGCCCGTTGCCGATCCCGCTCCCTCCAAACCCACCCCCCAACACGCAACCCCGATCCGCCCACGCCACGACCTCGCCAAAGTCGATCTCAGCGAAACGATTCCCACCATCGCCTCAGCCCCCAACGCAACCGATTCCGATCAACACCATCCCCATCCCTACCTGCTGACCACCCTGGCCGCGGCCCTCCTGATCTCCAACCTGATCTGGTTTTTTGCCTACGTCCAACAACACAATCCCGAAGATTCTAGCGCCACCACCGAAGCCCCCCAGGCCGCCGCCCCCTTAAATCCAACCGTTCTCCCATCCGGGCTCCAACTGAACTCCAACCCCAGTGGCGCACAAATTCTCCTGATCAACCCCGAAACTCCCCAGGCACCGCCTACCGAGCTAGGAACCACCCCCTACAGCATCCTTTCCTCACTCCTACACAACGATCACGCCCTGCTCGAACTCCGCAAACCCGGATTCGAAAACATCCGACTCGAACTTTCTAGCGATCACACCGGCCAAGATATTTTACTCTCCCTGATCCCTAAAAAATAACGCCACATCGGTTGACCGATCAAAATCAACTCCCTACAATGGAACCATTATTGACGCTTGACCGAAAAAAACGCAGTTATTTCACCTTTTCTCGTGATTTTTTAACGCAAACCAACTTTTTTTAAATTATTTGCATTTCGGAGTTACAGTATACTTGACTAATTACACCAACGGTGTAATTTACACTCACGACGCGGCGGCAACGAACGCGAAAATAAATTTTCACAAATGTTACAGCCGCATCGGAATAAACCGGATATACTGAAAGTTTCAATGATGCTACACTTCGGAAACGGTTCTTTTCAGCAACGAGGTTTCAGAGTTTCAAAAAAGTTTTTGCCATCTCATGTGCGAGGTAGGTTGCATCACTCCTTAAATCTTTCCAAAAATCCCTCCATAGTTTCCCTCCAGGATATTCCTCATTATCCCACCGACTTACTTCGCACATGAGACGGCAAAAACATCGGCCGGCGCCCCCTTCAAGGCGCCGGCCGATGTCATTTCTTGCTATTTCCCCCAGAGCTTACAAGCTGCCAGCCCTGAAAAGTGAACGGCTGTACCTGTATCCCGAATGGACCAACCCGTCCCGCGGCATACAGGCACAGCCTGCTTACTTGTCTGCAATCCCAACAAACGCCGCATGCAGCGCGTTCGCAGCAGCACCAACATCCGACTCATTCACAATCCAGGACAATCTCCCCAGACTGATCGATGTCGAATGCGGCACAATCCCGGCGTCGGCTAGCGCTTTTTGTCCTTTGACAATCCAGCGCGGCTGCCCACCAATGCCCTGCCCCACGACGCTTACAAGCCCGGCAAAACCAACCGTAACCTGCGCTCCGCTGGCTTCCAGCCCGCTCGAAAAACCAGCAAGATCATGATTGTTTTCCGTACCCAAAAACAATTCACATGAATCACCCGGCTTCCAGCTACATACCAGGCAGTCCTGCCCGCCCACTTGCTCCATCAACAAATCCGCGCCTTCAACAGCACGCACCCAGAGCCCTCGGTTGACATGACTGACCGCCACCGCCGGGCATCCATCCTCAGCCCGCGCAACTTCCGCTTCGGACTGATCCACCCGAATCACGGTCCCCATCGATTCCGGCTTATGCGTACTTCGCGCGTACAGAGCGATCTTAGCAAGCCGCGCAAACTCAACGGCCTGTTCATTCAAAACCTTCGCCCCGGACCGCGCCATCTCATGCATTTCCTCATAACTCAAGGAAAGCAACTGACGCGCATCCATCACCACCCGCGGATCTGCACTAAAGACGCCATCGACATCGCTGTAAATTTCACAGGCTTCCGCACCCAGTGCCGCAGCCAGCGCAACAGCCGTCGTATCGCTGCCGCCACGCCCCAACGTCGTTACCTCGCGCCGATAACTTGATCCCTGATAGCCAGCAACAATCACAATGCGCCCCGCTTCCAGCTCGTCCTGCACGCGAAACGGCCGCACATCAATAATCCGCGCATTCGAATGACTATTCGTTGTGATGATGCCGCATTGAGAACCCGTCAGACTGACCGCCTCAAGCCCTGCTGCCTGCACCGCCATCGACAAAAGCGCCATCGAAATACGCTCGCCGACCGACAACAACATATCCAGTTCACGACGCGACGGCGACGGCGCAAGCTCGTGCGCCATCTGCAACAACTCGTCCGTCGTATCTCCCATCGCCGAAACGACGACGACCAGATCATAGCCTGCACGCCGCGTTGCAACCACTTTCTGCGCAACCCGCCGAATCCGTTCCAGGTCGCTAACCGAAGAACCACCAAACTTCTGTACAAGAACCTTCAAACAAACCTCATTCTTTCGAGATCTCTCCCGAATACATCAACGTCTTTAAGCCTTAGCCTAAAAACATCAGAATCAATCCGGCCACCACAATAACAACCAGCAAAATCGCCAGCAGAACCTTCTTATTCAGACCTGCCTTAGCCTTGCCTGCATTTTCCTGAAGCGCAGTACTTCCTTCTACCTTTTGCACCTTCTCCGCTGGCACATTCTCCGCCTGAACAACAGCCGGCTTTGCCACTTCAAACGACGACTGCACCACATCGACAGCCGCAACATCCTCTCGCATCGCAGCTCCGCTAGCCTCACGCAAACCAGAATCTTCGGATGGTTGCACCGCACCTGCCAGAATTCCTGCACCTGCCAGAGCCGATTCCGCAACCTCTCCAATACCAGCACTCTCGACCTCAGATGCAGGCGCCTGGGCAGATTCAGCAGCCGCCGTAGCAACACCCGTTTGGGCCTCAAAAGACTCCGCTTCCAGCGCAAAATCCTCCGGAATATCTAGCGGCCCTGCAAATGCATCGGACATCTCAGGAATCGGAATCGAAGCCAGATCCTCAGCCATCTCCGAAAGCGGCGACGCTCCAAAATCCGGCTCAAAACTCGATACCACCTGATCCAGCGACAACGCCCCGGCCACTTCGTGCTCTACCTCTCCAAACGGATCTTCACGAACCACTTCAGAATCCGTAGCACGGATCTGATACACGCCTGAGCCCGTCAGCCCGCTCTCCTCGGTAGCCGCAGCCTCCTCCGCCAACCGCCGCTTTAATTTCTTAAAGACTCCACTCGTCGGCGCCTCACGCCATGTACCAGCCTGGTTCTCATGAGCTCCGGCATCCGTCTCAGCCACCAATTCTGGGTCTGCATGCATAACAGGCGTATTCATCGATGCACGCGACGCCTGCGCAACTTCCGGCCGCACCCGAACCAACCCCGAAGCCGGAGTCGAAGAAACCGAAGGCACATTCAACGACGTCGTCTGCCGCGCCAACGTATCACTGCGAACCTTGTCCAGAATGTTCTCAAGCCCGTCGATATTCTCCGCTCCCAGACCAGCACCAAACAACTCACCGGGCTTCACGGCACGCGTTGCGTCATCACCCGGGCCACCTTTTGCAGCCGACGACGCATCCGGATCCAAAAATACCTCCGAATCGATCGCCATCCCCATAATCGTCTGCTTGGCGTTCGAATAATCTTCGGCCCCAAATCCGATCGCCTGCGCGCCCGTGCCGTCTCCACCAAAACCACTGCGTTGCAACACTTCAGCGCTTACGACCTGCGTGTGCGCATCCTCGCTGGACACTTCCTCACCAAGGCCCCAGTCCCGAAAAGCATCCGTCGCCTCCGCCAGACGCTCTCCCGACAAACGCTGCGGCGCATCCTCGACGATCCAGGGTTCTTCTCCCGGACGCGATGCATCCCCACCCGAAACAAGCGCTACATCGCTCATGGCCTTTTCTAACTCGGCCATCGTAGGCGCACGCATTCCAAACGCCGTCATTTTCGCAGCATCAGGCGCAGGCTTTCCAGCTGCACCGGCCGACAACGTACTCTCTGGATTCTGCGGCTTGTCTCCAAGAGCCGGCGCAGTCATTCCCCGCGATGTCATCCGGCTCCCGGCTCCTGGCGCGCCTTCACCTTCTTCGCGGGCTGCAACCTCTAACTTCTGTTTGGCCAGATGCAACTCCGGATGAAGTGCCTTCTTCAAATCCCCTGCCGAAATCATCGATGTCGATGCATCCGACACCTCACTCGGCTCAGAAAAAGCATCCGCAAAATTCAACGCCGGCAAACCGAACAACGTCGCACCAACCGGAGATTTCCCCGACTCCTGCGACTTGCCCCGTTCTTCCGCAACGTTCTTCGCCATCGACTGATAATCCGTCAATGCCGGCAACCCCATCATCGTTTTCTGAACACCCTGGCGAGCATCCCCAGTTTCTGCATCGAACCGGTATTCACAGCTCGAACATATAGAAACGTCATCACCCAAACGTGCATTACAGGACGGACATATTTTCACGCCTTTTTCTCCCTCGGAGGCTCATGCGTTCCACGCGCAGACCAGCAGGCTTGTTACATTCAGCGCCGGGCATGAACCGGGCCGAGTTTAGCCCCAAAACATACCCGCGAAAAACCGCTTCTGTCAAAATAACTACGACTTTCCCCCCAAATTCAGCCCTGAGCCAACATCCAGTCCGCCAAAACCCATCCCCGGCCCGCATAATCCGCTGGATTTGCAGGCCAAACAGCCCCTCAAACTACAGAGCCTCCACCCGCTGCTGCACCCACTGACGCACTTCCGGACGCACATTTTGCTCCAGAATATCATGGTAAAAATCCAGAACTTCCTCCACATCCACCTCGGCCCCCAACAGCTCCAGATCATCTAAAGACTGAGGATTCACATGCGCATCCGGATCTTCCGCCAGCATCGAGGCATACAACAAAAACGCACGCTGATACTCACCCGCCCCAAACAACGCAAGCGCATGAAAACGCTGCAAATAACGCCGTTCTTCCTCCTCCAGCTCACCGGCGAGTTGCTCTTCCAGACTGGTGACATAGCCCTGGTAAACTTCGGGATCGGGTCCCAGACGCATCATCCCTGCCAGCGCCTTGCTCGTGCCCGTTTCCGTGCCCACCTCGCTAAACGCGCGAATAAATGCATCCATCGCCCGCCCTTTCTCCCCAAGCTTCACCTCGTACAACGTCGCCAGTACCAGATACACCTGCTGACGCTCATTGCTATCGACAAACAAACCGATGCCATCTTCATACAGATCCACAAGCTGGCTCCACGCTCGCGCAGCCAGATATTGCTCCCGAAGCCGATTCAGTTCTGCAATTTTCTCCGCCAGCTCCTCACCGGCATACGTCGGCCCTTTTTCCAGAACCTCACTATCTTCGAGCGCAAGCCCCTCGTCACCGGCGGCGAAGTCTTCCTCCAAAAACTCGTTTTCCAGCAAAACCGCATCCGATTCTTCTTTCTCTAAAAGAGGCTCTTCCAATAACTCGTTCTCAAGCAAAACCGCATCCGATTCTTCTTTCTCTAAAAGAGGCTCTTCCAATAACTCGTTTTCCAGCAAAACCTCATCGGACTCGTCGCCGCCAACTTCCGCGTCCAACGCATCCGAAAGCGCGCCATCCAACATCCCGTCCAGCGCACCATCCAGAACATCCGCGAACGCGCCGTCCAACGCATCCGAAAGCGCATGATCCAGCCCTTCCGCAGTCGATACCTGCGCCACCTGCTCATTCTCCACCTGCTCGACAGGCTCCTCAGCAACCTGTCGATCCTGGCGGCGCAAGCGCTCAAGCCGCGCACTCAAATCCATCGTGCGCGATGTAACCGACTCCTCCCGGCCAAATCCGTGCTCGCCAGCTTCCCACTTTTCTTCACTGTCGCTGCGCGCAACCGCGAGCGCGGCCTCAATCGGATCGACGCTTTCAGCCGCCAGCTCTTCCAACGTCTCTTCTACGGCTTCCTGCAAAACCGACGCCTTGCTGACAGCCTTTTCCAGCACATCAAAAACCAACGGTTCGGCGCCCGCCTCGTAAACTCCGGCCTCAGCACCTTCCAGACGCTCGATCAGCTGCGTGCGCCGCACATCGTCCACCGGCACTTCATCGATCGAAATCGCAATCGTCGGCGGTTCCGAAACACGCGTCACCCGCCCCTTCACAACGCCAGCCTCTGCAGCAACACCAATGCCCACCATCTCACGCGTCGACTTTTCTTCGACTTCATCAATCGCCGCAACTTCGCCCGGCGCGCGTTCTGCAAGATGCAACCCCTCAAAAGTTTGCTCCTCACCCAGCCCGGCCAACTGCTCCGCCACCACCGCAAGCCCCGCCGCAAGCCTGCGCAACTCGCCGTACAACCGCCCGGCGCCGCGCAATTTCTCGACCACATCCGCACGCATCATATCCACAATGCCGGACAACGGCCCGAACGGATCGATCCCGTGCGCATAACGCTCAACATCACGCGCAAGCTGTGCAATCACCTGCGACGGCACACTCGCCACGTTTTCGCCGCCGCTTCGCATCCGCTGCGTCAAACCCGACACAACCTCGTCCAGCTCACGACACCGCGCTCCCAACTCATCCAGTTCGATCTCATCGTGCTCCCGCTCCCCGGAAATCGACGCCCACGGATGACGATACGACCGCACCCCATCCAGGTAAGTCGCCAGAACATACAGATGCAACGTACAATAATACGTCCCATCGGTATCCACGCCGTCGCCGCCCTCCAGCGCACACAACAATTTATGACGCTCAAGCTGAAACAAATCCGTAGGAGACAAACGCAGCCCGCAAGCGCTCGCAAGCCTCAAAAAATCCGCACGCGCCAACGGTTCAACTGGATTACTGGTCACGATTCCCTCGACTTCTCAAAATCGTTAAGCTCATTTCACTGCTCGCAACACACGCTCATCACTAACTCTTACCCACATCTTTTCACACTTTCCTGCTTCAATCTTTGCTTTCTCTTAGCCTTTCTTTGCTTTTCCCTTCGCGGCTTCGCGAGAGACACACTTTTTGCTGTGCTTTTACACTGCTTTTCTTCGCGACCATTCGCGTTTTCGCGCCTTCGCGTGCGCCTTTTGCCTTTGACTTTCTCACCTGCAAAACAAAGCATCATGCTTCAGATATCTCAAAACTCAATGTTTTTGTCACTTCATCGAGCAAAACCGTCGCATAACTTCCCGACGGCAGAGTAAATCCAAGCAAAATCCCCTCCCCTAACCCGTCTTCAACACTTCCTTCTTCCCCCAAAACGCCGGGAACTCGCGCCACTTCCACTTCTCCCAGCCCCACCTGAAGCGCACGCCGCGTCCCCAGCCCCAGCTTCCCGAGCCGCCCAAACTCCCCGAGCTCAATGCCTGCATCCGCCAGAACCGCCGCCTCAAATTCTGCCGCAGCACCCGCCGGCGCCTTCATCTTCGAACCAAACATCGGCCCGGTCAGCACGACCTCCCCGGCCAGAAAACGCTCCTGCGAAACCGCCACTTCATCTGGCCCCACCACAAAAAGTCCCCCGCTATCCACCTTTTGCAAAATATCGCCTTCCAGAACCTGCTGCCACAGCCCCGCCTCCATACGCGCCGTCAACACGCGATTGAACAGCTCGCTCTGCAACGCACTGATCGCCATCCGACGCAAAAACGCATCACGCCCCACACGCTTCTTCGCGCGTCCATCCCCCTTCAACAATCCATATCCCAGCTCCAGCGTCGAACCATTCCGCCCAAAACGCTGCGAACCATAATAATTTGGCATCCCACCCGGCGCCGCAAACTGCTCGACCACCGCTTTCACACGCGCCAGCGACTCCTCCGCCGCGCCTTCAAAATCACGGATCACCACCCGAAAACGATTCCCCGCCAGATGTCCAGTCTTCAGCTTGTTATTGTGTCGCACCGCCCTGAGCACCGTAATCTGCTCATTGATCGGCCCCACCACATGCGTCTCATCCAGCGCCTTGGCCGTCTCCATCGAAACCGACACCCACTGCCGCGTCACTGCATACCGATCTTTGACCCCCGCAATCCCCACATCCCCGCGAGGAACCTCAAAGCGACGCGCCAGCTCACCCGCCATCCAATCCCCGGCCGCATCACGCTTCTCCACCCACAAATACAAATGCGTCCCCTCGCCGCCCGGCTCATACGCCCCGATCTCCTCCACCTCAAAATCCTCCGGACGCGCCTTGATTCGCCCCCCGATGCCAGCTAAATCCTTCGTCAGATACTGCCGGGACGACACCTTCATTCCTACCTCTCCACCTTATCTTCTTCTTTAATGATTCGTGGTGACTTTTCACGGCCCTTCTAATTTTCAGCGACCGCGCACGCATCTCGGATTTCGCGCTCACAAGGACACAAGAAAGCCTCATGACACAACAAAGCCTTGTAACACCAGAAGCCGTAAAACACATCAACGACAGCTTCATTTCCCTGCGAAACAAACT
>JBEBUW010000084.1:0-19898 GCA_040393065.1 Lujinxingia vulgaris | reverse complement strand
CTACAAATCGCACCCACCCCTCTGCGCGCCAACACAAGCCTTATTCATTATGAAACAGTCCTCTGCGCGCCAAAACAAGCCTTCTTCATTTTGAAACACCCCTCTGCGCACCAAAACAGACCTCCCGACCCGAACCACTACCCTCTGCGCACCAAAACAGACCTTTTTCATTTCGAAACAGGCTCCCTACACATCACCACCCAACATATGCAGCCACATCGCTCCCCGGTCCGAGCGCGCCAAAACCTTCGCGGCCTCGCGGCTTCGCGCGAGACATATCTTTGCTTTTACTTTGCCTTTCCTTCGCGCCCATTCGCGCCTTCGCGCCTTCGCGTGCGCCTTTTGCCTTTGCCGCGCATTTTGCCTTTGCCGCGCATTTTGCCTTTGCCGCGACCTTCTACGCAGCCTGCAACTTCGGCTCCCTACGCAGCTCCACGCCCAGATCCCGCGCATACCGCACACGCAATTCTTCCGCCGTTTCATGCACGCCGCGGCCGACCAGTTCTTCATGCGGAATCGCTTCCAGCATCCGGATTTTGATCGTCCCACCCGTGCAATACAGCTTGTCTTTCGGCCACATTTCCGCCGCGCCATCGATCACCAGCGGCACAATCGGCGTCTGCGAAGCCTCCGCCAGCCGAAACGCACCGAGCTTGAATGCAGCCGGCGCCCGCGAACTGGTCCGGGTTCCTTCCGGCGCAATAAACACCGTCAACCCTTCCTCGCGCATCCGCTTGCCCGTCGCCTGCAACGAGGCCACCGCCCGCTCCCGGTTGCTGCGGTCCAGACGAATGAACTCCAGAAAATAAATCCCCCAGCCAATGAACGGAATGTAGACAATTTCGCGTTTCACCACCGCATAACCGCCCGGCGGAAACAACGCCGCGATGATGAACACATCCAGACTCGATGCATGATTGAACGTGATCACACGCGCTTCGCGACGTCGCAACGCCTCGGCACACGCCGGATCAATCTCCAATCGCGCACCCGAAAACCGCAACATCATCCGACCCCAGAATCGAATCAGTGGACGATGCACCGTATTCGGAAACCGCCCCAGCGTCACAATGGCAATCAAAATCAGGCAGGGCACATACAGCGCGCAAAAACTCCACGCCAGGCTGTGCTGAATCGTCGCACGAATAAACCCTTTCATGGTTGAAACTCTCGTTGAAATCTACGGCTCAACGTTTTTGTAGATATTTTTCAGCCGCCAGAAACTCTACAGAAGGCTCGCAAGTCCTTCGTCCAGAACGGATATGAATCCGTCCATCTGCTCGTCCGTAATCACGAACGGCGGTGAAATACCCAGCACGTTGCCATAAATTCCACTCGGCAAAACCAGATAGCCGCGCGTCCGGCAATAATCCACCAGCGCCAGCGCCAGCTTTCCATCCGGCTTTCGACTGGCCCGGTCCACCACCAGATCGACGCCCAGCATCAATCCTCGACCGCGCACATCGCCGATCCGCTCCGGATAACGCTCCTGCAAACGAACCAGCCGCCGCTTCAACGATTCGCCCACGGCCTGCACCCGTGCCGGCCAGTCTTCCTCGACCAGCACATCGAGCACGGCATGCGCCATCGCGCACCCCAGCGGATTACCCAGGAACGTCGAAGTATGAATCGATTCCCCGATCGAACTTCCCCACGAACCCATCACTTCCGGCGTGCCAATCGCAGCCGACAGCGGAAAACCACCCGCCATGCCCTTGCCCACGCACAGAATATCCGGCACCACACCCTCGTGCTCGGCCGCAAACATCTGGCCCGTGCGCCCGAAGCCGCTGAAAATCTCATCAAAGATCAGCACCAGCCCGAACTCATCGCACAGCGCGCGAAGCCCCGGCAAAAACCCGTCCGGCGGCACCACTTCCCCGCCGCGCCCCTGAATCGGCTCGATGATCACCGCCCCGATGCCTTCACCACCGGCTGCCGGCGATTCCAGAATCGTGCGCAAATGCCGCAGACACGTTTTTCCCACAACTTCCGGCGGCGTATCGAAGGGCAACCCGAACGGCGGCCGATACGTGTCCGGAAACGGTACATGCTGCACATTGCGATTGAGCTGCGCTAAAAACGGCGCCCGAAAACTCGTCCGATAACTCGTCGCCGACAGCGCTCCATAGCTCAAGCCATGATACGCGCCCCAGAACGCGACCACACCCGGTTTGCCCGTGTGCATCGCAGCCGTCTTCAGCGCAGCCTCCACGGCACTGGCGCCCGAAAGCCCCAGAATCGACTGCTGCAAACGCCCCGGCGCTACTTCGGCCAGCCGCTTACAAAACTCGATCTTCCGATCGCTCGGATACACATCGCCCATCGCATGGATCAGCAAATCCACCTGCGCATGCGCCGCGGCCACCACACGCGGATGCCCGTGCCCGAGACCGGCCACAGCAAACGCAGCGGTGAAATCGACGAAGACATTGCCGTCCACGTCTTCCACATTCGCGCCCGCCGCGCGCTTCCATACGATGGGATCTTGATCGACGCCGCTTTCCAGGGTCCGCCGTGCCCGGCGTGCGGTGATCGCCGGGCACTCGGTGCGGGAGAGTTCATCGACGTATTCCATCGAGCGAGGCCCGGGAATCGCCGTCTTCAGGTGGGGAAGTTGATTACCTTGCATAGCTTACTGCGAGTTGGCCTGGCCGGGCGTCGCAATGATGAAACTCTTATACTCATCATTTACGTTATCACCGCCCTCAGGGGCCGAGCACTGTTTCCAGCTTGAGCGCAACGTACCATCGGGAACGCTGCCATCAGCGCCGATACGACGCTCCATGGAGTAGTTCGTATTGCCCTGACGACCACCAAAGAACGGCGGACCGCCATCACCGGCACGGTCAATCGTGCGCGCCATCGTGTCACGAATCTCAATGTCCATAAACGCACTCTTGAAATTCAGACGGCGGAACCGGGGATCGTTGGCCATATTCAGCACAAAATCCGGATTCTTAAACGCATGCGTTCCGCGCTGCGGCGTGCTCTCGGACAACACAACCGTGTTGTGATCGAGCACCAGGAAATACTGTTTCGGCATGATCACCGTTCCCGGCGGGAATCCCATGATCACGTCATGACCATTGGTAATCGTCCACATCGAGAGGTTAATCGGATCGTCGGTCGTGTTGTACAACTCGATGAAATGATCGTTGGTCAACTGATCACGGATATTGCCGGTATGATCACTGGAATCACGCTCGCCGTTCCAGCCGTCCCAGTGAACTTCACTGATCACGACATCGCCCGGTTGAACCTGCAGGCTGGGCCGCTGACTGGGCGACGCACAGCGCAGATCGTCTTTGTTGATCATGTAATTACACATCGCCTGGGCCAGCTCTTTGGACTGCTTCCAGATGATGTCGAACTCCTCGATGTACGCGTCCGCGATGCGCTCACCGTGCAGCACCAGCAGAACTTCGTCGTTCGAAATCGTCGCCGCCGAAGACCAGTTGAAGCTACCCGTGATCACGCGTGCATTGGGCGTTCCAGCATCCAGAACCATCGTTTTGGCATGCAAGCGACCGCCGCCCGCCTGATAGTCACCCGGCATTGCGGAGTTCTCGTTGGCATCCATGCGCATCGGGATCCCGTTCGCAAGCAGACGATATCCCTGATGGTACTGCCCGTTTCCGTGCAGCTGGCTGCGGTCCAAAATCCCCACAACCTTTTTCGGGCGCTCCAGAATCGGCGCATCCGCCATGCCTACCGAAGCATTGTAGGCCTCAAATTCACGATGCCGATTGATGAACTCACTGGCCACCTGATCTTTGGTGAACGCAAAGATCGTGAAGTGAATCGAGTGCGTAACATTGCGCAATTCTTCCAGCACCTTACCCATCGAGTCGTCTTGCGGCGAGAAGAAGACTTCGACGCGCGTATCTCCGATCTGGAAGGAGTTGGGTTCGGTGGTCGGGTATTTCGTCTTCGAATAACGCCCCTCGAACATCTGCTCAAATTCGCTGGTAAAGGTTTTGGTCAGCCCCGGCGAATCAAAAAACAGCCAGTTGTTGTAGTTACGCTCAAATTCCGAGTGACTGATATTTCCCGTTCCCACGAAGGTAAAACGCTTATCAATCAAGAAGAACTTGTCATGCATGATGTGGAACTGGTTCCCCATCTGCATCGGAATCCGATAATCCTCCATCGCGTCGTAGCCCGAGGAATGCCCGATCGAGCCGGAGTGCCCGACGATGCGAACCTTCACGCCGCGCAAATGCGCGCGAATCAACGCTGCGATGATATCGCGATGGTTAAATCCGTAGACGGCGGCATCGACCGAATCGGTCGCATTGTCGATACGCTCAACAATGAAATCACTCGGCGCACGATTGCGCTGCGAGCCTTCCCGCGTTCCCGGAGCGTTAAAAAACACATCCACAACCGGTTGGTTCAACTGCTGCTGCGCTTCATCGCTGAATTCCAGACAACCAGAAAACGGCAGTGCAAGCGCAATCGCTGCCAGCAACATCAAGCGGTGCACCCAGCCGGCTTTCTTCACACGCTTATCCATTCCCGAAGTCATCATTGTGCACCTGCCCATACTTGATCCCAGATCGTAAGAAAGCTTTCCGCCGGCAATTTGTCTGTGCTCTGCGCAACACGCTGATTTCCGAATTCGAGGATTTCAAACATATTGCCATCCACAAAACTGTCGGATCGATACCAGCGCACCACGTCATCAGGCGTGCGGTACTCCACCTCAAACGCGGCCGTGCGATACAACGGATGACTCAAAAGCTGCACGATCCGCGGATTGAGTTTTCCGCGCCGATCGCGGCTGTGGTCGATGATGATCATCGTCGGCAAATACCCGACGTTGGACGCGACTTTTTTGGCGCCCAGCGCATCCACCCGCGCCTGCATCGACGGTCCCTGGCTGTTGCCAATCACAACTTTGACATCGAAACCGTTGTTTTTCTTGTACTCCAGAGCATCGAGCAAAAACGGATCCGAAAGATCTTCGGTCATGACGAACACCGAGGCTTTCGCCCGGAACACTTCATCGATCACGTTTTTGATCAAGCGCTCCTGCGGATTGAACTGAATCCGCATCGCGCCCTGATCGGTATTATAAAACGGCGTACGCTGGATATTCGACTTGAGCGGACCATTGTAAATGCTCAGCGTGGTCGAAAACACACCGCCATGCATCTGGCGATGCTCGCGCTCAAAAGCCCGCGCAATCTCCTCATTCAACATCTTAAAGCCGAGCCAGTACGTCGACTTGCTCGTCAGCGGCGTCGTAATGTTCCAGACCTGCATCTCGTCGATCACGAAAAACGTATGACTCATCAGGTTGAAATTACCGGCCCGAATCATCATCCCGGCAATATCGCCCGGCTCGACGCTACCACGCGTGCAAGACACCATATCCTCGCGCCGCTGGCAGTACTCCAGAAGCGGTGTCATCGTCGGATCTGGCAAATAGGCAAGTTCGCCATCACCATACACCGGCGTAATGCCTGCCGCTTCGAGCATTCCAAAGCCGACATCGCCCTTATGATCTTCGTCCGCAACGATGCGCACTTCCACGCCGCGCTTGTGAGCAGAGACCAGCGCGTCTGCAATCGCCGGATCTTCCAGATGCATCAGGGCCGCCCAGACACGCACACGCGCCTTGTTGATATCGGCCACAATCTTTGTACGCAGTTCCGCGCCACTTGCATGGCTGCCGGCCTGAAACTCAACCTTAGAAATCCATCCATCCTGTGAACTGGAATCAGGCTCAGCAGCGCGAACATCCTTACCTGGTGCGCCTGTGAGCAGGCTGGCGCCCAGCACAGCGGCCACGCAGACCGCCAGCCATCGACGACGGCCCGCACGAGAAACTTTCTTTTCATCAACCTGAATCATGAACATCTCACTCAAAGGTACCGCTGGTCGTGCTGCCCGAATAATCTGCGCTGTTCGCCGCTCCCGGACTGGCCAGAGTATACTTGCGATAGCCATCGGTAATCGTCGGGAAGCCAACATTGTCCGAATACGTGTGCCAGTTACGCGAGTTTTCTCCGCGGTTTCCAAAAAGCACCTGCACACGTTCCATCGAACGCGATGTCACCAGATCGTAGCCGCCACTGAAAACCGGCAGCCGCTTATGGCCGCCCGATTCCATCAAACGATTGTCAAAATCACGCAGTTCCACATACACCGCGCGCTTACCAAGCTGCAGATCTTCGATGAAAACATCCGCAATATCGGCAAACGCACCGTCACGCTTTTTCGCGATCACAAAATAATCGTTCGGAGAAATACTTCTGTCATTCGCCGGGATCCGGTAGCTGCGCTCAAAATCGCCGCCGATATTCAAGCGCCAGCCCGTTATATTGATCGGGCGCGGCTGCTTGTTCAAAATTTCAATGAAAATATCATCGGGATCATAGGAGCCATCATCCTTCACACTGCCGGCAAAGTTGATCTCGTTGATCATCACATTGCCGCGCTCTGCGCTCGTAGGCTCCCCTTCTTCACTGCCCCAGCGGATCAGCGGATGCTCCTCAGAACTGCCAGGATCGACTTCGTTACAGGCAACCAGGCCCAGACCTGCAGCGACCAACACTACCAACAATGTATTCGTTCGAAGACCGAGCATACGAATTATCCTTTAAAACTCGAGGCTTGTTCCGATGGCAACGGCCCAGAAATTCTGGAGATCGTCGCTACCACGTGACGTTCCAACCTTGCGCGTAACTTCGATGCCGTAGAAATCACCCGGCAGGAAAATGCCGCCTGTCGCGTAGAAACCAAGAACATTGCTCAGCTTGTAGCTCACGCGTGCGTTCAACTCCGTACCCAGCGTTTTCCCAAGACGTTCCTGCGCCTCCAGATCATCCTGCGAGCTGCCGGCCGGCAGACGATCCGCGATTGTCGCCACATCGTTCAGATTCAAGTTGGTCGAACCGGTATCAACGAAGTGCCACACGCCCAGGTCGAGCTTGACCGAATCCACCAGCCCCAGGCGCAGGCTGCCGTGCAGCATCTGCGTTCCAGACTCACGACGACGATCATGCGGCGACTGATGCACGCCGCCCGATCCCAGGTAAGCGGTCGGACGCCAGCCTGCATAACTGGCCATGTTCAGACCACCGGCATAGCTGCCTTTGAATCCAACAAATCCATGCGCAAACTGCTGACCGTCAGCACCGTACTTCGGACCATCCGAGTGGAAGTACTGCACAAGCGCGCCGACCTCGAACTTGTCCGCGAACAGAAAATCACCGACCAGCGCGCCGCCGAATGCATTACCTTCGATCACGACGTCATGATAACCGATGTTGGTATCCTTGCGGTCGATTCCTCCGGCCCGGGCAAATTCACCATACGCGCCCACCGTGTGCGCACCCAGCTCGTGGAAATAGCCCACGCGTGCACCGGCAAGCCAGTTAAAGTCGTTGTCCGAGAAGTTCGCCAGCGTTCCATGATGCGTACGATCCGAACCCGTGCCACCAGCTCCAACCTTGGAATAGAAACCAAAGGCGCGAAGCTCAAGCCCGTCTAAAAGACTGGTGTTCTCGTACACACCACCAAAACGCAGCGTATTGGTATCGCCGCGCATATTCTGCACCAGCTTGGGCTGGTTCGACGGCCAGTTTCCAAAGTTCACACTGTCCGGACGCGCAACGGCCGCGGCAAAATCCACCGCCAGAATCCGCAAGTTTCCAAGCTCACTCGGAAGACGCGCATTCAACACCACGCCGTCCACCGAATCACTGAAGAAATAGTCACGCGCTGCGCCGCCAATCGAAAACGGCACGCGTCCCATATGCACATCCAGACCAAACGCGTCCTGATCAACAGCCGCCCAGTTCACCGACAGATCGCGAACCTGAAAAAATCCACCGACCATGTCGCTGCCGCCAAGCTGGCTGCTGCCCCACATACCCGAATGACTTCCGGCAAAGCGAAATGTCACGTCGTCCACAACGTCATAGCCCAGACGCGCACTCAAACGCGTCACACCAAACGTGTGCCGATCGTCGGTTTCGCGCTGCTCCTGATCGCCGCGACTTTCATCGAGCTTTCGAAAACTCGCGTTATCCGAGCTGTAACCCTCCGCATCCAGACGAACACCCCAATCTACTGTGCGCGCCGCTACAATATCGTCCTCGGCCACGACAAATTCTGCCAGCGGCGCAACTTCCGTGCCGGTTGCGCCCGGAGACGGAATCGGCTCGGCTTTTTCCAGAGCCGGAGCAGGAGACGGCGCTGTTTCCGCAGCCAGAAGCTGACTTTCTGCTTCAACAGACGGCTCTTCTACGACAGCTTCGTCTTGCGCCAATGCCAGAGAGGGAAGCGACACACCCAGACACAGGGCAGCCACAAAAAACTTCTTCGACTTTTCGTTCATCACTCGAGTCTTCCTTAATTATGCGTATGCGCGCTTGCGATAGGAGAGGCTTTGCAAGGCACCATGCTTCGATGCAACGGCTCTCTCCACAGAAATCACGGGTTGATCCACTCCAACTGTCCCAAACTTGCTACAAAAATTCGTAATCCATAAGAATCCAGCACCGGACCGGTCACTTCAATCGACTCGCCGAGCTTTGGCGATACGCCCCGATTCCCAAGTTCTTTATCGATGGATACGATCCACTCTACGCCGGGAGTATCCAGCGACTCGAGCTTCATTTCATTGAAATTTTGATTATCCGGCTCACCGATCACGCGGCCACGAACACGCACGACCTTACCCGAGTGAGACGCTACGAAATTACTCGTAACCTCCTCGTAATAAATCGGCTCCGGCGAACGAAAATCAGTCAAAACCTCTTCTTCGTCGTAAACAAGCACGGCACGCGTTTCAAAGTATTTCACGATGCCACGCACACGTAGACGAACCCGATCTCCGTAGTCAAAATCGGCGATACGCGAATCCTTCAACACCAGGATCCCACCCGAGGAATCTTGCAGGATATACGAGCCGTAATAACGCTCATCGCTTCCGCAGACCGCAATCTTCTGGAAATAGCGTGGATGCAACGTCACCACGCCTTCGATCGTCGCCGGAAGCTCCGTCAAAAGCTTGGGAATCGTCGGCTGTGTACGACTCGGATCGCAATTGCCCGAATGCGCATACGGACTATCGCTTGCCAGCCCGTACCAGACGAAGTCATTGGTGGGAAACAATCCCAGCAACGTTGCGATCGGCGTCGGCCCCGTAAAATCATAAGGAACGTCAGTAAAGGCAATCGGCTCACTGACTTCGACCCGGCTGCCCGGATCATAAAACTCTCCAGGATCTGCCCCGGACTGCGTCTCGACGCACCCACCAAGCAGGATGCCCAACGCAACAAGATACTTCCACGAACCATGCCTAAGCGTTCGACGGTTCACTGCTCTGCAATTCATCGTTCCACTGCCTCTTTACGAATACCGCTACGACGAAAACTACAATTCGGGGCGTGCACGCCTACAGCCATTCATCCACAAAAAAGCCGATCCCGCACTGGCGAGATCGGCTTTTTGTTTATTTCTTACAGATCGTCACGAACTGCGTAGTGCCAATCGTGATTAATCGAATCCGCTTGAAGCGTCAGACTCGTAACGCCGTCCGCCTTAGGTCCGAGGTCAGCACTCAGTGGGCCAACGTACGTTACGCATTTACCGTTATCTAAGAAGGCAGATTTGCTACGGAACAATACCTCTGAACCACCATGATTCAATGAATAGCAATAGGCAGGGTTGTTTACCGAAGGATCAGGTGCGCCATCCACAAGCCGATCGCAATAAGTTTTATCACTCAGCGTTCCACCAATACGAACCATCGTCAGGTAATCATCATCGGTAAGCGTCACACCCGTCTTATCCTGCACATACACAGGGCCGGTATCTTCTTCGATTACGAAATTGGCAATCTCCGTAATCTGAGCGTGGCCACGATTTACGCCTGTTGTAACAACATCAAAACTAACTTTCTGACCGACTTTCACATTGCCGGCATCTGAAGCTAGATAGGTTTGAATTCCACCATTTGCATCCTGAAGCCAGAACGTTTTATTGGAATGGGGCGAGAAAGTTGTTGCAACAACTCTTGCACCCGTAATTTTCAAGGGGGGCTCATGCGTTGTCTTTCCTGTCGAAGCAACTGCATCCACAACGGCCTGAATGCCAGCATCGTCGGTATACGGAGTAGTCGAGAAAGTTCCACCTTCATGATCCCGAGAACCACCGATCTGGCCGTGGAACGTGGTGTTCAATTCGCAGTCATCGCCACCACCATTATTACCGTTATTGGTATCCTCACCACCGTTGTTGGTGTCTTCACCACCATTATTGGTGTCTTCGCCACCGTTGTTGGTGTCTTCGCCACCGTTATTATTACCGCCAACATCTTGCTTGTCGTCATTATTGGCGTTGTTGACGTTGTTTACATTGTTGCTGTTGTTTGCGGACGGATCGTCGGTCGAGTCACCACAACCAGCCAGGGGAACAGTCGCAAGTGCGATACCTACGACCAGAGCAAAAAAGAGATTACGCGTTTTCATCATTTTCATGTCCAAATGTAGTTCCTGCGCCAACTTTCAAGCCCCAGGTTCCCAAGGGACTCTGCTACTAAAAAACTTGCTACGTCCGCTCCTTTGCGAACTTGAGGCGGTGTGTATCATGCTCCTCGCAAGTGTTCAATAGATTTGCCAAAATCCGCTATCTATCGTGAAATCAAGCAGTTGTACCTGCTTCAAGCCAAAAACTCACGAGCTCATTTGCCCCCCAAACAGCTCTTTTCACCCTACGAAATCTTTTCGCCCGCCTGTTCAACAGCCCTGTAAACATCCGCTACCGGCACATTGGCCCGCTCCGCCAGTTTCGCACAATCCTCAAATTCCGGTGTAGTCTTCAGCAATTGCCCGTCCAGGTACCCGAGCTTCACCCGCGCCGAACCATAACGCGTCTCCACCACCCGGATCTCGCGCTCCAGCTTCAGCCGCTCCACCAGATCGATCCGCACCCCGAACGTCGTCGTCTGCCTGAACACGATCTCCGCCAGCCTGTCGCGATCTTCCGGCAACCCCAGCACCGTCAACCGCACACCTTGCCGGCCCTTTTTCATCACAACCGCATCGCGCACCACATCCAGCGCACCGGCCTCGAGCAAAATCCGCTCCACCTGCGCCAGAATCTCCGGATTCATGTCGTCGATCTCCGTCGCAATCCGGCACACAACATCACGCTCCAGCCCACCTGTTTCTTCGGAACGCATATCGGCCGCACCTGCATCCAGCACCGCCATCCGCACCACATTCGAGATCACCTTCAAATCCCGCGTCCCACAACCAAACCCGGTCGCGCGCAACACACCACGCGCCCCGCCCGACGACGCCACACCTTGCGGAAACAATCCGCGCAAGATCGCTGCCCCCGTCGGCGTCACAAACTCCATTTCCACATCCCGATACTGGATCGAAAACCCCTCCAACAGCTTCGCCGTCGCCGGCGCCGGCACCGGAATCGTCCCATGATCCGTCTCAATCGTCCCTCGCCCCGCCGGCACATCGCCCACCGACCACGTCGCCTGCACCTGCTCGATAATCCAGGCCGCACTCACAAAATCCAGCAGCGAATCCACCGCACCGACCTCATGAAAATGCACCCGCTCAAGCTCCATGCCGTGGATTTCTGCCTCCGCCCGACCCAGCGCATAAAACAGATCTTTCGCCCGCGCCTTCACCCCATCCGAAAGCCCGCTCTCCTCGATCATCTTCACAATCGTCGTCAAATGCCGATGATCCGCCTCCGCCTCCGCATCCCACCCCTCAAACCGAATGTGTGTCCCCGCAATCGCGCCCCGCATCACCGGCTCCATCACGATCCGAATGCCACGCCCCAACCCCAACGTCTGCAAGTCCGCCTCCAGCGCCGCAACATCGACCAAACCTGCATCGATTGCCGCCGCCAGAAACATGTCACCCGCCAGGCCACCCAACAAATCCAGATGTATATGCATCGCTACAACCCTTTATTTACAATCCGAAAACCAATACCCAACATCCAAAATCCCGGTTCAAAACGTCCAACACCGAAAATCCACGGTTCGAAACGTCCAACACAGCAAAATCCACGGTTCGAAACGTCCCCACCCCACGTTTCACGTGGGGCTAGAACGGAAGCGCGCTCCGCTCGGGTTTCACCCGGCTCCGCGGTGCGTGCGTTTGGATATCGGATGGTGCACCCGCGGAGCCGGACGAAGTCCGTGCGTAGCGCAGCGTATTCCTAGCCCCCGGTGAAACCGGGGGTGTGACGTTGCGCACCACCCAATTCCTCTACCCACCACGCATCAAACCACCCAACACCTCTACCCAACACACCGCAAACCACCCAATCACCTACACCCCACGATCCACAATCAACTGATTGATCTTCGTCGCCAGCACCGCCGCCCCAAAACCATTATCGATATTCATCACCGCCGTCCCCGGCGAGCACGAATTGAGCATCGTCAACAACGCCGCCACGCCGCCAAAACTCGCCCCGTACCCGACCGACGTCGGCACCGCAATCACCGGCTGCCTGGCCAAACCTCCCACAAAGGTCGGCAACACGCCGTCCATCCCCGCAACCACGATCAGCACGCCGGCCGCGTCCAACCTGCCGAGCTCCGGCGCAATCCGCGCCACGCCCGCCACGCCCACGTCCGCGATCAGTTCCGTCGGATTGCCAAACAAACGCGATACCACCAGCGCCTCCTCGGCCACGCGCCGATCAAGCGCACCGGCCGACAACACCAGCACTGTCTTTCGCCGCGCATCGATCTCTGGCTGCGTCGTCGAAACAATCCGTGCTTTTTCAAAGTGATGCAGCCTGTCCAGGATCGGCTCAAGCGCCGCCAAAATCTCCGGCGTCACCCGCGTCGCCAGCAAAAACTCGTCGCGCGCCAGATAATCCTCAAAAATCTCCAGCACCGCCTGCGGATCTTTGCCTTCCGCAAAAATCGCTTCCGGAATCCCCGTGCGCGCCTCCCGCGTCTGATCAAACCGCCCGATCAGGTGCTCCTCAAACGGCTGCCGCACCAACCGCTGCAAAATCTCTTCTTCTTCGATTTCGCCTTCCCGAAACTGCTGCAACATCTTGCGAATACGCTCGCTCATACTTCACTTCTTCTTTACAGGATTCAGACTTCCCGAACGAAAGCCCTTCATATCAAGACAAACCGCCTCAAAACCGGCCGCTTTCACGCCGGCCACAAGCTGCATCAACATCCCCGGTGCAAGCGCACGATCCAGCTCCTCCACCGCGATCTCAAGCCGCGCCAGCCCATCATGATCGCGCACCCGATACTGCACAAACCCCAGCCCGTGCAAAACCTCCTCGCCGCGCTCAATCCGCCGCAATCGCTCGACCGTCACTTCCAAACCATGCGGAATCCGCGACGACAAACACGCCATCGCCGGCTTACTCCACACGCTCAAACCCAGCTCGCGCGCCATCTGCCGCACTTCCTCCTTTGTCACCTCGTAGCGCAAAAGCGGCTGATACACCTTCTGGATCTTCATCGCCTCCAACCCCGGCCGATGATCCCCCGTGTCCGACTGATTCGTGCCCGACGCCAGCACATCACAATCCACGCTCTCCGCAATCTTGCGGATTTCCTCAAACCGCATCGACTGACAAAAAAAACACCGCGACGACGTATTCTCCCGGAATCGCGGATCGTCCAGCTCACTGAACTTGATGAACTCGTGCCGAATCCCGATTTCCCGCGCGATCTCCCGCGCTTCCTCAAGCTCCCGGCCCGCCAACGTCTCACTCACCGCCGTCACCGCCAACGCCTGCTCCCCCAAAGCCTTGTACGCCAACGCCGCCACCAGACTCGAATCCACCCCGCCGCTGAACGCAACCACCATGCGCCCCATCCCCGCCATTTCCGCCACAATCGCGTCCATCTTCTCCCGAACCGACACCGGAATCTCACTCACTTCATGCATCCTGCCCCTCCCAATCCGACGATATATCCAACGTCACATACCTGTATCCCAGCGGCTTCAACGCCTCCGCGATTTCTCCCAGCACCGCCGCGCCCGGCAAACTCTCCAGCGTCACCGGCACCAACTGCAGTACATCCCCCGCCACTTCTGCTCCCCGGATCTGCAACCCGAACCCCGCGCACAAGCCGATCAAATCGTCGATATCCTCAAGCCCTGCCATACCTTTTCACTCGCTCCAAAACCGATAAAAACCACCCACTTCGCGCCGCGCAGTATAAACAACCATCCCCCCCACACAAGCACCATGATTTTTTCCAATTCCCTTCCCATCCACTCGTAATACACTCCTGCTTGTGCATCCCCAGCTCACGCCTGTACCCTGCATTTCTAGAGCCAATTTCCAAAATCACCTTTATTCTACAGACAATCCCATGACACAGAACCAACCCTCCGGCCTCGAACTAAAAATCCCGCCCGTCCTCCTCGTCATCATCTCCGCCCTCCTCATGCTCGCCACCCGCCTCATCGCCCCGCCCTTCCCGATCCCCGCCGCCCTCCGCATTGGCCTCCCCATCCTCTGCCTCATCCCAGCCGCCATCATCGGCCTCGGCGCAGTCCGCTCCTTCGTCCGCGCCAAGACCACCGTCAACCCCATCCGACCCGACGACGCCTCCACCCTCGTCACTTCCGGAATCTACGCCATTTCCCGCAACCCCATGTACACCGCACTCGCTTTCGCCCTCCTCGCACTCGCCATCTGGCTCGCCAACGGCCTCGCCCTCCTCATACTTCCCGCCTTTATTCTCTACATGACCCGCTTCCAGATCCTCCCCGAAGAACGCGCTCTCACCCACCTTTTCGGCCCCGAATACAAAGCCTACCAACAACAAACACGCCGCTGGCTCTAAGCCCAATCTCCCCCCTACTTACCCTGACGATTGCTCCCTTTTTTTCACGTTCTCCCCATCGCTCTTTGTTCTTTGCCTTCCTTCAGCCTGTCCTTGCTTTTTCCTTCGCGCCTTCGCGCCTTCGCGAGAGACACCCCCTTTGCACTTCCTCGCCTTTCCCACCCAATTCCCTCCCACCCACCACGTTTGTTTCCCCCCAAAAACTACGTTATAATCCCGCCACCAATGCTCATTGTACTATCCCAACCCACAACACCCGATAAACCGCCATGTCCCCCCTCTCCCGACACCTCCACGACCTCTCCACATACCTTCTGTTACTGCTCGCCCTGACCCTGGCCCTGGCCGCATGCGGCGACTCCCGAGGCCGCGCCGATCGCTCCAACCAATCCGATGTGGGCCAACTTGACGCCGATCACCACACCGACGACGCCAACAACCCCGACACCGAACCCGATGTCCCCGACCTCGATCCTGCCCGCTGCGAAGAAGAAGGCCTCGACCCTGTCGCCGGCCTGTCCCAGCGCTGTTGCCTGGATTACGGCATCGACGCCTGCGGCCCCGGCCTTTTCTGCGCCGCCTACGACGGACGCGAATTCGCAGCCTGCTACGCCAACCACTCACGCACCGACGGCGCAAGCTGCACAGCCGACAACGAATGCCAGTCCTATCGCTGCAACCGCGAAACCGGCCGCTGCAAAGCCTCGCCCAACACCACCTGCACCCCGACCGACGGCTGCGGCCCCGGCCCCGAAACGGCCGCCAACTACGTCTGCGCCGCCGGAACCTGCCAGAAATCCACCGGCGCCGAACGCCAACCCTGCGCCACCCACGCCGACTGCCAGTCACAAATCTGTATGAACAACCAGTGCACCGCCGGACGCCTCGGCGACGCCTGCACCGCCCACGAACACTGCCAGTCCCAAAGCTGCGCGCAAAAACAATGCACCGACAAAAGCAACAACAGCCCGTGTACATCTCCCGCCGACTGCACCTCCAACATCTGCGTCTCCGGACGCTGCAGCGCCGGCAATCTGGACGATTCCTGCACCATCCCCGAACACTGCACCTCCAACATCTGCGTCTCCGGACGCTGCAGCGCCGGCAACAAGGGCGATTTTTGCACCGACGCAGCCCATTGCCAGAGCGAAATCTGCGTCAACCAACGCTGCGAATCCGGCGACATGGGTAGCCCCTGCACGACCTCCACCGACTGCGCCGGCGCCCTGAAATGCGAGCGCTACTGCTCCGATCCCGACTGCCGCTCCCTCTGCACCGACGGCGCCCTGGGCTCCCCCTGCCTGGCCAACGAAGGCTGCGAAAACAACCTGCGCTGCACCAGCGCCAAAACCTGGGGCTCCTGGCTCCAGCCCTTCAATACCTGCGCCGAACAAGAAACCTGCTCCTTCAAACGCCAGGACTGCCAGCAAGAATCCGAACAATGCCTGCGCACCCCCGACGGCGAGCTTTGCGGAATGGTCGGCACCCGAATCCCCTATGAGTCCTGCACAGAAGACGCAGATTGCATCACCGGCATCTGCGAAAACTACGACAACAACACCCGCCTTTGCTCATCGCTGGGCGCATGGGGTGCCCCCTGCGAAACCTTCTTTCCCGAGCCAGGCAGCGGCTACAGCGGCTACACCAAAGGCTGCGATGATTACGCCTACCAGTGCAACGCCCAACGCGCCGGCACCAACGGCAGCGGCGTCTTCTACGGCCAGTGCGGCCTCAAAAAAGGCCAGTTCTGCAAATTCACCCACGACACCACCCCCACCCTCTACATCGGCGGCTGCGTCAACGGCGGCCTCGACGCCTGCCAACCCTACACCCTCTACGGCAAACTTTGCGAATACAACCCCGCCATCCGCTGCAACACCGACACCGAATGTGGCACCAACGGCCGCTGCATGTCCCCCTACACCTGCAAAACCTGAATTGCCCCATCCCCTCCCAACCACCACACCTTCTTCCTTTCCTTCCCTTCGCAACAATGCGCGACCATTCGCGCCTTCGCGCCTTCGCGTGCGCCTTTTGCCTTTGCATTTCCCCCATCCCCCGCCCTCATCCCGCTCTACGCACCTTGAATGAATATCAGGTGTGGCTAAGCTCTGGCCATCTCAGCAATCAATAACAGCGGGCGGAGGATGGCATGGACGTCGGAATCATTGTCGAAGAACGCGATTGGGCCGCAATTCGCAAACACGGAGCGCTGGCCGGCCTGGTCGCCGGACTCGCCCTGGGCCTCGTACAACTTCTCATCTCCGCAGCATTCCAGGAAAGCGCACTCACACCGTTTCGCCTGGTATCTGCGCTGATCTTCGGCTCCCCACAAAATGTCCAGACGATGCCGAACGGAGCCGTGATCCTCATCGGGAGCAGCATACATCTGCTGCTCTCGATCCTGTTCGGCGCTATTTTTGCCGCACTTCTTTCAATCGCCTGGCAGCTAAGCGCCCGGCGTTGGGTGCTGCTCGCCTACGGAGCCATGTTCGGATTTGTACTCTACGAAGTCAGCTTTCTCGCTGTCTTACCCACGCTTTATCCCGACTTAAAATCCTGGTTCGACCTTGAAAGCCAACTGAGCAAAGGCATCGTCGCCTATGCCCTGGTTTATGGCCCCACGCTCGCCCTCTACCTGAGCATCGCGCGCCCGGGTGTGCGTGCGCCCTGGTCCAACCACGATCTACGCAAACTCACGTCGCCGTCGAAACCCTAAAACGAGCCCCAAACCATGCCCGAATTGAGCTACCCGATATGGGTCGGTTTGACCCATGTCGCCAACATCTTGTTTTTGACGCTCCTGATGCGCAGCGGCTTCGAAATCCTCGGCGGCCACCCGATGCTGTACTGGAACGACGCATGCCGCCCCGGAAGCGAGTGGCTGCGCTTTACCCGCAAAAAAATGCCAACCGATACCCTGTGGACCGCCGAGGACGAAAAAGAACCCTACTCCCCCTGGCTCGCCCTGCCCGGCCGCGACCACCTGGGCATCGGCCGCTACTGGCATTTCACAGCAGTCTTCGGCTGGATTCTCACCGGCGTACTCTACCTGCTTCTGATGATTTTCAGCGGCCGGATCCAGCAATTGATTCCACACTCCTGGGACATTTTCCCGCAAGCCTTCGACACGCTAGTCACCTACCTGAGCCTGCGCATGCCGCCGGAAACCGGCCACTACAACCCACTCCAACAACTCACCTACCTCGGCGTTCTCTTCATCCTCGCCCCGCTGCAAATCTTAACCGGAATCGCAATGTCGCCGGCGGTCAGCGGCCGCTTTCCCTGGTACACCCGACTCTTCGGCGGCCGCCAGGCCGCTCGCAGCCTGCATTTTGTCGGACTCATTCTCTTCGCAGCATTTATCATCCATCACGTCGCCATCGTCATCGCGCACGGATTCGGCCACGAAATGTCCAAGATCGTTCTCGGCATCACAAATCCAACCACAACCGATCAAACCACCGCGACCTGGGTTGGACTCACAGGCCTTGCCATCATCGCCGCGATCCACGTCTGGGCGACCCGCGCATCCCTGAAATCACCCCGCAAAATCCAGCACCTCTTGATGCGAATCGTGGACCCGGCACGCAACCTGTTCTTGAGTCGCCTTCGCTCCCGCCAGGACTATACCCGCTCCCAGATTTCCCCGGCCCCCCGCGTCAACGGCCGCCCTCCCAAAAACGAAGCCTACCAGGACTTACTCACCAAAGACTTCAAAGACTGGCGCTTCGAAGTCACCGGCCTGGTCGAAACGCCCCTGAGTTTCACCCTCGAGCAACTCCGCGAGCTTCCCGCCGCCAACCAGATCACCCGGCATTGCTGCATCCAGGGATGGAGCTACATCGCCGAGTGGCAGGGCGTGGCGGTAGCGACGCTGCTCGATCTCTGCAAACCCACCGAGCAAGCGCGCTATATCCTCTTCGAGACGTTCGACGAAAAATGGGAGGACGAAGGCCAGCAGGTCGGCAATTTCTACTCCGTCCTGGACCTTCACCAGGGACGCTTCCCCCAGACAATCCTCGCCTATTCCATGAACCAGCAACCACTACCCGAGGACTTTGGCGCCCCGCTTCGTCTGCGCGTCGAATCACAACTAGGCTACAAAATGGCCAAATTCGTCTGCCGCATGCGCCTGATCGATGATTATAAAAACATCGGCCAGGGCCACGGAAACTGGCGCGCCGACACCCTGTATTACAGCTTCAATGCGCCGATTTAAGCCCCCTTGCTTTTCTTAGCCTTTCTTAGCCTTTCTTAGCCTTTTCCTTCGCGGCTTCGCGAGAGACATGCCTTTGCTGTACTTTTACTTTGCCTTTCCTTCGCGGCAATTCGCGCCTTCGCGGCTTCGCGTGCGCCTTTTGCCTTTGCCGACGCCAACGGCGACAGCCAGATCTCGCTCAAAGAACTACAAGACTACGTGACCCCACGCGTCACCCGCGACGCCCACAAGGCTGCTCGCACCCAGACCCCAACCCTCCAACTCGGACCTGCACTGACCGACCCCAACCACGTCATCGTCTCTTGGGGAGTAACCGCACCGCAATAACCTGGTGCCCACCCACCCCCAACACCCAAATCGATTCCGACAACCCGCTATCCCCCCCTCGCCAAAAGCGATTTCCCTTATCTCCACCCCCTTTCCCCCCACCCCCAACATCACCAGCGCCTACAAAACCCGCTTCCACATCGACACCGATCATCGAAATCGGTGTCCGTCATCAACCTCAACCCCACCCCCAACACCGATTCTTCATTTTTCACCCCGTTACCACCCCATCAAATTCATCTCGCTCCCCAAAAACCCGGCACTTCACCCCCGCATCCATTCAGTGTTTTTATATTTCATCCCCGTTGCCACCCCCACCCACAACCAAAACCCCTCATTTTCGCCCCGTTACCATCCCACTCCCAGACCCCAAATTCTCCCAAAACGTCTATCCATATTGACACCGATCATCGAAATGGGTGATCGGCACTGTTCTCAACCCCGCCCACAACACCGATTTTCCATTTTGGGGGGGGGGGGGGGGGGGGGGGGGGGGGGGGGGGGGGGGGGGGGGGG
>JBEBUW010000083.1:0-19954 GCA_040393065.1 Lujinxingia vulgaris | reverse complement strand
CAAAAATTCTGGCAGAAAATTATAGAAAATTCTGAAAATGTAGAAATTTCTATAATTTTCATGTCTTTTCAAGAACTGTTCTGTCCAGGCCGGCCGGTCCTGTACATTTCTACAATTCCACGAATTCTGGCCGGGCCAGAATTTTCGTTTCCAAAAAAACTTGGTTCAGACGCACATACAAAGTTTGGCGCATATACAAAGTGTGCGGCGGTTTTTGTGAAAACGCTAAAATGTATAGAAGGCCCATACAAAAATGCCCGGAGCAAGAGCTCCGGGCCGGTGGTGGGTGTTATTGTCGGGGGCTGTTGAGGGCATTACAGATGTCGTCCTCAACTTTCTGGGACAGGGCGTTTTCGTCGCCGATCAGGAGCGCGTTTTTGGCGTGCTCTTTGAGATAATCTTCGGCGTCTGGATCGAGCTGGTTTTTAGGGGTGAGGAGCAGGATTCGGCCGGAGGCGCCGCTGACGAGGGCGTCGATCATGGAGTCGATGCCGGCGACGTTGACGTGGGTGAGGTTCGGGCCACTTTCGATGGCGAACTTTGCGATGGCGGCGGAGAGTTTCAGGCCGGCCGGTGCATCGATGCGTTCGGGGTTGGGCAATTGTGCGAGCACGCTGTCTGAAATGATTGAGGAGTCGCCGAGGACGATGGTGCGGGTTGTGTTGAATTGTGTGAGCAGCCGTTGGGTAACGGGGGGAACGGTGTCTTTGTGCACCAGGAGAATTGGCGCGCGCATGGTGGCTGCAACGCCGCCGATGGTGATGGCGGAGAGGAGTTGCTGGTTGTCGGCGGAGACGATGAAGGCGTAAGGCGTCGTCGGTTCCAGAGCTTCGGCGAGTAGTCCTGCAGTGTCTTCGCGCTCCTGGCCGCCGTAGCGTGTGACGCTGTAGCCATCCTGACGGAGTTGGTTTTCAACATCGGAAGACACTGCCAGCGTTCCGCCGACGATGATGATGTTTTTGACGCCAAGACGTTTGAGGGTCGATTGCGTAATGGGGGGAACGCTTTTGAACTGGGTCAACAAAATGGGGGCGCCGAGTTTGTAGGCCAGTGGTCCGGCGCTGATGGCGTCAGGGGAAATATCAAAGGCGGAGACGCGGCCCAGGGCGAGGATGGCGGTGTCGGCGCCGTCGTCATAGAGGTTGAGGGCGAAGTTGGCGGCCGTGTAGTAGCGGCGGTGTTCGGGATCCTGGCTCCAGCCGGAGACGCGGTCGACGTTTTTGCAGAGCCGGCAGGTGCCTTCTTCGCAAACCGGGCGTGAAGCCGTGCAGCTTACGTTTCCGCAGTCGAGGGGCAGGCAGATGCCGTCGTGATGGCAGAATGAATTGGAGGGACATTCGCGGGTCTGGTCACAGGTCGGGTAGCAGTTGCCGTTGTTGCAGGCGGTGCCGGCGCGGCAGGTGGTTTGCTGGCAGCTATCGTCGCAGAAGCCTTTGCTCACGTTGCAGGAGCTTCCCTGGGGGCAATCTGCGTTTTTCTCGCATTTGGCCTCGCAGGCGCCGGTGTCCGGGTTGCAGACTTCGTCCTGCAGACACTGCGTTTTGCTGCAGTCGCCGGGCATGCAGAGTGCGGATTCTTTGTGGCAACGGTCATCGCCTGAGCAGTCTCCATCGTCATTGCATCCGCTCGTGCGGCATTCACCGCGGTAGCATTGCTCGCCTTGCGGGCAGAAGGTGGTTTCGCAGCCGGGGTTGACGCATTTGTCTTGTTCGCAGCGTTCGCCAAAGCCGCAGTCGGAATGGTCGAGGCAGCCCTGGTAGCAGATGCCGTTGTCGCAGACGGCGCCGGCGTCGCAGTAATTGCCGCTGCAATCAGTGGGAACACAAACGCGGTTGGCCAGGTGGCAGCGCTCGCCGGTGTCGCACTGGGCGTCGTTCTGGCAGGCGTCCATGCAGTGGCCTTCGTAGCAGTTGGTGTCGGCGGAGCAGGTGATGCCGTCGCATTTGTCGCCTATGCACTGGCCGTTCTTGCAGTCGGTGCCGGCGGGGCATTGGGAAGAATTGTTGCAGGTGGGGAAACACAACCCCTGGCTGCAGGTTTCGTCGGCGCGGCAGGTGACCTGGGAGCAGTCGAAGGGTGTGCAGCGATTGTTGTTGCAGCGTTCGCCGTCGTTGCAGTCGTCGGTGTCGTTGCAGGTTGCGTAGCAGACGCCGCGGCTGCAGGTTTCGCCGGCCGGGCACTGGACGTTTTCGCAGAGGATATCGACGCACTCGCCGTTGAGGCAGTCTTTTCCGTCGCGGCAGGGTTTGTTGGCGTTGCAGCTATTGTCTTCGGGATCGGGTCCGGGGTTGTCGTCTTCGGCGATGCAACGGCCTTCACTGCAGATTTCGGTGCCGGGGCAATCGAGGGACTGCGTGCAGGTTTCATGGCAAACGCCGCGGAAACAGACTTCGCCCTGGTTGCACGGTGTGAGGGAACAGTCGGCGGCGGTGCAGCGGCCCTGTTCGCAGATTTGTCCGCCCGGGCACTGATCTTCGCTCTGGCAGGATTCGTGGCAAACGCCGCGATAGCAGGTTTCGCCCAGGTTGCACTGGACGTCTGCGCATAACGAGTCGCATTCGCTTCCCACGCAGGTTTCGCCGAAGTCGTTGTTGTCATTGGATTTTTTCTTCGTCATGACAGTCGTATCGGAGCATGCAGCAAGCATCCAGCCGAAGATCAGAACGAGGAAAAACGAGAGCGGCAACCAGCCTGGTCTGTGAGATATTTTTGAAGCGGGCATGGGCGATAATCTCTGAAATAAGCAGGACAATCTGTGAAAAAACAGGGCAAAACAGCCACAGCTGAGAATGAGCCTATCTGGTTTGCAAAAATTTACCAATTCCGAACCGGCTCAATTTGTCTCCTGGACGGGAGCCGGTTTGCGCTGCGCCTCATCGGTGGCGGGGATGGGCAGGTGTGCCGGGTTGTTTTGAGCGGTGTTGTTGGCGGCTACGGCGCTGGTGATCTGAGCAATATCGTGGCCGGAAGGATTCTGGAACACGCGCAGGCCAAAGTCAGGAATGACCGACAGAACGTGATCAAAAACGTCGGCCTGGACGCCTTCGTAGATAGCCCAGCGGGTGTCGTTGGTGAAGACGTAGATTTCCAGGGGCAGACCTTCAGCGGTGGGCTGAAGCTGGCGGACGAGAAACGTGAGTTCCTGGTGAATCATCGGGTGCTTGCGCAGGTATTGCGAGACGTAGGCGCGAAAGGTTCCGATGTTGGTCAGTTGCCGGGTGTTGGCGTGGATGCTGGCTTCTTCCGGCGCGGTAATGCTGGCGTTGTGTGTTTGAATTTCGGTCAGTTTTTCTTCGATATAGTCTTTGAGCACGACGTAGTGACGGAAGCGCTCGATTTCCTCCGCGGTCAAAAACCGGATGGTGGACATATCGATGTAAATCGAGCGTTTGATGCGGCGGCCGCCGGATTCAAACATCGTGCGCCAGTTTTTGAAGGAGTTTTCCAAAAATTTATGGGTGGGGATGATCGAAGTGGTGCGATCCCAGTTCTGGACGCGTACGGAGTTGAGGGCGATATCGACGACGGCGCCGTCGGCGTTGAAGCCGGGCATTTCGATCCAGTCGCCGAGTCGGATCAGATCGTTGCTGGTGAGCTGGATGCCGGCGACGAGCGACAGCAGCGTGTCGCGAAAGACCAGCAAGAGCACGGCGGTCATCGCGCCCAGGCCGCTGAGCAAATACAACGGCGACTGGTTGATCAGGGCGGCGATGACGATGATTCCGGCGATGATATAGATAAGGATCTGCAGGACTTGCAGGTATCCTTTGAGCGGGCGCGATTTGGACAGGCTGGTGTTGCTGTAAATCTCATTGATCGCGCTGAGCATGCCGTTGATGCTGGCGGCAACCATGACCACGATGATGGAAACCGCCAGGCGCTGGATGAGTATGGTGATGGGATCGTTAAGAATCGGGATGAATTCTACGCCGCGGTTTAAAACCAGCAGAGGCAGGATGGGGATCAGGCGGTGCAGGACCTTGTATTTGATCAGGGCATCATCCCAGGTAGAGCTGCTGAATCGGATGATGCGAATGCTCCAGGGCAGCAGCGCGTATCGTGCAATGGCGTGGGTGGCCAGCACGGCCAGGATGAGCAAAAGAAGTTTGGCGCCTGGTTCTGCCCAGGGATAAGCGTCGATCAGGCGTGTGAAAACATTGGCGAGTGTAATTTGTGTCGTGAGAATCATCGAGAAACCTTTGCTCAGTCGAGCGGTTCGTCTTCGGTCCAGTAGACAAAGTTGCCGTCGAGTAAAACGGCTTCCACGTGGTTTTTACCAAAATGATAGGGGATGTAGCGATAGTGCGGCACGTCGAAAAGCGCGAGATTGGCGCGCTGGCCAACGGCGAGCTGGCCGATGTCGTTGCGGCCAAGTGCGCGGGCGGCGCCCAGGGTGACGGCACGCAGGGCTTCGGCCGGCGTGATTTTGTAGAGCGTGCAGGCGAGCGTAAGCATCATTTGCAGATCTTGCGTCATCGCGCTGCCGGGGTTGAAGTCGGTGGCGATGGCGATTTCGCAGCCGGCGGTAAGTAACTTTCGGGCCGGGGGCAGGCGATCGAGAGAGTTCAAAAACAGGTGGGTGGCCGGCATCAAAACGCCGGCGGTGCCGGCGCGGGCCATGGCTTCGATGGCGTGGTCGGGCGTAAACTCCAGGTGATCTGCGCTGGTCGCGCCGAGTTGCGCAGCCAGTGTGGAGGCACCGGAATCGCTGAGCTGGTCGGCGTGGACACGTGCGATCAGGCCGTGTTCCTGGCCGGTGCGCAGGATGCGTTCGGTTTCGGCCAGGTCGAAGGCGCCGCGTTCGCAGAAAACGTCGCAGTAGGCGGCCAGGTTTTCTTCTTGCACGCGCGGGATCATCTCGTTGCAGATCAGATTGACGTAGTATTCGCGCCGATCGCGGTATTCGGTCGGAATGGTGTGGGCGCCGAGAAAACAGGCGACAAGTTCGCAGGGAACTTCGGGCTCGACGATGGAGATCGCGCGCAGGCTTTTGAGTTCGTCTTCGGTGGACAGGCCGTAGCCGCTTTTGACTTCGAGGGTGGTGATGCCCTGGCGGACCGATTCGTAGACGCGGCTGCCCAGGGACTGGACGAGGTCGTTCTGGGAGGCGGCGCGCACGGCCTGGACGGTGTTCAAAATACCGCCACCGGATTCCAGGATTTCGAGGTAGCTGCGGCCGGCGTTGCGCAGCATGAATTCCCGGGAGCGGTCGCCGGCAAATACGCTGTGGGTGTGGCAGTCGATCCAGCCCGGCATCAGGACGCCGGTTTCGTAGCGGTCGATTTCGTCGGCGTTGGCCGGGCGTTCGCTCCAGGGACCGAGCCAGCGGATGATGCCGTTTTCGATCAAAAGTCCGCCATCGTGAACGACGCCGGCAATCGCTTCGTCGCGTGCTTCGAGATCGGTCTGTGGATCGTATTCGCGCAGGGCTTCGGGTTTGTCTGGCATCGTGAGCATCTGGCGTGCGCGGATCAAAAGGCGTTGTGGCTGCATAGGTTCAAGGCTCCCGAAATGATGGTAGTGAATGGGCCAGACGGCTGTCGGAGAGAACGTATAACAGGGAGGCGTATCGTACAACCGCCCGGAGTTTGTGTTTTTTGGGGGTGGAGTGTGTGTGTTTTGGGTCGGTCGACTACCGCACAGGTTTGTAGTTTTTGTGGTTTGGAGCGGTCGTGGATGGGTCAGGGGGCTCATGATTGATCCCACCTCCTGACTCTCGCCCGGTGCCAGGCGAAAATCCTACTCGACATCAAGCAGGAGTATCCAGCCACGACCGATGATCTGCCAGCCCGGCGGCCCGTTCTGGTAACGAAGGTGAGACGGGCTCACGTGAAGCCGCGAAGGTCGCGAAGAAAAGCCTTATTCATGAAAAAGGTGAGTTTGAATTAAGGCTTTTACACAGGTTGTAAAGCCGTGGCTCGTTCTGGTGCGGTTTTGGGAGGGTCCAATGGCGCAACATGAGCGCGTGGGGGCATGTGGGGAGGGTCCAATAGCGCAACATGAGCGCGTGGGGGCGTGCAGAGCAATTTGACCCTCCCTGCATGTGCGCGTGAGGACATGCGGGGGGGTAGGAGGGGGGGGACGGGAGCCGATGGGCTTGTTGGGGAGGGTAGAGGGCTCATGATTGATCACATCTTTTGTTCTTTGCCCAGCGCCAGGCGAAAACCCTGATCGACATCAAGCAGGAGCATCCAGCCACGACCGATGATCTGCCAGCCCGGCGGCCTGTTCTGGTAACGAAGGTGCGTTCAAAAAGTCTTGAAACGGTGCCTACCACAAAAAATCAGGGGTAAAAGATGTGTGGGATCATGAGACCCCGGTGCCTCCGCACGGCCCCGCGCGCTCATGTTGAAGCACTGGAGTGGCGCAAGGTGAAAAAGGCCTGCGGCGGGGATTGTGAATTGGGTTTTGCCGTGCTTGACAACCATCGGGCAGCTAGTAGTTTACCGCACGGTTAGGAACGTCGAAAACTATCTAAAAACAAGTAAGGAGAGGCGCGTGAGTCAATACGATGTGGTTGTAATCGGAAGTGGCCCGGGAGGCTACGTGGCGGCAATTTATGCGGCGCAGGCAGGCTTGAAAACGGCGATTGTAGAGCGTGAATCGACCGAGCGCCTGGGTGGCACGTGTTTGTTGCGCGGCTGCATTCCGACCAAGGCGATGTTGCAGACGGCAGATCTGCTGACGGATATGAAGCGCGCGGACCACTTCGGGATCGTTGCGGATGCTCCGAAGCTCGATATGGAGCGGATGCTGAAATACAAGGACGGCGTAGTGGCGAAAAACGCGGGCGGCGTCAAATACCTGATGAAAAAGAACGGTATTGATGTGCTGCTGGGCCATGGTCGTCTGGCCGGACGCAATAAAGTCAGCGTCGAGGCGGCGGATGGCAAAAAGCAAACGGTTTCGACCAAATACTGCATTCTGGCCACGGGCAGCGCGGTTGCGCATTTGCCCTTCATCAAAATGGATCACAAACGCGTGATCGATTCCGATGATATTTTGAATTTCTCCGAAGTTCCCGAGCACCTGGTCGTGATGGGCGCCGGCGCGGTGGGCAGCGAGTTTGCGAGCATTTTCCTGCGCTATGGCTCGAAAGTTACCTTGATCGAGATGATGGATCGGATTCTGCCCGGCGAGGACGAGGAAGTTTCGGCGGAAGTCAAAAAGTCGTTTGAGAAGCAGGGCATGTCGGTTCTGGTGGCGTCGCGCGTAACGGAAGTGAAGTCGAGCGATAAGGGCGTGGAACTGACGGTTGAAGACGTCAACGGCGACAAGAAGGGCGCAAAGAAGATTTCGGCCTCGCATCTGCTGGTGGCCACCGGACGGCGCGCTGTGACGGAAGACGTTGGTTTGCAGAACACGAAAGTCGTGCGCGATGCGCGCGGATTCATTGCGGTCGATGAATTTATGCGTACCGGCGAGGACTGGGTGTATGCGATTGGCGACATTGTGAATACGCCGTTGCTGGCGCATGTGGCTTCGAAAGAAGGTATGGTCGCGGTCGATCATATTGCGAAAAACAATCCGCAACCCATCCACTACGAGCGCGTACCCATGTGCACCTACTGCTCGCCAGAGGTCGCGTCGGTCGGTTTGACGGAAAAGAAAGCGCGCGAGCGTGGTTATGATGTGCGGGTTGGCAAGTTCCCGTTCAGTGCGATTGGTAAAGCCTCGATCATGGGTGATACCGAAGGTTTTGTGAAAATCGTCAGCGAAAGCAAATACGACGAGATTCTGGGGCTGCATATCATTGGCCCCAAGGCGACCGAGCTGATTACGGAAGGGACCGTGTTGCTGGAGCTTGAGGCGACGCTGGCGGAACTTCTGAAGACGATTCATCCGCACCCGACGCTGGCCGAGGCGGTCGGTGAAGCTGCACACGCGGTGCTTGGCAAGCCGATTCATATATAAGAAGCAGAAACGTAGCGTTTGGCGTGCATTCAACTTGAAGCGACCGGAAGGCAGGTGCTGTTTTCCGGCTCGGTTCTGACTACTAGAAGGATTGGATCGATGCGAATCGAAATCGTGATGCCCCAGATGGGCGAATCGGTCACCGAGGGGACGGTGACGCAGTGGCTCAAGAACATTGGCGATTATGTCGAGCGCGATGAACCGCTGGTGGAAATCACTACCGACAAGGTGGATGCCGAGGTGCCAAGTGTGGTGGCCGGTGTTCTGGTCGAGCAGCTTGTGAAGGTCGGGCAAACTGTGGAGATCAATACGGTGATTGCCATCATCGACACGGCCGCCAAAGAGGGTGAGGTTTCAGCGGCTGTTGCGGCGGCCCCGGCTGTGGCGGCGGAGAAGCAGGCCGGCGGCAGCAGTGTTGCGGTCGGCAGCAGCGGCGGCTCGGGTGGTGATGTGGCGGTGCTTGAGCGGCCGGTTGCAAAGCCGGCCAGCGGTTCGGTGGAAGAGCTGCGTCGCACGAAATCCACGCCGGTTGTGCGCCGGATTGCGGCCGAACATGATATTGCAGATCTGTCGGCGGTGCCGGGAACGGGCTTGTCGGGCCGCGTGACCAAGCAGGATATTTTGCAGTTTATCGCCGACGGCAAACCGGGGCTCGGGCAGAGCCAGCCGGCTGCTCAACCTGTTGCGCAGTCTGCTGCTGTGCAGCCGCAGCGCGAGGTGCGTTCGGTGCCGATTCACATCGGTGAGCGCGATCGGGTGGAGCCGCTCAGTCCGAATCGCCTGGCGATTGCCGAGCACATGACGCGCAGTCTCGCGACCAGTGCGCATGCGCATACGGTGCATGAGATTGATTTTTCGAGCGTCGTGCGTGCGCGCAAGGCAATGGCTGCCGAGTTTGCCGAGCGCGGCGCGAATTTGACCTATACGGCTTTCATGGTCAAAGCGCTGGCCGATGCGCTGGTGGAATTTCCGATCATGAATTCGTCGATGGACGGCAACAACGTTGTGTATCGCGGCGACATCAATATCGGTGTGGCCGTGGCGCTGGACGACAGTCTGATTGTGCCGGTAGTGCGCAATGTGGATGAACTCAGCCTGCTTGGCATTGCGCGCGCGATTGGAGATCTGGCCGAGCGTGCGCGGACCAAGCGTTTGAAGGCGGATGAAGTGCGCGGCGGCACGTTTACACTGAGCAATCACGGGATTTTCGGGCCGGAGTTTGGCATTCCGGTCATCAATCAGCCCCAGGCCGCGATTGTGAGCACGGGCGCGATCAAAAAGCGTGTGCTTGTCGATCAAAAAACCGATGCCATTATCATCCGGCCGACCGCGATCTGGTGTATGTCGTTTGATCATCGCCTGATTGACGGCGCGACGGCGGATAAGTTTATGGCGCGGACCCGCGAGATTCTCGAAAACTGGTGAGGCGTGATTTTGCTGTACCGAATGAAATCGAGGCAACGGCGGTTGAATCGATACGATTTTGCGCAGGCTTCGGCTTTGAATCTTTTTTGAAGTCTGCGCATCTCAAACAACGTGGAGCCGTGCATCGCATAGCTTGCAGGCGTTATTTACCCCCAAAATTTACATGGAAGGAGTTTTCATGAGCACACTGACAATTACCGCTGATAATTTCGAAAAAGAAGTCGCAGAAAGCGACATTCCGGTCATCATCGACCTGTGGGCTCCGTGGTGCGGACCTTGCCGCGCGATCGAGCCGCTGATCACCAAGCTGGCCAGTGAGTATGAAGGCAAGGTGAAGGTCGGCAAACTCAACGTGGACGAGCAGCCGGAGCTTGCGCAGGCGTTCAATGTGCGAAGCATTCCGATGATCGTTTCGCTGAAAGGCCGCGACGTGCAGGAAGTGATGGTGGGAGCTCAGGGCGAGGCGCCGCTTCGCAAGATGTTTGATAACCTGGGCTGATTCATCGCTTTTGCACCGAACTTATTTATTGTTTTAACCGAATTGAGCGACTTTTACGGGAGAAAAATCATGTCATCACCTCATACGACTTCTGAAACGCTGACGGCCGAACACCGAGCGCGGTTGGAGCAGATACAACAGAAGTTCGAGGAGATGCTGGATACCGGAAATGGCGCCGCATTCGGTTGGCTTGCGCAAGAACTTGCAGCGCTGGGTGAAGATCCAGCGCTGCAGGCGTTGCGCGCGGCTGTGCTGGTTTTGCGTGCCGAGGCGCTGGTTGATCTGGAAGAAAACGAGGCGGCTCTGGAAGACGCCGAGCAGGCGTTATCGCTGGGTGTCGCGGCCGAAGAGAAAGCGGCGGCGCATTGTGTGGCGGGCTGGGCGTATTTTAACCTCGAGGATTATGAGCGGGCGCGCGAAAAGTTTGCCGAAGCGCTGGCGCTGATGCCCGACGAGGTGATGTATTTGCATGGTCATGCGCTGACGCTGCTGGAGCTCGGGGAGTATGAGCAGGCCCGCTCGGAGCTGACGCATGCGATTTATCTCGATGATGAGGATGCTTCGCTGTACGCGTTGCGCAGTGAAATCCAGATTCATCTGGAGGATATTGAGTCGGCCGAGCGCGATATTCGGAATGCATGTGAGCTGGATGAGGATGAGCCAGATTATGCGCTTTCGCTGGCGCGTTTGCTGCTGATTACGCAGCGCCTGGAGGAGGCGCTTGCGCTGATGAACGACGTGATCGGTGATGGTCACGAGGCGTCGCTGGAAGCGTTGTTGTTCCGCAGTCATGTTCGGTTGTTGGCCGGGCAGAATAAGGAGGCAAGCGAGGACGCGATGCGGGCGTCGAACCGGTTTCCGGATGAGGCGTTTGCGTTTGTGCAGCTTGCGAATGTGCAGCTGGCGCAGGGCAAGACGGCGATGGCGATGCGTGCGGCGGAGCGTGCGGTCGGGTTGGACGCGAGTTTGCCGGATGCGTATCTGGCGCGTGGAACGGCGTTGCATTTGAGTGGAAAGTCCGAGGAAGCACGCAAAGATCTGGAGCGCGCGAGTGCGGCTCCGGCGGAGTTGCCGATGTTTTTGCTCGGCTCTGCGTTTGCGTTGACGGGCGGTGCTGGCCTGGATAATTCGATTTTGGAAATGCTCAAGCAGCAGGAAAAGCCGGCCGGTGGCGGTGCAGGTGGTGGCGGATTTGAGGACGCGTTCGCTGCGCTGGGTGGTCTTGGCGGCATGCCGGGGATGGGCAATCTCGATCCGATGGCGATGCTCAGTCAGATGTTCGATGAATCTGGAAATATTCGCGGTCCGCTCAAGCCTCTTTTTGAAATGGCGCTTAAAAATGCGCCGAAAATCATGCAGAACATGCCCGAAAGTATGAAAGCGAATCTGGGCGGAATTGATCCGGAAAAGCTCGATTTGAGCAATGTTTCTACCGATCAGATCGAGGAGCAGATGCGTGAGTTTTATCGGACCATGAAAAAATCTAAGGCTCCTAAAGAGCCTGGAAGCGACGAAGAATAAATCGAAAACCAGCGGGACGGGGTGATGTGCGAAGGGATCGGCCGTTGACATCAGGTCGGGCATGTACATTCTTGCACTCACCGGGTTAAGACGCTGGACAAATACGCTTCCATCTTCCATATGAGTACCTCGTTGCCCGGGCCAGCTAGAAGATTGAAGCCTGTTGCACTGTGTTTTTATTGACACAGGCTGTCCGTAGCAGCACGAACTATTGATTGATTACTCCCTCGAGATTCTGAGAACGTTATGACCAAACTCGTCATCGTCGAGTCGCCTGCGAAGGCAAAGACCATACAGAAATATTTACCATCGGATTTTGTCGTGCGCGCCTCGCTGGGGCATATTCGTGACCTGCCGGACAATGCCGGACAGATGCCGGAAAAGTATCGCAGCGAGCCCTGGGCCAGTCTGGGGGTTGATGTCGAGAACGGCTTTGAGGCGGTGTATGTCGTCAAAGATCCGCGGTCTAAAAAGGCGATCACCGGACTGAAAAAAGACTTGAAGGATGCGCAAGTCGTTTATCTGGCAACGGACGAAGACCGCGAAGGAGAGGCGATCAGCTGGCATCTTGTCGAAGCGCTCAAACCCAAGGTTGAGATGCGTCGCATGGTGTTCCATGAGATCACGAAATCCGCGATTGAGTCGGCGCTGAACAACACGCGCGAGATCGACTACAACCTGGTCGAAGCCCAGGAAACGCGTCGGATTCTGGACCGGTTGGTGGGTTATCCGCTCTCGCTGCTGGTCGGCAAAAAGATCAAATACGGATTGTCGGCCGGACGTGTGCAGTCGGTCGCGATGCGCTTGCTGGTGTTGCGTGAGCGGGATCGCCGCCGTTTCCGCATGGGAACCTACTGGGATCTGAAGGCGCAGCTCGAGAAAGATAAGCAGAAATTCGAAGCTGTTTTGCATGCCATTGGCGATACGCGCATTGCGACCGGTCGTGATTTTGATGAAAACACCGGTGAAATTGCAGCCGGTAAAAAAGTTCTGCAGCTGGATGAAGCCACGGCACATCGTCTGGTGGAAAAGCTCGTCAGCCAGCCCTGGCAGGTCGAGTCCGTTACGGAGAAGCAATACAGCACGCAGCCCAAGCCGCCGTTCATCACGTCGACGCTGCAGCAGGAGGCCAGCCGTAAGCTGGGCATGTCGGCGTCGCAGGCGATGTCGGTGGCGCAGAGCTTGTATGAAAACGGTTTCATCACCTACATGCGAACCGATAGCGTGAACCTGTCGCAGCAGGCGATTACGGCTGCGCGCAAAGCCGCCAGAGATATGTACGGACCGGAATATGTGCCGGAAAAACCGCGCATTTATAAGGGCAAAGCCAAAGGCGCGCAGGAAGCGCACGAGGCAATTCGTCCTTCCGGCGATGATTTTGTGCATCCGAGCAAATCCGGGCTGAAGGGCCAGGAACTGAAATTGTACGATCTGATCTGGAAGCGCACGGTTGCCTGCCAGATGGAAGCGGCCAAGAAAACCAGCCTGCGCGTCGATCTGGTCGTGGAGGACGAGGGCGTCAAGCACACGTTCCGCGCCAATGGAAATCGCATTGATTTTCCCGGATTTATGCGCGCTTATGTCGAAGGCTTTGACGATCCTGAGGCTGCGCTTGACGATCAGGAAGTTCTGTTGCCGGCGCTCAAGGAAGCCGACAGTGTGGGTTGCAAGTCGCTGGAGCCGCTGCGCCATGAAACCAAGCCGCCGGCTCGTTTTACGGAAGCATCGCTGGTTAAGGCGCTTGAGGAAGAAGGCATTGGCCGCCCGAGTACGTACGCGGCGATCATGAAAAAGCTGACGTCGGATGAGCGCTATGCGCGCAAGGTCGGCAACACGCTGATTCCGACGTATCTGGCGTTTGCGGTGACCGAGTTTCTGGAAAATTACTTCGCGGAACTGGTGGACTTGAAGTTCACCGCGAAGATGGAAGACGAACTCGATACGATTGCGGAAGGCAAACTGACCAAGGTCGAGTATCTGCACAATTTCTATCGCAAAGAAGGTGCGTTCAACGATCAGGTGGGTCAGCGCGATGAAACGATCGAGCCGGACAGCGCGCGGGTTGTGCATCTGAGTGATTTCCCGGCCGTTTTGCGCGTCGGTCGTTACGGGCCCTATGTCCAGATTGAGGTCGATGGCGAAACCAAGACGGTGAACGTGCCGGATGAAATCGCGCCGGCAGATCTGACGTATGAGAAGATTCTGGAGCTGATGGAGGAGCGCTCCAAAGATCCGGATATTCTCGGACAAGATCCGGAAACCGGTCTGCCGATCTTGATCATGAACGGTCGTTACGGCGTGTATCTGCAGCTCGGTGAGCGGAGCGACGACAATCCGAAGCCAAAAACCTCGTCGTTGCCGCGCGGCATGACGATCGAAGAGATGACGGTTGAAAAGGCGTCGCAGTTGCTTTCGCTGCCGCGTCAGCTCGGCAAGCATCCGGACGACGGCAAAATGGTCGAGGCGGCGATTGGCCGGTTCGGGCCGTTTGTGAAGCACGTGAAAGAATATCGCAGTCTGCAGACGGAAGACGAAGTGTTCACGATTACGCTTGAAGAAGCTGTGAAGCTGTTGTCGGAGCCGAAGGTGAGCCGTCGTCGTACGCAAAGCGTGCTGCGGGAGCTGGGCAAAGACCCGGCGTCGGGCGATAGCGTCAATATACTCGACGGGCGTTTTGGACCGTACGTCAAACTCGGCAAGATCAATGCTTCGTTGCCCAAGGGCATGAAACCCGAAGATATGACGCTGGAAAAAGCGCTGGAGTTGATCGAAGCCAAAAGCGCTGGTTGATGAATCGATGCGCGGTTTTGGGCGCTCGGGTTGGAATGAAACGTAATTTTTTTGCACGACGGATGTGATGAAGAATTTCGATGTGCGGCGATGGTGTGCTGTTCTGGGGCTGTTTTTGGCGGTTGTTTGCCTGACGGCATGCCCGGCGCACCTGCCGCCACCGGAAAATGCACTGACAGATCCGTTGGAGTTGCGAGCTGCTATCGACGCGCGTCTTGAAACTGTGGAGGACGCGCGTTTTCGTGATGTTGTGGTCGATTATTTTGGCGAGGGCGAACGCGTAAAGGCGCGGATGTTGATCCTGGTCAAAACGCCGGACAGCCTGCGGATGCAAACGCGTTTGCCGGGCAGCGACGAGATTTTGAGCATGCTCGTCAGCGACGGCGAAACGTTCGCAGTGCACAAACGCGATACCCATGAATATTTTACGGGGCGGCCGACGCGGGAAAATATCAATCGTCTGATGCCCGTGCCGGTGGATTTGTCCGGGGCCGATGTCGTGCGGATCATGCTGGGCGGCGCGCCCTGGGATCGTTTTGATCATGAAGGCACAGCGCCGACGTTGCGCTGGGATACGCGCACAGGAAACTACGAATACAGTGTGCCGACGACGGATGGCGGCAAGCTGTCGATGCAGGTTCGGCATACGGATTATGCGGTGGTTTCGGTGACGGAAGTCAACGCGAAGGGCAAGCAGCAGTACGGTTACGAGACGCGTCGCTGGGCGAAATCCGGGCCGATTGCGGTGCCGGGATATCGGCGGTTTTTGTGGCCCGGGCGCAATCTTGACTTCTCAATTAGCGTGGGTGAGACTCAGGTCAACGTCGAGCTGGAAGAGCATTTGTTTGAGTTTCCTGCGCCAGCCGGAAGTAAAATCATCGAAATTGGCGGCTGAAGGAGTCGTTACATGTTGCAGGATATGCAGACGTTGTTTGTGGTTGGACCCTCCTCATGATTGACAACGCAGAACTCATTTCACATCTCCGGGAAGCACGGCTCATCGATGAAGCGCGTTTGCAGCGCGGTCTGGAGCTGGCCGAAGCGCACGAATTGTCTTTGTACGACGCGCTGATCGAATATGCGTTGGTCGAAGAGCACGCAATCGTGCGGCTTGCCTCGCAGCTTTTGAACATTCCCAGCATCAATCTTAGAAATCAGGAAATCGACACGCGTGTTGCGCATCGCATCGCTGCGTCTCTGGCCTACCGAAACCATGCGTTGCCGTTGCGTCTGGTCGAAGAGGTCGATGGCGCGATTTTGCTGCTCGCGATGGCAGATCCGTTCGACATGTTGGCGATGGACGAGATCGCAAGCCACACCGGCGTGCATATCCGGCCGGTGCTTGCCGGGCCCGCGGATTTGAAGGCCGCGCTTCAGCGTGTGTACCAGAATCAGGAAGACAATATCGCCGAAAAATTCGGGCTGGATGAAGATTCTGCGCCGCAATTTACGGCTTCGGTTTCGAAGGATAGCGCGGCGGAAAGCTGGGCGAAGTTCTTTGATACGGCGCAGTCGGTTGGAATCGATGAGGATAGCTCGGTGATTTCGCAGGAAATGCGCGATCGGCCGCCCACCGATGTGTTCGAAGACATCGATTTTGATGCCCAACTGGTCGGTGATTTGTCGATTTCGAGCGCGTTGGATGGCTCGAATCACACAGATCGCGCCCACGTGGAGATCAGTCTGGACAAGTGGGAGCTTGATTCCGCGTTTACGCAGGAAGGCGCCCGGGCAAAGCGCGACAACCTGCTGTCCAGCGACAGTATTGTCGAAGACGATGACAATCAGCGCGCTTTTCCCCCGCTCTCGCCGCCTGCCGAACCCGGCAGCGCCCAACTCGCCAGAATCCAGGTCAAGCGCATCGCGGTGCCGGTTGCGGGCGCGTCGCAGTCCAGGGTGCAGCGCGACGGCGTCGATCTCAGTGCGCTGGATGCGATCGGCTCCGAAGAGCTTTTGCGCGCGACGGTGCGTCTGTTGTTGAAAAAAGGTGTTTTCACACTGGAAGAGTTGCAGGCTTGTTTGAAATCCGAATAATTCGGGATTGGAATGGCCTGCGCGGAGAACATGTTCTAATGGGGATTGACCCACAGTGGTTGCCAACCACGGCTGGTGGCAAACCACGTACATTTTAGCTTCATCACGGTTGTTTGGAGGACTTGCGCTATGATCGGAATCACCAACCTTGCGGCCGAAAAGGCCATCAAAATGATGCAAGAAAACAATGTTTCGCCGGAAAGCGGCTATGGCATTCGTGTGGGCGTCAAAGCCGGCGGATGCTCCGGGCTGAACTATTTGCTCGATGTGGTCGAAGGGCCAGCGGCCAACGATCGGATCTTCAAGCGTAATGGCGTGAACATCTACTGCGATCCGAAAAGCTATCTGTACTTGAACGGCACCGAGATCGACTTTGATCCGGCTGCGATGGGGGGTGGATTCAAATTCAACAACCCCAATGCGCGTCGCTCTTGTGGATGTGGAACCAGCTTTACGGTCTAATTTTCAATGACCCTCCCTCCTCGCAACGAGCCTCCCTCTGAGGCCGACCAGCCCGGCGACTCCCCGAGCGCCGGGCCGGAAGATGATGCCCGGCAACAGACAACGGAAAAAAAAGGGTTTGCGCGCTTTTTTCCCGGTCTGAGCTGGGCATTTGCGCTGAGTACCGTGCTGCACCTGGCGTTTGTCGTGCCGGTGGTGCTGTTTGCCACGGTCGATTCCGACAAAACCATGAGCCTGGAATGGATGGATTCGCTCGATTCGCTGACCGCTATCGGTCATGGCATGGATCGCGGAACCTGGGCAGAACTCAAGGAAGTGCCGGAAGTAGAGGCCGAGCCTGAAGCCGAACCGGAAGAAGTTCTTCCCGAAGAACCAGCAGAACCGCAAGAGCCGGTGGAGCTTCCCGAGCCGGAGCCGGTCGTCGCGGAAAAGGAAAAGCCCGCGCCGGCAAAAAAGCCGGAGAAGGCTGAGAAGCCCCAAAAGACAGACGAATCAGAAAAGCCTGAGAAAACGGAAAAGCCTGAGAAGCCCGCAAAGAAACCGGCCGGTGCGCTGGCGGACGGTGAGAAGTTGCCGGGGCTGAATCCGGGCGGGCCGAGCAATTTGCCGGATTTGAAAGGCTATGGGCCGGGCAATGCGCGGTTTACGGCGTTGATCCGTCTGGACCGGCTGCGGGCGGCGGCGTACGCGGACAACCTGCGCCGGGTGTTTGAAGCGGTGCCGGATTACCGGATCTTGCTGGAATCGACCGATATCGATCCGATGCGAGATCTGGATTCGATCTTTATGGCGTCGGCCAATCCGCAGTATTTGCAGGAGACGTTTCTGGCGGTGCGCCATCGTATGGACGATGCGGCGCTCAAAAAAGTGCTGGATAGCCGTTTTGCCGACGAAGTTCCCTGGGAGAAGCGCGGCAAGTACGAAATCCGCGCGCTTGTGCCGTCAACCGGGCGCTACCAAGATCCGCGCCAGATTCTGCTTGCGCGGCCGGGTTTGAGCCTGGTGACGCGGCCGGAATGGGTGAAAAGCCTGACGGAAGATAACGTAGCCGGCGAGTCGATTTCGATGCTGGACGGTTTGCAGCATATCGAGCGCGCGGCGGAGGGCGACGACACGTTGCTCGTGATCAGCGCACAGGGGCTGTACTTTGTGCTGCCGGGCATGGGGCGTGTGCCGCGTTTTGAGGCGGCGCGGCTGGCGGTCACGAAACCGCAAAATCCGCTGTTGACGATCGATCTGCGCTTTGCCGACGAGGCGCAGGCGAAGCGTTTTCATGAGCGCTGCCCGACGATGAAACAACAGGTGATCAAGGGGATTCCGTTTGCGCGTGCGCTGGGCATCGCGACGCTGGTCGAGCGCGCCGAATGTAATCTGGAAGGCGAGTATGTGACGGTGCGCGGGCAGTACACGCACCGGGAAGTCTCGAATCTGTTGCAACTCGCCCTGCCGTTTATCCCGCGTCCGCCGGCGTTGACGGGGCTGCCGCCGGCGCCTGCTCCACCGCCTCCGCCAGAACCGGAAGTAGTTGAGGCTGAGGCTGATGCCGGTGTGGAGTCGGGAGGGAATGAGTAGGTTGTGAGGGGGCGATCGGAGAATGGGGTGGATTGCGGTGTGGTGGGTAGAGGCGTTGGGTGGATTGCGGTGTGGTTGTGATCGGCGAATTGGGTGGTGTGCGACGATCCCAGGGGCAGAGCCCCGGGGCTGGCACGGCCGGCGCGCTCCGCGGAGGGCAGAGCCCTCGCTTCGCGGGGGTTGGAGGCGTTGGGGGTGTGAAAATGCGTGTCGTCAGGCTGTTGGAGAGGTTTGGAGCTCTGGGAGGCGTGCGGCCAGGGATTTTTTGATCGCTGGCGGAGTGAAATGGCGTGTCGACAGGCCCAAAAGAGGTTGAGAGCTCAAAAAATGCGTGGGGTGAGGGGTTTTTGAACCGTTGGCGGGCTGAAAACGCGTGTCGTCAGGCTGCTTGAGAGGTTGGGTGGTCTGAAAACGCGTGTGGTGAGGGATTTTTGAACCGCTGGCGGGCTGAAAAAGCGTGTCGACAGGCCTAAAAGAGGTTGAGGGCTCTGAAAAGGCCTGTCGACGTGGTTCGGGGAAATGTTACGGGGTTTCTTCCTGGGGAAGGGCGTCGGTGGGTTCATCCACGGCGGGGGATGCTGCGCTTTTTTGGGCGGCTCGATCTGCAACAGCCTGGGCTTCGGCGTGGTAGAGGTTGACGAGCAGGCGGCGGCGTGTGTCGGCGGGGATGTCGGTTTCTTCGAGCATGGCGATGAGGGTGTTGACGCCGCGGATCCAGCGGTTGCGTTCTTCGTAGATCTGGATGGCGCGGACTTCTTCGGGGTTGTCGGTGCCGCGGAGGGCTTCGCGTTCGGCGAATTTGATGCCGAGGGTGCGGGCGGTTTCGAACCAGGTGGCGATGACGGTGTCGAGGGGTTGGCCGTGGATCACGATGCCGGCGAGCCACTGGCGGGTGGGGGCTTTGAGTTGCTCGTCGATGCGGCGTGCAAATCCGGCCTGTTCGCGGTAGCTGCGGCGGGTGACGTTGAGGCCGTCGGGGAAGATAAGCAGGCGGGCTTGCTGGTATTTTTCGATTTCTTCCGGGGTGCTGGCGAGGTTTTCGCCGGAGTCGAGGGCGTAGTAGACGCAGCGGGCCATGCGGTCATGGAAGCTGTCGAGTTCGGTGAGTCTGCCGGTCAGGCGGGCGATTTCCTGGTCGGTCAGGCCGGATTGTTTGCGCAGGGTGAGCAGGGAGGTGGTGGCGCGCTCGATGATGGCGAGCGGGCCTCTGAGCAGTTCATCGTTTTCGAGGATGGGGCGGTCGCGGGCGGGATCAAGCCAGCTTGCAGCGAGTTCGACCATGTGATCAACGGTTAAGTCTTTGCGTGCCATGACATTCTCCTTGGGTAAGCGTTGCTCGGGCGTGCGCAAAACAATGGGCGTGCACGAGCATTTGGTGAGTTGAAAACATCAGAAAACGAGCGTTTGTCGCCAGTACAACTGTGGTTCTCAGGACATCATCCTCCCGTGGGGGAGGAACCCTTGGACCGGTTTTTTTTAGAACTGTGGGGACGATAAATTGGGTGTGGGGGAAGGTCAAGAGGGATTAGTAAAGGAGAAATACGGAGGCGTATTCAGTTTGGGGGGTGTGGAGGTCGTTGATCTTCAGGCCGAAGATGCTGAAGTCGGCGTGGTTGATGCGGCCGATTTCGTAGATGCCGTTGTGGGGTGTGATCGGCGAATTGGGTGGTGTGCGGTGTGGTTGTGATCGGCGAATTGGGTGGTGTGCGGTGTGGTTGTGATCGGCGAATTGGGTGG
>JBEBUW010000082.1:0-20050 GCA_040393065.1 Lujinxingia vulgaris | reverse complement strand
CGAAACGCTCTCCAACACCTCTCAGCACCCGTTTCGCATTTGCGAAACGCTCTCTGAACCCTCTCAGCACCCGTTTCGCATTTGCGAAACGCTCTCCAACACCTCTCAGCACCCGTTTCGCATTTGCGAAACGCTCTCTTTTGCCCTCAGCACACGATTTTTCACGAAAAATCCTCTGCTTTTTCCCTCAGCACCCGTTTCGCAATGAGGAATCACGATCCAGAGCCCTCAGCACCCGTTTCTCATTCAATACTCGCCTTCCAACACCTCCAGCACACGTTTCTCGCTACCTACCCGACACCCGAAACTTCCCAAAACACGATAAACGTCTCTTTTTTCCCTCAGCACCCGACGCGCCCATGATAAACATCTCTTTTCACCCTCAGCACTCGACGCGCCCGCGATAAACATCGACCCGAGCACGCCACCACACGCGGATCACCGCTCCAACACCTTCCCGCACAAAAAAGAGACGTCTGGCACCGCCGCGTCACGTCCGCGCACAAAAAAGAGACGTCTGGCACAGCCCCATGAAGCTCTCACACAAAAAAGAGACGTTTATCACCGGCTCACCACGCCTTTTGACCCAAAACACACGTTTATCACCGGCCCATCACCTCTTTTCACCAAAACACCCGTTTATCACCGACCCATCACGCTTTTTCACCCAAAACACCCGTTTATCACGCCCCCCAAACCAGACCGCCCACCCCACTCGCCAGGGCCTCGCCCTGATAAACGAGCCCACGTTCTTTCACGACACCGGGGGATTTTCCCCGGTCGAACCACGCACCACCGAGGCCCGCTGCACAAAACACAACCCCTCAAACACTCACCGCCTCCTCCTCATCCACCACCACACGACGCTTGCCCGTCAACAACACCTGCATCAACCCCTTCTTCTCTTCCTGCAAATACGCCAGCTTCTCCCGCAACAACTCGATCTCCCGATCCGCCGCCGACAACACCTCCGCGATCTTTTGTTGTTCGGGTAGGGATGGGATTTTAAATAATGCTCCATTTATAGCGCCAATAGTTAAACCAAACCGAGTAGCACCACTTGCTACACTGTAAAAATAATAGCGGATGTAGGGGCAAGAAAATAAATATGCTAAAAAAGAACCATCAATTATATTTTTATCTGATCGAACAATTGCCAAATGATAACCGCAAACCACTCCACTTAACTTTTCAGCAACAAAAGAAGCAATTGCAATATCTTTTGGGTCCTCAGAATCCTTAGTAATAAGAACATCTCCAACCTGAACAGAGCACTTATTAATCTCGGCTTCTGTCGCAGTTGCCTTCATAAAATCTATAGCAGATGTTATACGACTATTATAATAGACATCCATGTAATTACATAGCTTTACAGGAATTTCATCAGGTGATGTTTTTTTATCTACTGAACTAACAATAATTTCAGCAACATCCCCCAACCGCACACGCCGCCACGCCCCCTCAAATCCCCCAAACCTCCTCTTTCCCGTCAACAACTCCTGCATCAACCCACGCTTCTGCTCCTCACTCGCCGCAATCAACGCCTCCGTCGAAGCGATTGCCTTATCCCAGGTCGAAAGAATCTTCGCGATCTTCCGCTGCTCGGGAAGGGGTGGGAGAACAACTGGAATACTCTTGATCGTTGGCAAATTCAGCCCAGATTTCGCGCCAGAATCATTCAATCGATTTATTGTACGATTCATTTGGTTAGAAGCTAATAGATAAGCAACAAACCTGGAGTCAACTTTAGATTTATTCAATCGAACCAATGCTACATGTTGATTTATATATGCTTCGCCTAAATCCTCAGGAACCCAACCAATCTTTCCTAACTCAGCAGTAATTGACAACAATACATCACCGTATTTTAACGATGTCCGTTTACCATCTGCTGAATTTGAGCGCACATCCACATATTTAAGATCATTTAAATCCAAACAGATTCCAGTTCTGCTTAAATTTGTCATCCGTATAAATTTACTTCCTGTTTCTGAATAATACTGTGCCCAATCACGTGATCCACTAGTTATTGCTTTCGAGACATTACCAAGTTTCGTGATCTCCCACCCCTCAACAAAATTACTCATACCCAAGCTCCTTCAAAAATCCCGCCATCTCCACTTCCAGCGCCTGCAGCTCCGCCTGCAACTTCTTGCGTTCCTTGCGGACAGCCATCACATCGATCGGTTCCTCCTCCTCGAAGGTGTCGACGTAGCGGGGGATATTCAGGTTGAAATCGTTTTCCTGAATCTCATCAAAGCTGGCGATGTACGCGTATTTGTCGGCCAGAACGTGCGCGCCCACGCTGGAATCGCCGGGTTTGCCGAGGGATTTTTGCCGCGCGCGGTACGCCTGATAGGTCTCCACGATTTTCTGGATATGCTCCGCGCCGAGCGCGTTTTGACTCTTGTTGGAATCAAATTCACGGCTGGCGTCGATGAACAGCACGCTGCGGTCGATCTTTTTGCGGCGGAACACCAGGATCGCGGCCGGGATGCCGGTGCCGTAAAAGAGTTTTTCGGGCAGGCCGATGACCGCCTCCAGCAGGTTTTCCTCGATGAGCTTCTGGCGGATTTTGCCCTCGCTCGAACCGCGGAACAACACACCGTGCGGCACGACCACGGCCATGCGTCCGGTGGTGGGCTTCATCGTTTCGATCATGTGCAGGATGAACGCGTAATCGCCCTTGGTGCGCGGCGGCACACCGCGCCGAAACCGCGAATGCTCGTCCTCCTCAGCCTTGTCATGGCCCCATTTATCGAGCGAGAACGGCGGATTCGCCACCACCACATCGAAATGCCGCAACTGGCCGTTGGAGCTGAGGAGTTTCGGATTGCGAATCGTGTCGCCCCATTCGAGCTGGTGATTGTCCATCCAGTTCAAAAACATATTCATTTTGGCGAGCGCCCAGGTGCTGCCGATGGATTCCTGCCCGAACAGCGCGAAGTTTTTCGAGCCGTCGAAATTCGCCCGCACCTCATTGGCGCACTTGAGCAAAAGCGACGCCGAACCGCAGGTCGGATCGCAGATTTCGTCGCCCGGTTGCGGCTCCATCAGCTTCGCCATCAGCAGCGAAACCTCCGGCGGCGTATAAAACTCGCCGGCCTTCTTCCCGGCGGATTCCGCGAAGTTTTTGATCAGATATTCGTAGGCATTGCCGATGATATCGAGCTGCCCCACGCGGCTGGGCCGCAGGTTGAGCTCGGGCTTATTAAAATCCTCCAGCAAATGCCGCAGGAGTTCATTCTTTTGTTTTTCCTCGCCGAGCTTGTTGGAATTGAAGCTGATATCACGGAAGACATCCGCCAACTTCGTGATATTGGCTTCCTCAATCGCGTGCAGCGCCTTGTCGATCCGCTCGCCGTTGCCCTCCAGATGGCGCTGTTCATACAGCACCTTAAAATGCGCGCTGGCCGGCAGCTTGAAGCGCTCGGTGTCCAGCATCAGCTCGATCATTTCCGGCGCATCCGCGTATTCTTCCGCGTATTTGTCGTAGGAATCCTGCCAGACATCGGACAGGTATTTCAGAAACAACATCGTCAAAACGTAGTCTTTATAATCGCCGGCATCGAGCGTTCCCCGGAAGGTATCACACGCCGCCCACACGGCCCGATTGATGCTTGCCTGCTGAATTTGTTCGTTTTCCATGGTGGTAAACTCCTTCAAAATTTCAAAATCTGCTGTCCAATACCCTGAACCATCTGCCTACGATTCTCGATCAACGCCTGCAAAACCCGTTCTTCCTTTCGCGCCGCCTGCAACAGCACCACAAACCGCGCCTGCGCGGCGAGTGGCGGAACGACGACGGGTAAATCCTCGAGCTGGCTGCGGGTAATGTTGGGGCTCACCGAGCCCTGTCCGCATCGCGCCAGATAGATTTGCGCCGCGCTTTGATTGATCTGCCAGACGAGAAACTCCGGCAAAATCCGCGCTTGCTCTCCGCCCGGCACCTTCAGATGGAAGAAATGCGGCGAGCAAACGGTGGCGGGAGGAATGTCCTGGAGGTGGACGGCGAAATTGCGCGGTCCCTTGGCCACAAACAGCACATCGCCATTCTCCAGGTAATCCGGCTCACGCTTGCCGGGCAACATCACCCGATCCAGCACGCCCACCAGCGCTCCGGCGTGTTCATCGGCGTGCCGAATCTGCACCAGATAGGTATCGCCATCCTCCGAGACTTCGATGCCGCCCCGAAACGGATACGGCGGCAAAATGTCCACCAATGTCTTGAGCGCGCACGTCTTTTGAGCGTGCAACGCCTCAGCACCTGTCATCACCAACGTCATTGTCTGTCCTCCCTCGTTGTCTGGGAAATCTCGCGAAATTTTACATCTTCTTGCGAGCTGCGAATACTTATGCACGCCATTACCCCGGAATGCAAGCTATTTTTTCACACATTTAAAAAATATGCACAATTTCTCAAATTTACTACGCCTTCTCAACGGCCTCTTTCTCTTCCCCACCGACACCGAATCTTCCGCCAATACCACCCCAAAACACATCGCCACTGCTACGAGGCGAGCCTTCTGCCGGACTTGCGCACTGGCAAGTAACTTTCGTAGGCTGCAGTCTGCTACGACCGCTCACAAGGGAAGTCTCCGACCGCGCCAGCGACCCCGAATCAGACCCGATCCAGACACCAGACCAGGCCAGAACCATGCCCGAATCCACCCCACGCCGCGCCACCCGCAGCCAGCGCATGGCAGCGCTGCTCATTGACCTCGCCATACCCTTCGCAATCCTCGCGGCCTTTTATGGCTTCGCCGTTGTAGATTCCCGGGGAAGCAACGGCTCACACAGTAGCGTCGCGATCGTCATGCCTGCCTTCATCGCGCTCGCTGCACTCCTCGTCGTGGTCGTCATCAACGCGATCCTCCTGTTCAAAAGCAACCAGACGATCGGCAAAAAAGCCATGCACCTCAGAATCGTCCGCGCCCGCTACCTCACCCCGGTTTCTCCCCTCCGAATCTTCATCCTCCACGCCCTCCTGGCAGCTCTTCTCGTCACCCCGTACATAGGCCCGCCGCTGCTCATCATCAGCGGCCTCTTTCTCTTCACCGCCGACCAACGCTGCCTGCACGATAGAATCGCCGACACCGACGTCATCCAATACAAAACTCCGCTCTGAATTTTTCCGCGACAGTCCCGTCTCTGTACGCTCCATTTATTCCATGCTACCTTCCACAACCTGTTCATGGATTTTTCAATAACCGCAGCTCCGCCTGATACGTAAGGAGATCGCACATGCAAAACAACGATAATTTTTACGCCGCACCGTCCGCTCAAATCCACGATCCTTACGGCTACGGCGGCTACGGCGGCGCGCAGGCAACCACGCAGGTCTTGCTCGCCACCCGGGGCTCGCGTCTGGCCGCTGTCCTGATTGATGGTGCAATCGCTGTCGCAATCATAATCCCCTCCCTATTGTTCTTGGCTCTAGGCGGCATGATCTTCAGCGGCCAGGACGGGGCCGAAATCCGCGCAATAATCAGCGTCCTGGGGACAGCCATAGGGCTCGTCACACTGGGCGTATACAACCTGTCTTTGTTGCATAAAAGCGGCCAGACGCTCGGAAAGAAAATCATGAAAATCAAAATCGTGCGCTCCGATCTGCAAACGCCTGTTTCCCTGATGCGGATCATCTTTCTGCGTTACGTCCCCATGAGTTTAATCGGCTACATTCCGTTCATTGGCTTCCTGGTCCAGATGGCGAACTACCTGTGGATTTTCGGCGCCGAACAACGCTGCCTGCACGATATGATTGCCGATACCCACGTCATCCAGGTCACGCCGGGCATGGATACAACGCCGGCCTATACCGCTCAGCCACCGATGGCGAACTGGTAAAAATCCATGCATGAACTCGTCGACAACCGCCTGAACATCGAAACGCCAGAAGGCGTCGAATTCCACCGCACCCCGGCCGGTCCCCTGGCGCGTTTGATGGCGGCAAGTATCGATCTGGGCATCCGCATCGTCGTCTACATCGCGTTGTCGACGACCCTGTTCACATTCGGCAATGTCGGCACTGGCCTGCTTCTGATCGCAATGTTCTGCATTGAATGGGGTTATCCGATTGCCTTCGAAATGTATGCCAGCGGCGCAACGCCCGGCAAAAAAGCCATGAACCTGCAAGTGCTGCACACCGACGGAACGCCGGTGGGCTGGCACGCCTCGATTATCAGAAATCTACTTCGGATCGCCGATTTCTTACCCCTCGGCTATGCGTTTGGAATCGTCTCGATGGCAGCAACTTCCCATTTCCAGCGCCTGGGCGATCTGGCCGCCGGCACCGTGGTCTGCTACGCCGAAAACACCCGCTCCACCGCACAGGCGCAAGCCCGCGCCCTGCAAATCCCCCGCGTCGAGCCCGTTCTCATCGCCGAAACGCTGACCAGCGAAGAACAGGCCGCCATCGTTTCTTTTGCCGAGCGAAGCCGCTTTCTTGGCCCCGAACGCTCCCAGGAAGTCGCCGCAATCATCGAACCGCTCAGCGGCACCGATTCCGGCAAAGAAAACCTTTCGTTTTTATACGGACTGGCCAACCGGATCGTGCGATGAGTGCAATCAGTCAACAAAGCTTTGTCGAGCAACACGCCCCGACCTGGACACGTTTTGAGGAAACGCTCAGCGAAATCGAAAAAGACCGAACCGCTCTGCCCGCCGAAGTCTTTCCCGAACAATACCGCGAAATCTGCAACCACCTCTCCATCGCAAAACATCGCGGCTACAGCACCGGCGTCACCACACCGCTTAACCGCCTGGTCGAACGCGGCCACACCCTGCTTTACGGCGCGCGCGTCAGCCGCCAGGACGTCATCCTCGACTACATCACCGCCGGATTCGCGCGCCAGATCCGCGCCGAATGGAAACTCCTTCTGCTCAGCACCGCGTTTTTTGTCATCCCGGCGCTGGCCATGTTCTTCTGGCTCACCACCGAGCCCGACTGGACCTACCATGTGCTCGGCAGCCGACAAATGGTCAGCATGGAAGCCATGTACGAGCAACCCACCTCCATGCGCGTCGACCGCGAATCAGACTCCGACGTCTTGATGTTCGGCTATTACATCCGCAACAACACCGGCATTGGCCTGCGCACCTTCGCATCCGGCCTGGTATTTGGCATCGGCTCGCTTTTTGTCATTGCCTTCAACGGCATCTTCATGGGCGCCGTCGCCGCACACCTGCACAACGCCGAACTCTCGCAAAACCTCTGGCCCTTCATCATCGGCCACGGCTCCTTCGAACTCACCGCAATCGTGCTGGCCGGCATGACCGGCTTCAAACTGGGATTTGCCCCGATCTGGCCCGGACGCCTCTCGCGCATGGATGCCCTGCGCAAAAGCGCACGCGACAACGTCGGACTCGTCGCCGGATTCGCCGCGATGTTCATCATCGCAGCCTTCATCGAAGCCTTCTGGTCCTCGTCCACCGCCTCCGACGCCACCAAATACACGGTCGGAACCTTTCTCTGGCTCTTCGTCATCGCCTACTTTGTCTTCGCCGGACGCGACTTCTCCACTTCCACCACGCCTGAGCCCGCCGCCCCTGAAATCACCGAAATCACCGACCCCACCGACAACCAGCAGGTGCAGGCGTGAATCTCGACAAAATCGCCGCACAAATGCGCGTCCGAACTCCCTTCGAAGCCATCGACCTCGGATTCCTGCTCGCCAGACACTTCGCACGCCCACTCTGGGCCGCATGGTTTGCCATCCTGGGCCCGATCTTCGCGATCATCTTAGGTATTTCCTACTACGCGCACGCCTTCTGGATGCCCTTCCTTCTTTTGTGGTGGCTCAAACCCCTCTACGCACGCGTTCCACTACTCGTGCTCAGCCGCGGATTCTTCGGCAGCACGCCCACCCACGCCCAGACCATGCAGGCGTTCCCCCGCTCTGCACGACGCCTCTACACACTCTGGCAACTCACCCTGGGACGCCTCAACCCGGCCCTCGGCTTTTCCATGATCGTCAACGATCTCGAACGCGGCACCTTCAAACAAAACCGCCAACGCTCCAGAATCCTGCGCAAAGGCCCGATCGATTTCACCGTACAACTACTCCTCTTAACCTCACTTTGCTGCCAACTTTTATTCTTCGTCGCCAGCATCGCATTCTTCTCACTCGTCCAGCCCCCCACGCTCGATGTCGACACCAGCGACTTCTTAATCGACCTGCTCGATGGCTACACCATCCCCTACACCTTCAAATTCTTCCTGCTCGTCAGCTACATCATCGCACTCACCCTGATCGAACCCTTCTTTATCGCCGGAAACTTCGGCCTCTACATCAGCCGCCGCATCGAACTCGAAGGCTGGGATATTGAACTCACCTTTCGCAAACTCGCCGCCCGCATCCAGGCGCGCAACGAAATTTCTACGCTCAAAAACACCGCGCTCCTCCTGCTCGCGACCGGCCTGAGCGCCCTGTGCTGGCTTGTCCCCGCCCCGGGGCACGCCCACCAGGAATCCGCTTCCGACACCGTCCAGAATCCTCCCATGGACACCGTCAGTTTAATGCCCGACAACCTCAAAGAAGCCAGAGAACAACAACCAGAAAACGTTCAGGATAAACCCATCTACACGCCGCCCGCAGACTCCCGGCCCAAAGCACACATCCAATCCATCCTCGCCCAACCCGAATTCGGAAAATCCCAAACCCAGAAATCCTGGAAACTCCGCGACGATTTCAACCTCCTGGATCGCTTCAAAGACAAAAAACTCGACCTTTCCGGCGCCCCGTCCCCTCCCAAATTCACAACCTTCATCACCGTACTGGCCTGGAGCCTCGCCACCTTCCTGACCCTGCTCATCGCCTATTTCATCGTCCGCCACCTCCAACGCCGCACCCACGACAACCCGCGCGCACCCAAAAACACCTTCGAACAAGACTGGCAACAACTCTTCGAAGACCACGGCATCGACCGCGAAACCACCCGCAACCTGCCCGAAGACATCATCACCCACGCACGCGCCGCACACACCGCCGGCGACGACATAACCGCCCTCACCCTGCTCTACGCCGGCATGCTCCGCGCCCTGCAACGCGATTTCGGCCTCCAGCTCGATCCCGGCCTGACCGCCTACGAATGCGCCCTCGTCGTGCGCAAACACAACGGCCCCCACGATCTCGTCACCCGGATTTCCAACGCCTGGACCGCGCGTGTCTTCGCCCACAGAACACTCGATGAACACAACTTCGAGAATCTGCTCCAGCACTGGCAAACCACCTTCACCGCGCGGAGGCCCTCATGAAGAAAACCTTCATCGCCCTCATCTCCATCGCGGTCCTGTTCACGGTCGCCCTGTTTGCCGCCGCGTTTTTCTACCTCTTTGAGCGCCAGGAAATCACCATCCCCGCCCGCCCCACCGGCGAAGCCCGCCACAACCACTACCTCGCGCTCGAATACTTACTGGACAGCTTTACCTTCGAAACCACCTCGTATCGGCAATTTTCCGATATGCTCAAACACAGGACCAACCCCACCGCTATTTTCTGGATGACCGACGACCACGCACTCGAGCCCGCAAAGCTGTCCTCCCTGCCAGGCTGGGTTTACTACGACGGCGGCAACCTGATCACCGTCGCCCCCCAGGACGAAAGCGATCCCCTCTTACGCCTCTTTTATCTGGACAAGCCCGATAACTTCCTGCCCGAAGATGCCGAAACATTCACCTATCGCTACAATGTCACTCTACTCGACACATCCGCTTCCAGTGTTCTTGAGCGCACAATCGCGGCCGCAGATATCATCATCCGCAACAACGACGACGAACTCATCGCCCTCAGCCATCCCTACGGCGACGGCCGCATCACGTTTATTGCTTCCCCACACATCTTCCACAACCGGCACATCGGCGCAGGCGACAACGCCGACCTGGCCTTTCTTTTCGCAGCCATAAAAATAGATTCCAACGCAGAAGACCACCTGGAACGCGACTACGAAATCAACATCATCCAGTACGGACAACGCGTTTCCTGGATGGCCTACGTCGCCAAAATCTTCTGGCCCCTGCTCGCCGCACTGACCGCCATCTTGCTCCTCGCCCTCAACCACGGCCGCAAGCGATTCGGCCCCCTACAGCTCGACCGCACCGAACACCGCCGCAGCCGCCTGGAACACATCCACGCCGCCGGCCGATTCTTGTGGAAAAGCAACGCCGACCACACCCTGCTCCACGCCACCCGCGAAGCCCTGCTCCACGCCATCGCACGAAAGCGACCCTCGCTCATCGCCCTGCAAGATCACGCGCGCTATGAGCTCATCGCCGAAGAACTCGACATCACCCCGGCCGCCGCCAAAAAACTATTCGAAGAAACCCTGCCCAACCGCCCCCAGGCATTTACCGAATCTATCCGCACCCTCGAACAATTCAGGAGAAACCTGTGACCAATCTTCCCCCCACATTCAATCGCCCCGAGGCCGCTGAAACGCCCCAGAATCCAGCCCCCACCAACCCGGCCCCAACCACGGCAACAGCCAACCCGGCGCCCCAGAACCAGACAACCGCCGCCGCCAGCGCCATCGCCAAAATTCGCGCCGAAATCAAAAAAGTCGTCATCGGCCAGGACGAAGCCATCGACTTCACCCTCTGCGCATTCCTGGCCGGCGGCCACATCCTCATCGAAGGCGTCCCCGGCCTGGGCAAAACCCTCCTCGTGCTCGCGCTCGCCAAAACCTTCGGCGGACGCTTCCAACGCGTCCAGTTCACGCCCGACTTGATGCCCAGCGACGTCACCGGACACGCCATGTTCGACACCAAAACCGGCGACTTCCAGATCCGCAAAGGCCCCGTCTTCACCAACCTTCTGCTCGCCGACGAAATCAACCGCGCACCCGCCAAAACCCAGGCCGCCCTGCTCGAAGTCATGCAAGAACGCCAGGTCAGCATCGAAGGCTCCAGCTTCTCCCTCGATCCGCCCTTCATGACGCTGGCCACCCAGAACCCCATCGAACAAGACGGCACCTATCCCCTGCCCGAAGCCCAGCTCGACCGCTTCCTCTTCCAGATCAATATCGACTACCCCGACCAGGACGACGAACGCGCCATCGTCGAAAGCGTCACCCGCGGCAAAGTCGGCGACTCCCTCCAGATTTCCGACGTCCAGACCCTGCTCACCCCCGCGCACGTCCAAAAACTCCAACAACTCTGCGCCGACATCCTCGTCGATTCCCGCGTCGTCGACTACGCCGTCAGCATCACCCGCGCCACCCGCAAATGGCCCGGACTCACCAGCGGCGCTGGCCCCCGCGGCGGCATCTCCCTTGTGCGCGCCGCCCGCGCCTTCGCCCTGTTGCAAGGCCGCGATTACGTCATCCCCGACGACATCAAATCCGTCGCCCTGCCCTGCCTGCGCCACCGCGTTCTGCCCGCCCCCGAACTCGCCCTCGACGGAATCCACGTCGACCAGGTTCTGCGCGACATCCTTCGTAAAGTGGAGGCCCCACGCTCGTGATCGCCACCCGACGTCTCTACACAGCTCTGGCCGCATTCGCCATGTTTGGCACCCTCGCCGGCCTGTTCCCCGTCCTGCTTCCGGCATGGCTCGGCACCGCGCTCGCCCTCACGGTCGCCACCCTGCTCGATGCCTGGCGCCTGCGCCAAAATGGCCCGCTCTCTCTCCAAAATCTCGAATACACCCGCGAGCTGCCCTCCTCACTCCCGCTCGGAGTCTGGACCGACGTCAAAATCCACCTCTTCAGCCCGCAACAATCCCTCACCCTGGACTTTTTCGACCAGACGCCCACATCCTTTTCCTTCGAAGGACTCCCCGCCACCCTTCACCTCAAAGCCGGCGCCCGCCAGTCCTTCAACTACCGCGTCCGCCCGCTCGAGCGCGGCGAACACACCTTCTTACCCGCCCACACCCGCATCCACGGCCCGCTCGGCCTGCTCAAACGCAACGGCGAGCTCGGCGAAACCTCCATCATCCGCGTCCTCCCAAACTTCCGCGCCGTCAGCCGCTACGCGCTCCTTGCTGCCGCCGACCAGGTAGGCCAGCTCGGCATCCGCACCCTGCGTCGCCGCGGCATCGGCAGCGAATTTGACCACCTGCGCGAATACCGCGACGGCGACTTAATCCGCCAGATCGACTGGAAAGCCACCGCGCGCCGCAACACCCTCATCGCCCGCGAATACCAGGACGAACGCGACCAACACATCGTCTTTCTCCTCGACTGCGGCCGCCACATGCGCTCCCACGACGGCGAACTCAGCCACTTCGACCACGTATTAAACGCCACCCTCCTCCTCGGCCACGTCGCCCTGCAGCGCGGCGACACCATCGCACTCGCCACATTCGGCGGCCAGGACATCTGGATCCCACGCCTGCGCGGCCCCCAGGCCATCACCACGCTCGTCGACCAGATCTACGACCTCGAAACCACCACCGCACCTTCCGATTTCACCGACATCGCCCACAAACTCAGCGTCAACCACCGACGCCGCTCGCTCGTCGTCATCCTCACCAACCTCTACGACACACCCACCGACGCCCTGCTCCGCGCCATCAACCTGCTCCGCACCCGCCACCTCGTCCTCATCGCCAGCCTGCGCGAAGCCGAAACCGACCACACCCGCGAACAACCCATCCACACCTTCGAAAACGCCCTCACCGTCGCCGCCGCCCACGATTTCCTCCGCCAGCGCACCCGCGCCCACCAGTCCCTCACCCAACAGGGCGCCATCGTGCTCGACACCCCGCCCGCCGACCTCTCCGTCCAACTCATCAACCAGTACCTCCACATCAAACGCGCCGGCATGCTCTAAATTTTTGCGAAACGCCCCATTTTTGCCTCACAACGCAAATCAAAAACGCGAAACGCCCTCTCGCGCCCTCAGAACACGATTTTTCACGAAAAATCCTCTCCCGAACCCCTCAGAGCGCAAATCCAAAACGCGAAACGCCCCCCCAGAGCCCTCCAGCACCCGTTTCGCATTTGCGGATCCCCCCCCAGAGCCCTCCAGCACCCGTTTCGCATTTGCGAAACGCACCCCGAAGGCCCTCAGCACACGATCCGCAAACACAAAACGCACCCCAGGCCCTCCAGCACAGGTTTTTTCCCGAAAAATCGCGTGCACAGGGCAAAAGAACCCGTTTCGCAAATGCGAAACGCCTTCCGAGGCCCAAAAAACCCGTTTCGCAAACGCAAAACGGTTTTTTTTGCACGCCCAAACCCCTGACCACAGATAGCAGCGCCGCCCGGACCCTGCTATACAGCCCCGGCAAAACTTTTTATCCGAACCGAGTAGAATCCAAATGCCAGAAACCCAGACACCAGACATCCACATCACCTACCCCGCCACCATCCAGCAACCGCACGCCGGCCTCTACGGAAAACTCCTCCAGAACATCGCCGCCCACCCCATCCTGGCCGGCGCCCTGGCCGGATTGCTCGTCGTCGCCTTCGCCGCACTTCGCTCCTCCCAGGGCGTCCTCAACGAACCCGCCATCGCCGCCACCCTGGGCACACTCGTCATCGTGGTCTGGACCGTACTCTTCTTCCTCATGCGCCCATTCTTCCAACGGCAATCCTTCAAAACCGTCGAAGTCACCCGCGAAATCATCCTCACCGACGACCTCTTCACCCGCAAAGAATCCAACCACACCCTCCAGACCATCCCCCAGCCCACCCTCCAACTCTTCACCCAACCCGTGCCCCCGACCCAACTCGCCGACCGCATGGGCCGCGACACCCCCACCCCCGTCTGGATCGTCATCCAGGGCCCGAACGACCACGAAAAATTCGTCCTCAAAACCCGCATCACCGCCAGCGAAGCCAGCCAATACCCCACCGCCGACACCGCCCTCACCCAAACAAAACCCCACGAAGAACTCCCCATCAACTTCGCCTCCCCCCTGCTCATGGTCATCCGCAAACGCACACCCTGACCCTGCATCCACATACATATTGGGCGGTGCGCCGCGCACCCCATACATATTGGGCGGCGCGACACGCATCACCATACATATTGGGCGGTGCGCCGCGCATCACCATACAAATTGGGCGGCGCGACACGCATCACCATACATATTGGGCGGTGCGACACGTCCCCACCCCGCATTTCATGCGGGGTGTGACGTTGCGCGCCACCCAACACCCGATACCCACCACGTTGCGCGCCACCCACCTCCCGATACCCACCACGCCGCGCGCCACCCACCTCCCTATACCCACCACGTTGCGCGCCACCCACCTCCCTATACCCACCACGCCGCGCGCCACCCACCTCCCTATACCCACCACGCCGCGCATCACCCAACACCTATATTCATTCACCATTCATTCACCGCGCACGCCCCCAATCCAGGGTTGCGATTTACCCTTCCCCGTGTATGCTCGCACCTGGCTTCGGCATGAATAAAATGACGTATTGTAAGGACGATTGATGGGCTCATTGGATGTTGGCAGTGCTCTTCGCTGGGTGCCCGGTACCGAACCGGCAGCCTCCACACCGGACGCGTTATGCGCAAAAATCGCGCAAGTCCGCGAGACTTTACACATCGTCCGCGACACACACCCCGACGCCCCCATCAGCCTTGCCACCGGCGGCCAGATAACCACCAACCCGCACCAATCCCAGACCCAAATCCTCGCCAGTCTGCCGCCCCTGTACCCGGAATGGCTCGGCGACCGCGGATTTTCCGAAGTCCACAGCACCCGATTTCCCTACGTGGGCGGCGCGATGGCCAACGGCATCACAAGCCCGCAGATGGTCATTGCACTCGGCCGCGCCGGCATGCTCGGCATGCTCGGAACCGCCGGCCTGAGCCTGAACGCCATGGCCGAACGCCTGGCCGTCGTCGCAGCCGAACTCGACACACATCCCTGGGGCGCAAACTTGATCCACTCGCCGCAAGATCCGGCGATGGAAATGCAGACCGTCGAACTGTTTTTGGCCTGCAAAGTCCGCCGCGTTTCCGCCTCGGCGTTCATGGGCCTGACACCGGCCATTGTCCGCTATGCCGCAAGCGGCCTGTACGTCGATGCCAGCGGAAACGTGCAGCGCACAAACCACGTCTTTGCCAAAATTTCCCGGCCCGAAGTCGCCGCAAGATTCATGTCGCCGCCACCCGCCACAATCCTGCAAGAGCTGGTCGCACAAAACCTCCTCACCGCCCACGAAGCCGAGCTCGCCAGCCGCCTCCCGATTGCCGAAGACATCACCGTCGAAGGTGACTCCGGCGGCCACACCGACAACCGCCCGCTCGGCGCGCTGTTCCCGACCGTGGCCCGCCTGCGCGACGAACTCGTGCACAATTTCCAGTTCACCCGCCCGATTCGCCTCGGCGCGGCCGGCGGCCTCGGCACCCCGCAGGCCGTCGCCGCCGCCTTTGCGCTCGGCGCGGCCTACGTCGTCACCGGTTCCATCAACCAGGCCAGCATCGAAGCCGACCAGTCCGACGTCGCCAAGCAAATGCTCGCTGTGGCCGACCTGGCCGACGTCATGATGGCCCCGGCCGGCGATATGTTTGAGCTTGGCGTCGACGTCCAGGTCCTCAAACGCGGCACCATGTTCGGCGTGCGCGCAAAACGACTGTACGAAATCTACACGACCTACGGCGCCATCGAAGCCATCCCGGCCGACGTCAAACAACGCCTCGAGCGCGAAATCTTCGGCCAGACCATGGAAAGCGTCTGGCAACAAACGCGCCAGTTTTTCGCCGAGCGTCAGGGCGGCGAAACCAATGCACCCGACGTCATCCGCGGCGACCAGGATCCGCGCCACCGTCTGGCGCTGGTGTGCCGCTGGTATTTAGGCCTGTCCAGCCGGTGGGCCATCAACGGCATCCCCGAACGACGCCTCGACTACCAGATCTGGATGGGCCCCGCACAGGGCGCCTTCAACGCCTGGGCAAAAAATTCATTTTTAGAACCTGTCGAAAACCGCAGCGTTGTCCAGATGGCTTTAAACCTGCTCGAAGGCGCGGCCGTCATTACGCGCGCAGCACAATGCCGAAGCTACGGCGTCGCCACGCCGGCAGCCGCGTTTGATTTTCGCCCGAGGCCGCTTGCATAAACCTGCATCAACACGTGATAACTGCGCGTGCTGCTTTTTTTGGCTTGAAAACAATGTTTTTCGGCTCTATGCCGGACAAATATATTTTTGAACTTTGCTTGAGATGGAATGATGTCTGATTCGAAAAACCCGTCCGTGCCCCCCGTCGCAATCGTTGGTGTGAGCGCACTGTTTCCCGGCTCCTCGAACGCAAATGGTTTCTGGCGAGATATTTTGGCTGGAAGGGATTTGATAACTGATGTCCCCGAAACGCACTGGTTGATCGAAGACTACTACGACCCGGACCCGAGCGCGCCCGACAAAACCTACGCCAAACGCGGCGGATTCTTATCCGACGTCGACTTTGACCCCGTCGCCTACGGCATCCCACCCACCACCATCGCCTCCACAGACACAGCCCAGCTCCTCGCGCTGATCGTCGCACGCCAGGTGCTCGAAGACGCCTTTACCGCCCAGTTCGACACCATGGACAAAGAGCGCATGAGCGTCATCTTAGGCGTCACCGCCGGCCAGGAACTTTTGCTCCAGGCCGCAAGCCGCCTGCAACGCCCCAACTGGGTGCAGGGCCTGCGCTTAAGCGGCGTCCCCGAAGACGAAATCGACCAGATCTGCGACCAGATCGCCAACACCTACGTCCCCTGGCAAGAAAGCACCTTCCCCGGACTGCTCGGAAACGTCGTCGCCGGACGCATCGCAAACCGCTTCAACCTGGGCGGAACCAACTGCGTCACCGACGCCGCCTGCGCCTCCTCGCTCTCCGCAATTTCCATGGGCTTGAACGAACTCTATCTCGGGCAGGCTGACGTCGTCATCACAGGCGGCGTCGACTGCTTCAACGATATCTTCATGTTCATGTGCTTCTCGAAAACCCCGGCGCTTTCCCCAACCGGCGACTGCCGCCCCTTCTCCGACCAGGCCGACGGCACCATGATGGGCGAAGGACTCGCCATGTTCGCCATGAAACGCCTGGAAGACGCCGAACGCGACGGCGACAACATCTACGCAATCATCCGCGGCCTGGGCGCCGCCTCCGACGGCCGCGCCATGAGCGTCTACGCCCCGCTTTCCTCCGGTCAGGCAAAAGCCATCACCCGCACCTACGACCAGGCAGGTTACAGCCCACAAACCGTCGAACTCGTCGAAGCCCACGGCACCGGCACCAAAGCCGGCGATTTTGCAGAGTTCAACGGCCTCTGCATGGCCTTCAACCCTGACGACGAAAAATCCGACAACAACCAGTGGTGCGCCCTCGGCTCCGTCAAAAGCCAGATCGGCCACACCAAAGCCGCCGCAGGCGCCGCCGGATTGTTCAAAACCATCATGGCCCTGCACCACAAAGTCCTGCCGCCCACAATCAAAATCGACAAACCCAGCAGCCGGCTCGACTTTGCCAACAGTCCCTTTTACTTGAACACCGAAACACGTCCCTGGATCCGCGGCAATGACCACCCACGCCGCGCATCCTTAAGCTCCTTTGGCTTCGGCGGCAGCAACTTCCACGTCGCCCTGGAAGAATACACCGGCCCCGGCAACACCGCCGCCCGCTACCGCGCGCTGTCCCACGAACTCATCGTTCTGTCCGCCGCCAGCGCCGACGACATCATCACTCGTAGCCAATCGCTCGCCAGCGATATCCAGGCCGCGCAAGCCTCCCAAACCGCTGGCCAACCCGGCGAACTCCTCCAGTTCCTGGCCCACCACAGCCAGCAAACCTTCGACGCCAGCGCACACGCCCGCCTCGCGATCGTCGCCAGCAGCGAACGAGACCTTCTCCAAAAGCTCGGCCAGGCCGCCCAGCAAATCCAGCGCGCCCCCGACCAGAAATTCTCGCTCCCAACCGGCGTCCACTTCGGCCTCGGCCAATCCTCCGGCGACATCGCCTTCCTCTTCCCCGGCCAGGGCAGCCAGTACATCGGCATGACCGGCGACCTCGCCAAAAACTTCGACGCCGCCCGCGCCGTCTGGGACGAAACAGCCTCACAAGACTCCAAGATCCACCAAAAAGTCTTCGCACGCCCCGCGTTCGACGACGAAACCCGCGCAGCCCAACTCCAGGAACTCACCCAGACCGAAAACGCCCAGCCCGCCATCGGTACCGCAAGCCTTGCCCACCTGGCCCTGCTCACCGAACTCGGCATCACACCCGCAAGCGTCGCCGGCCACTCCTTTGGCGAAGTCTCCGCCCTGCACGCCGCCGGCGTTCTCTCGCAACAAGACGCCCTGCACGTCGCCCGAACCCGCGGCCAACTCATGGCCGAAGCCGCCGCCACAACCGCCGGCGCCATGAGCGCTCTCGAACTACCCGCCGACAAAGTCCGCGCCCTGCTCGCAGAACTCGCCCCCGAAATCAGCGCCAAAATCGTCGTCGCCAACGACAACAGCCCCCGCCAGGTCGTCATCTCCGGCGAAACCGCCGCCGTTGAAGCCGCCGAAGCACACTTCGAATCCCACGGCATCACCGCCCGACGCCTGCCCGTCGCCACCGCCTTCCACTCCTCCGTCGTAGCCGCCTCCGCCGAACCCTTTGCCCGCGCCCTGCAAGACATCACCTTCCAGACGGCAAATATCCCCGTGTTCGCCAACACCACCGCCGCCCCCTACCCGGCCGACGCCTCCGCCCAACGCGCTCTGCTGGCCGACCAGATCAAATCCCCGGTGCGTTTCGTCGAAATGATCCAGGCCATGCATCAGGCCGGAGCCCGCATCTTCCTCGAAGTCGGCCCCCATGCCGTACTCACTGGCCTCGTCGCCGATTGCCTCAAAGATCGCGAACACACAGCCATCGCCCTGGATCGCCGCGGCCGCGACGGCGTCCTCAGCTTCTTCGACGCCCTCGCACAACTCTCCACCGCCGGCGTCGCCATGAAATTTGAAGCGCTCTGGAAAGGTTTCGCCATTCCCGAAGACCCACGTCTTCGCCCGAAATCCAAATTCTCTATCGCCCTCAACGGCAGCAACTATCAACGTCCTTACCCACCCAAAGACGGCGTCGCCGGACGCGCAAAACCCAATCCTCCGCGCCCCGTACCCGAACCCAAAATTCAATACATCGCCGCGCCTACACCTGCGCCCACACCGGCTTCAGCCCCCATCGCAAACTCAACAGGTTCCTCCATGAACGAACACAATAAAGCACAGGCCGCCAACACCTCCTCGCAGCAACAACCGCAGCAAACCACAACGGCTCCCACCAGCGCAGCAGTCGTCGAGGCCTTCGCGATCTACCAAAAAACACTCGCCGAAAGCCACATGGCCTACCTCAAAATCATGGAGCAATCCGTCTCCCAGGCTCAGCTCGCCTACATGAGCTCTATGGAAGAATCCTTCAAACACTGGTGCCAGACCGTCGGCTCCGACCTCCCCCAAACCATCCCGGCCCCCACACCGACACCCGCACCCGCTCCCGTGTACTCGGCTCCCACGCCAGCACCCGTCATTGCAACACCCACACCAGTTTACACAGCTCCCACACCAACCCCCGCACCAACACCGGCACCCGTGTATTCGACCCCAACACCGGCTCCTGCTCCGGTTTCCACACCCGCACCCACGCCATCCATCGACGTAAACGCCGCCATGCTCGCCGTCGTCGCCGAAAAAACCGGCTACCCCGCAGAAATGCTCGACTTGAACATGGCACTCGAAGCCGACCTCGGCATCGACTCCATCAAACGCGTCGAAATCCTTTCCGCCATCGAAGAACGCGTCCCCGGACTCAACGCAATCGATCCCACCCAGATGGCCAGCCTCCGCACCCTCGGCGAAATCGCCCAATACCTCACCAACAACACCAACACCCAACCAACCGAGCGCAGCGGGGCCTCTGGCCCCAGCGGAGCCAGTTTGCGTAGTGCTAGCCCTGGGGCTCTGCCCCTGGGACACGTGGCGAACCACCCAACGTCTATCAACGACACCGCGAACCACCCAACGTCTATCAACGACGCCGCAAACCACCCAACCCCCACACCATCCATCGACGTAAACGCCGCCATGCTCGCCGTCGTCGCCGAAAAAACCGGCTACCCC
>JBEBUW010000081.1:0-20334 GCA_040393065.1 Lujinxingia vulgaris | reverse complement strand
CGGGGCGTTTTGTTGCCTGTTATTTGTAAATAAAAATGATCTGCTGAATTCGAGGGTGAGTCACCATGAGGCGGGGTCGAAGGCGTGAACCCGGGGCAGTGGTCGTCGACCGCCTCCGATGACGAAAAATACCATGCCAGGTGGTACTCGACCGCCTCTGATGATCAAAAACTACAAACCTGTGCGGTACTCGACCGACTCAGATGGTCAAAAACTACAAACCTGTGCGGTACTCGACCGGCTCAGATGCTCAAAAACTACAAACCTGTGCGGTACTTGACCGATTCAGATGGTCAAAAACTACAAACCTGTGCGGTACTCGACCGATTCAGATCATTTCATTTGCCTATGCTTTCTAGCCTTTCTTAGCTTTTCCCTTCGCGGCTTCGCGGCTTCGCGAGAGAAACGTATCCCAACACATCGCCCCCGAACCTCCCCCCGCGCGATCTACAATTGATTCTGGCGAGCCGGACGACTCCATATCCGGTGCGCCACGGTCCGGCCTGACTTGGGCACGCGACACGCACGCAATCTCTGCGCACGAGGACCGATCTGCGTGCAAATTCTGCGCACCGTGCTCGGTTTCCCCCCGATACTCCGCCTGCTCAAACTTTTCACACTAACAACACAATCCTGCCAACCAAACCGTATAGCCTTTCATTTTCGGCTCGATAGCCAGGCTGACGCCCCCGTAAAATGATTCATGAATTGACAAAATCCACGATGCATGCAAGAAAACACTCCCAAAACCCCCCAATGCGCAAAATTTGCACATTATATTTAAGTTGTTTTATTTATTGATGTTATGCAGGAGTACCCGATGTGCCTATTGCCCCATGTACGCCGCACCCTTTTGGGTGCGGCAAGTGTTTTGATGCTTGCCTTACCGCAGACCGCAGCCGCCGAAGGCTTTGATCTGCAACAGTTCAACCCCATGCCGAATCTCTCGGGCAACCTTTTCAGCACCGCATCGGCAGACGTTGCTCCGCACCTTGAGTGGTCCGCCCTGGCGCTTTTCAACTACGCCAATGATCCGCTGATCCTCCAGGACAACAACGGCGACCGCCTCGAAAGCCTGGTCCAACATCAGGCCAACCTTCACCTGTTATTCTCACTGGGTCTTTTTGACCTGGTCGATATCGGCGTCGATGTCCCCCTGACCGTCTGGCAGGAGGGCTCGTCGGTGCCCGGCGGCGGAATTACCCCGGAGGACGGAAGTTTCGGTGTGGGCGACCTGCGCCTTGTTCCGAAAGTCCGCCTGTTCTCAACCCGCGCCAACGAACGTGAAAACGGCGTGGCCCTGGCGCTTCTGGCCGATGTTTTCATCCCGACCGGCGACGACTCGCGTCTGCAAGGCGGCGATTTCCGCATCGGACCGCGCCTGGCTTTCGACGCGATTCTCGGGGGAACACGTCTGGCCGCCAACGTCGGCTATCTGTACCGCGAAGAGCAACAGATCCGAAACCTGACGGTTCGCGACACGCTGAGCTGGAATGTCGGCGCCGAAGTGCCGCTTCACGAGAAATTCCGCATCACCGGTGAAGTCTTCGGACGTCTGACCCCGGGTGCCGACAGCATCGAGCGCTACAACTCGCCGACCGAGTTTCTGGCAGGCGCGAAATACCAGACCGGTCGTTTCTTCGCGACCGCCGGTGGCGGCGCGGGGCTCATCAACGGCTACGGCACGCCCGACTGGCGCCTGTTCGCAGGTCTAGGCTTTGTGCCGCCGCGCTTTATCGAAGAACCCGCACCGGAACCGGTCTACGAACCGGAATGCACCCAGGAAAACGTCGAATTTACCTGCGTTGACATCCCGGCCACAAGCTGCACCGACGGCGTACTGCGCACGCACTATGCCACCTGCGCCAACGACGCCTGTTCCTACCAGGCCACCGAAGTCACCTGCGCCAAAGGCACACGCTGTGGCGAGGACGAAAGCGGACAGGCTGCCTGCGTGCCTGAGCCCGATTGTAGCGTGGATGGCGACTGCGCCAATCCGCCGGCCAACACCTGCACCGACAACGTACTCACGACCTACGCCGGCCAGTGCAAAGATGAATCCTGCCACTACGAGCCGGTCGAAACCCCCTGCGCCGAGCGTATGGAATGCGGACTCGACCAGGGCAAAGCCGCCTGCGTGCCGGTTGTCGACGAGGTCGTGGTCAAAGGCGATCGCATCGAGATTCTGAACATCGTGCACTTCGCACACAACTCGGACGAAATCGAAGAACGCTCCTTCAACCTGCTCCAACAGGTCGCCCAGGTGCTCAAGAGCCACCCGGAAATCAAAAGCGTTCGCATCGAAGGCCACACCGACGCAACCGGCCGCCGCGCCTACAACATGGATCTCTCCGAGCGCCGCGCAGCTTCCGTACGCAGCTACCTGATTTTGCAGGGCATCGATGGCGAGCGTCTGACCTCGCAGGGCTTTGGTCCGGATCGTCCGGTTCAAACCAACAACACCGAGAAAGGCCGCGCAGCCAACCGCCGCGTTGAATTCCACATCGTAGAACGTGACTAATTATCGTTGAAAGTCCGTGTCGATGCCCACATAACTCCGGGCATCGGCATGGGTCCAAACTCAAGGAGCTATCCAATGACATCTCTATTTACACGAGCGATCACAGGCATCGTGCTGGCAGGCACCATCGCCCTGTCGGGCGGCGCAGCTTTTGCCGCCGACCTGATTCCCTGTACCGTGCCCGGTTCACGGCACACCTACGGAACCCCTTTCAATGCCGATGCAGGCCTTTTTCAAGACGACGGCGACGATGCCTCGCAGCAGATCAGCAACTTCGGCGATATTTTCCCCGACGGCATCAAGTTTCACGACCGCACCTATACCTCGGTATTTTTGAACATCAACGGCAATATTTCCTTCGGCCGCGCACGCAGTGCCTACACGCCGGTTTCGATTCCCGGTCTGAGCTACCCGACGATTGCGCCGTATTTTTCCGACGTTGATATCCGTCCACGTTTTCTGGGAATTGACCGGGGCGACATCCTGATTTGCCGCGATGTCGACAATCAGCGCCTGATTTTCACCTGGTACGAAGTCGGCTACTACCCACGCCGCACGAACAAACGCAACTCGTATCAGCTGATTCTGACCAACGCGACCGATCAGTGCCGCCCCGACGGCGTCTACAGCACCGTGGACGTTCAGTTCCGCTACAATAAACTCGAGTGGACCACCGGAAACTCGCGTCAATCCGGCGGCACCAATGGCCTGGGCGGCAAACCGGCCACCGCCGGCATCGATGCCGGTGACACCGTCAACGCCATCCCGCTGCCCGGCTCCGGCACCGCCGAAGTGCTCAACCTCATTCACAAAAGCAACATCGGACAGCCCGGCGTCTTTGAATACCGCATCCCGGGCGGCGGCCTGTCCATCTGCGGCCCCAACAGCCCCGAAGGCTGTGAGCAGTCCTGCATCGTGTACAACGAATGCGCAGACGAAAACGTCAACTCCTGCGGCGACGATGCGCTGTGCATCGCAACGCCCGGCGGCCACAGCTGCGAATGCCAGCCTGGTTTTGAAGGCGACGGCGTAACCTGCACCGACGTCGACGAGTGCGCCGATGACGACCTCAACACCTGCAGCGACAAAGACGATTGCGTCAACACCGTCGGCGGCTTCAACTGCGGTTGCCCCGAAGGCTTTGAAGGCGACGGTGTAACCTGCACCGACATCGACGAGTGTGCCGACGACTTCATCAACGAGTGCAACGAAAACGCTGTCTGCACCAACTCCGAGGGCGGCTATAGCTGCGATTGTCGCGAAGGCTTCACGGGCGACGGCGTAACCTGCACCGACATCGACGAGTGCGCCGATGACGAGCTGAACAACTGCACGGCAGAATCCACCTGCACCAACACCGACGGCGGATTCACCTGCGAATGCCCCGACGGAACCTTCGGCGACGGAACCTTCTGTAACGAAGACGACTTCTGCGGCGACGAAACCCTCAACGACTGCTCCGAAGACCAGACCTGTGTGGCTGTTCCCGACGGGTTTGTCTGCGCATGCCCCGATGGCTATGAAAACGTCGACGGCGTCTGCACCGACATCGACGAGTGCGCCGATGACGCGCTGAACGCCTGCGATGAAGACGCTGTCTGCACCAACACCGATGGTGGATTCTCCTGCGCATGCCCCGAAGGCACCTTTGGCGACGGAACCTTCTGCAACGAAGACGACTTCTGCGGCGACGAAACCCTCAACGACTGCTCCGAAGACCAGGTTTGCACCGAGATTCCCGATGGTTATGTCTGCGGCTGTGCCGAAGGCTTTGCAGAAGTGGACGGCGTTTGCACCGACATCGACGAATGTGCCGAAGATACCCTCAACACCTGCGATGATGGCGCGACCTGCACCAACACCGACGGCAGCTACACCTGCACCTGCCCCGATGGCACCTTCGGCGACGGAACCTTCTGCAACGACGAGGACTTCTGCGGCGACGAAACCCTCAACAACTGTGGCGAGTTCTCGATCTGTACGCCGGTCAAAGACGGATTCGTTTGCGAGTGCAATGAAGGCTTCGAAGGCGACGGCGAAACATGCACCATCGTCGACAAATGCTCCGATGAAGCGTTCAACACCTGCAGCCCGGATGCGACCTGCTCCACCAGCACCGACGAGCCCGGCTACACCTGCGAATGCAACGAAGGATTCGAAGGCGATGGCGAAGATTGCACGCCTGACGGTTCCACCCCCGGAACGACGGATCCCAATGTGGGCAACATCACAGGCGGCGGACCGAGCTGCGCTAGCGCCCCGGTCCACACCACCGGCGGCATCAGCGCGCTTGTCGCACTTGGACTGGCCGGATTCATCGCCGCGCGCCGTCGCCGCAAATAATCCGCAGCCTTTCCTAAAAAACACCCTGTAACACCCAACAAAACGGGCAGGTTCTCTCCTCAAAAAGGACAGAGCCTGCCCGTTTCTTATTTTCTCCGGTTTAAGCCATCCACCGCCCGGCATTCAGCAGGATATCCCGTAGCAGTTCTGTAAAAACCTGTGTTATGCTCGCGGCGGGATTCAACAGATAGATTTGTAAACTTACTCAAAGAAGCGACGCAATGGACGAGCAAGTGCCGGTTCGTGAAGCAGGTGTGTTTTTTCCCGGCGACATCATCGAACGCAAATACCGCATCGTAAAACTTCTAGCCGAAGGTGGCATGGGCAGCGTTTATCACGCCGTGCAGGAACCTCTCGGACGCGATGTCGCGCTCAAAGTTCTCAAACCCGGCAACGATTCAGCAGAACAACGCGCCGCACGGCTGAAACGTTTTTTCCGCGAAGCCAGCGTTTCCAGCCGTCTCTCGCATCCCAACACCGTGATGATCTTCGATTACGGGGAACTGGCCAACGACGAAGGTTTTTTCCTGGTCATGGAATTCCTGCACGGCCGGGTTCTTCGCGACCTGATGCCGGCCGGCACCTACATGCAAACCAGCCTTGCCCTGCACGTCGCCATCCAGATCGCCGGCTCGTTGGCCGAAGCCCACGCAGCCGGCGTGGTTCACCGCGATCTCAAGCCACCCAACGTCATGATCGTTGATCGCGGCGGCGATCCGTATTTCGTCAAAGTCGTGGACTTCGGCCTTGTCAAAGATCTCGAAGACGACAACAACGACGAACTGACCGCAGAAAACACCCTGCTCGGCTCGCCAACCTACATGGCACCCGAGCGGTTTTTGTCCAAGAACGCGGATTCTCCCTCGGTCGATATCTACGCGCTCGGCATCCTTTTGTACGAAATGCTGGTTGGTCGACCGCCTTTTCAGCGCGACGGCGAAGCCACCGTTCATAGACTGATCATGCAACACATCCAGGCCGAACCGCCGCCGCTTCGCACGTTCCGCCCGGACATCGTACTGCCCGAAGGATTGGAAGCCCTCATCATGCGCTGCCTGGCCAAAAACCCGGAAGACCGCATCGGCTCGATGGAAACCCTGCTGCGCATGCTCAAAGCGATCGCCAGCACGCTCGACGGCTTTTCAAACAGCGGCTCGCTCGAATTTATCGCGCCACCTGTCGACCTGCCTCCCAATCTGCTTCAACCCCTGAACGATACCGGCCCCGGCCTGTCCCCGCACACGCAAGAAACCGTCCACACATTGCCTTTGCCACCAGGCACCGCAACGGCTTCAATGCCATCGTCCGCAACAGCACCCGCTGCAACCCACGACACAGCCTCCGAAGCCGTTCTGCAGCAAAATCAGGCAATCCAACGCAAACAGCGCATCATGATGGCCGGCATCATCGTCCTGACCCTGCTCATTGTCGGCGTGGCTGCCTCTATGTTTCTTTCCTCCGACGAACAGCCCGCCACAGAAACCGTGGCCACGCAGACGTCCGTCGAACTCTTTGCCCAATCCGTTCCAACCGGCGCAATTGTTTACCTCAAAGACCAGGAACTCGGCCGCACGCCGCTGCGTATGAACCTTCCCCTGCCGGTCGGCGCAACGCTACGTTTTTCTCTCGAAGACTTTGAAGACTTCGACCACCACGTAACCGAAATTTCCGGTGATTCTCTGCAAATCAGCGCACAGCTCCAACGCCGTCCCGCTGCCCTGGATTCAGTTCCTGCGGACCCTGCGCCTCCAGAAGAAACCACTCCCGAGCCTGCTCCTTCCGAAGAGCCCGCCGACAGTGCCCGTGATAATCAGCAAGCCGAGAACTTTCAGGCAGAAAAACCCGCTCCAGCGCCTGCCGCTCCGGCCAAAAAACCAAAAAAGTCGAACACCGCGAAGTCCTCCCCTGCGCCTCCCGCCGACCTCGATATCCGACTCGATCGCTAAACAATTTACTTCTTCGACCAACCTGCTTCCTTAAAAATCACGAGATTTGCCATGCTGCATCTACGTCCCGGTAGTTTTCAATGGTCGGCAGCCGCATTATTGCTCTGCAGTCTGCTTGGAGTTTCCACCCCGCCAGCCCTGGCAGCCGAAGGCACCAGCTCGCTTGCCAGCGCCGATCAGGCCGACGTCGAGTTCCGCCTCGGCACCGAAGCCTACCGTACGCGCCAGTTCGAAAAAGCCCTCAGCCATTTCTTCGCTTCCAATCGTCTGGTTCCCAACCGCAACGTCGTTTTCAACATCGCCCGGTGCTACGAAAACCTCGAAAGCTACGTCGAAGCCTACCGCTACTACAGCTCGCTGCTCGAAACCTCCTCCGATGCCACCGAACAAGAACAACTCGGCAAGGCTCTGGCCCGTGTCGATAAATTCGTCAGCATCTTACGCATCGAAAGCCAACCGGCCGGCGCCACGGTGTACCTCAATCGCCGTGATCTCGGAAATTACGGCATCACCCCGCTCGACCTGCCGGTCAAACCGGGCGAATACCAGATCCTTCTCGAAAAAGACGGCTTTGAACCTCTCGAACTTGCACCGATTACACTGAAAGCAGGCGAACGCACGCCGCAATCCGCGCAGCTCGTCCGGCGCGAAGGCACCGTCGCCTTCACCGGTACACCGGACACCGTCTCCGTTCAAATCGAAGACGGCCCCCTCCTATCCGAACCCCAATCCCTCACACTCCCCGGCTCCCTCCAGGTCCCTGTTGGCAACCAGACGCTAATCGTTAGCGCTCCCGGGTATGAACCCGCACGCGTTTCCGTCAATGTTCTTCAGAACTCCAGCATCAGCGCAGAGATCGCCCTGCAACCACAAACCGGAACGCTCGTCATCACCTCCAGCGAACTCAATTCCATCGTACGCATCGACGGCCAACTCGCCGGATTTACGCCAGTCGTTTTGCCCAATATCCCCGCCAGCACACACCGAATTACAATCGGCCAGGAAGGCTTCGAGCCCTACACCCAGACTTTTGAGCTCGCGCCCGACGAACGCATCGAAATTCACGCAGAACTCGCGCCGCTCACCGAAATTGCCGCAGCATCACGCGTTGCCGAAGCTCTCCGCGATGCGCCGGCTTCCGTTTCCCTCATTTCCGCCCGCGAAGTCGAAGCATTTGGCTACGTCGGCACCGCCGATGCAATTCAGGGCATGCGTGGTTTTTTCTATACCAACGACATGACCTACAACCTGATCGGCGTTCGCGGCTACGGCCCCTTTGGTGCCTACGGAAACCGCGTCCAGGTCCAACTCGACGGCCACATCCTCAACGAAAGCTGGATCGAGGCGAGTTACCACCAGTTTGAGGTGATGAGCGACTTGTATGGATTGGATCGGATCGAGCTGATCCGCGGCCCCAGTTCGCTGTTGTACGGCTCCGGCGCATTTCAGGGCGTCATCAACCTCGTCTCCCCGGAACTCGATAACGACAAACGCGGTTCACGCGCCGGCATCACGGCTGTTTCCGACGGCGTTTTACGTGCCTACGGCCATTATCGCCATGCTTTCGAAGACGGTCAGGGCGGCCTCCAGCTCTCCGCCGCCCTGGCCGGCGGACAGGGACGCGACTTCTTCTCTGCTGCGCGACTGGGTTCTCCAGAATATCCTCGCGGTCTGGCCGAAGACGTCGGTGGCTTTGACGCCTACACTTTGCGCGCAAACTCGCAGTGGAAAAACTTCAAACTCTACTCCTATTTCCACAGCCGCGATCAACAAAGTCCAACAGGTAGCTACGATGTCCTCTTCGGAGATCCCCGCGCCCGCGAACATGACCAACGCGGATACATCGATCTACGCTACGATGATTCCCGCGATGCGCCGCTCACCTTCCACAGCCGCGTCTACTACGACTACTACGGCTTCCGAGGAAACTTCCCCTATGAAGCAACCGATGGCGGACTGCTCACCGACACCTTCCAAGGACACTGGGGCGGAATCGAAGGCCGCACCGTCTACCGCCCATTTGCCGGCGCACGCTGGACGCTGGGCGCCGAACTCGTCCGCCATTTCATCAATCAGGCCGAAAACACCAGCGAAATCAACGGACTGATCAGCGAGAACTCCACGCCGTTCTGGAAAACCAGCGCGCACGCCATTCTACGTCACGATTTCGGCCGCCGCCTCTCCCTCCAGGCAGGCGCACGCTATGATCTGTGGTATTTCGACTCCCTGCCCGTCGTCGGCAGCAACGAAACAGAAGCCCACCAGGTCGGCGCCACCACGCCACAACTCGTTGTCATCGGCCGCCCCTACGACCATGGCATCATCAAACTCATCGGCGGCACAGGTTTTCGTGCACCTTCTGTCTACGAGCTGACCTACAACGATGGCGGCCTTACCCAGATCGCGTCCCCGGACTTACAACCCGAAAACATCTATTCTGCCGAAATCGAATACACCCACACCCTGCCTGCCGGCTTCGAAGCTATCGGTGCACTGTACACAAGCCAGATTGCAACCCGCATCGAACAACGCGGCGCCGGTACCGTCGCTGAGCCGCTGCAATTCGTAAATATCGACGAACCACTCTGGTCCGCCGGCGCGGAACTTGAGATCCGCCGCCCGTTTTTGCGCGGCTGGATGGCCTCCGCACAGTACTCCTGGCAACGCACACGCACAGGAGATTTCGACAACCTCTGGAATGACTCACCGGAACTCCCCAACTCCCCCTCGCATCTGGCCGCCCTGAAATTCGTTGCCCCGATTTCCTATCCTGCCCTGCAAATGGCCAACCGTATCATCTACGAAGCACCACGTCTGGATCGAAACGGCGACCGAACCGGCTACGCCATCCTCTGGGACGTTACATTTTCCGGCCAACTCGCCTCACTCCCCGTCCGCTATGCGGCCGGAGCCCGCAACCTGCTCGACTGGCGCCACCAACATCCCACCGCCGACTATATTCTCGATGCCCGCCTGCCCCAGCCCGGCCGGAGCTTCATCGTGGATATCAGCGCTGATTTTTAAACATCATCGCCGCCTGTTCGCCTGAATCACCAACAAAAAAGCCCCATTCCACGGAATGGGGCTTTTTCATACTGGAATACTATCTCAGCAAAATTCTACAGGCCTACTTAGAAAACTCGTCCAGCATAGCCTTCAACTTATCAGCCCGCTCACGCTCACGCGTCCGCAGATTGGTCTGCTCACCCGGATCTGCAGCCAGATCATAAAACTCCTCAACGCCGAGCGTGTAATTCTGGATATATTTTTCCGTTCCATAAATCACGGTTTTGATGTGCTCCTTAAAACTCGTATACGGCAACAACTCGGCAAAAACAGGCCGAAGCGGCGGCTCACTACGCCCGAGCATGACATCCGTAAGGCTTACCCCCACAAAATCCGGCGGAATCGTCACGGACATCAAATCCAGCAACGTCGGAGCCACATCCACGATCGACACCGACCCCGTCACCCGACGACTATACCAGCCCGGCACACGCACAATCAGCGGCACCTTGATCACTTCGTTGTACAAAGTCTGCCCATGAAAATAATACCCGTGCTCATTAAACGCCTCGCCGTGATCGGAGCTGATCACCAGAATCGAATTGTCGTACAGACCTTCTTCTTTAAGCCGGGCAATGATCTTCGCAATATAAGAATCCGTGTACGCAATCTCTGAGTCATACGCATTGATATGACGCTCGCGCACCGTCTCACCCTTTCCAAAATCAAAATCCTTATGCGCAATCCAACGAGCATGGGGTTCAAAAAGATGCACAAACAATGAAAACGGCTGCGCTTCTTCGCCCTTCTCACGCTGCTCCTGCCCAAGCTCGCTGATCACCGGCTGCAACTTCTCCCAGATCCGCGGCGCTGCAATATCATCGTTCGATTCCGCAATCGTCCCCGCACCTTCATTATCCCAGACATCAAACCCCTGCCGGATCCCCTGCCGTTCCGAAAAATAGAAATGACTCGTCATTCCGATATTTTTCCAGCCGCGCTCCTGCAATACTTCAAACAATCCCAGATTCTCCGGACGAACACGCGGATAATTATACTGCGCCCCGGCCCACATCATCCGACTGGCGTACTGACTAAAAAACATCGGCGGAATCGAGCGCGGCGTATGCGGCGACGTCGCATACGTATCGAGAAAAACCACCGACTCCGAAGCAATCTGATCAATTGTCGGACTCGTATTACGCTCGTAGCCAGCATAACCCAGATGATCCTGACGCAACGTATCGATCAGAATAAACACCAGGTTTTTCGGCGGCTTCGGAATATCCTGAAACTTATTCACCGACGCCTGATTCCCCGCCTCAATCGCCAGCGCAACGCTGCGCCGCGCCGGATGCGCCGTGGAACTCAGCTCGATTTCCTTCACCGCCCCCTGGCAATTCGGATCGTTCTCGTCCTCACAATCTCCAAAAGCGAAGACGTTTCCGCTGTCCGCTCCCGGTAGCGGCGCCACCACACGCGCCACCGCTGCCAGCAATTGACTCTCCTGAAACACAACCTGCCGCATTTCTGGCCCCGAAACGACCAGCTTCGGCGCAGCAAATGCACAGATCACCGCAATCCCCAGCCCTGCCAGCGGTAAGCCATACAGCCAGAACATTGATTTGATATCAAAACGACTCTGCATCACAAACAACGCCGGTGTGAGCACCAGTCCAGAAATCGCCATCAACAAAAATGCCGGCGACCAGACCTGCAGCCCCGAGGCATATTTATATCCCGCTGCCAGCACCAGCACCGCTCCCACCCCATACGCCCACAGCACCGACTTTACAGCGCGCGCCGGTTCACCCCCCTTGCCACGAAACAGCAAACCCACCACACGCGACAAACCGACGTACAAAAACGGAGAAACCGCCAGCAACCCCAACAAAACCGCGCCTGTCGCCGCTCCCAGGCCGACCGCCTGAAACACAGCCCGCACAAACTTCGACGTCACCGCCAGGTGAACACCCGACACCAACGCCGCAGCCACTCCAATCGCCACCGGCACAACCAGCAACATACTCGCCGCACGCCGATCCCACACCGGCTGTTCCAACCACTGCCCGACCGAATGCGCGCCAACTTCGACCGACAACACCCGGGACCAGCTACCGATAACCGCCCCAAGCACCAATCCATAAAGAATCTGCGGAAGCCCCAACAACCCATAGGCCGCCACAACATAAAAAAAACCAACCGACATCGGAGCATCGTCTATCGCGCCTGCTACACTGCTAAAACTCCACAGCGTCAAAATCAGCGCACTAAAGATTCCAGCCCGAATTCCATTTGATAGAAGCTGCATGGATGATTTGCCTGCAAGAAACAAGAAAAAAGCTCACCAACGACCACTCTCAACCCGGAAGTTGAGCGCCGCTACCATGCCACACAATCTGCTGTTTTTGGAATGAAAATCAGACGCACACAAAAGAAGGAGGGAACTGCCGGGGTGCGCCGAAATACTGCAAGAAATGAAAATGTCCTCGGAGGAGGTAAGCTAGTCATAGGACATACACCTGACTAACGGCCTGGGGGGAGTGCATATCGACCGTCCTCCGTAGGACAATTATCTAATATGGCACATTGACTCGCGGGTCAAGCTATTTCTCAATTATTTCTGCAAAAAATTCGCTTATTTTATGGAATGACGATCATTAATCGCAAAAAACAACCATTTTCCCGGGCCTTATCGATTGCACTTTTCATGGCTCTTACTTTGACCGATCCTTCCATGCAGTGATACATTCGCCACCGTTCGCATCCATAAAACGTTTCGTACAGGGAAACCCAAATTGTTCAATCCACCTCCATCTTTGCAAGGCCCCATCACACTCGCCGTCGATGCCTGCGGCGGTTACAACGCACCGGCTCAAGTCGTGGCTGCAGTTGCCCGGGCCAGTGTGGAGCAAAATCGACAACGCCCTGTCTATTACACCCTGGTCGGCGATGAACTCGAACTGACGAAACTTCTCAACACATACAATCACAATGCAGAGCATATTCATATCTGCCACGCCTCCGAAAAAATCGGCATGGCAGAAATCCCACATGCAGCACGCGCCGCCAAACCCAATGCCTCCATCGAAGTAGCCTGCCGCCTGGTAGAAAGCGGTGACGCCGACGCCGTCATCACCGCCGGAAATCCTGGCGCCGCCGTCCTCAGCGCCCTCGAACACTTCCGCCTGCTTCCCGGAGTCCGCCGCGCAGCCCTGGCCGCCGTCTACCCCACGCCCCGCTCACGCGGCACCGCGCAAGATCCCTTCAGCCTCCTGCTCGATGTCGGCGCAACCCTCCACGCTTCGGCCGACGACCTCGTCCAATTCGCAATCATGGGCGCAGCCTACGCACGCATCATCAGCCAGAATCCGCACCCCACCGTCGCCCTGTTATCCAACTCCCACGAAAGCGCCATCGGCCCGCCCGAAATCGTCGAAGCCTACCAACGCCTCAGCACACTAAACGGCCTGAACTTCTACGGCAGCATCGAAGGCAACCAGATCCCCGGCGGCCTGGCCGATGTCATCGTCTGCGAGGGATTCACCGGCGACGTTGCCGTCAAGATCCTCGAAGGCGTCAGCGAAGCCGCCTTCGAACTTGCACGATCCGCGTACGACAAAAAAATCATCTGGCGCCTCGGCCTGCGCCTGCTGTCCGGCGGAATCCGCCAGCTCAAACAATTCACCGACTTCGAACAATACGGCGGCGCCCCCCTGCTCGGCGTCAACAACGTCATGATCCTGGTCCATCCGCGCTCCCAACAAAACGCATTCGCCAATGCCTTCAAGGTCGCCGCCAAAAGCGTGCGCGCCCGGTTGCCCAAAACACTGGCAGAGCTTATTGAACAAAATGAACATTCCTAACTCAAACCCTACCATGCAGCGCAACCCCGGGTATTCACGGTGACACAGCAGAACGAAACGCCAATTCATCACATCTATCGCTGGGATCTGGATAAAACCTACCTGCGCACAGATTTTGATACCGTTCGCGACCTGATCCGCACTGCCATGCAAAAACCCGAGGAAAAGGTCAACGTCCCCGGCGCCGTCACCCTCCTCAAAGAACTCACCCGCCCCACCCCCAACGGCCGCGCCCTGCTCACATTTATCTCCGGAAGCCCCACCCAGATGCGCACCAGCCTGGAAGCCAAATTCGCACTCGACGGCATCCAACCCGATGTCTTCATCCTCAAACCCACGCTCCAGAACATCCTGCGCGGACGCTTCCGCGCCGTCCGTGGCCAGGTCGGCTACAAAATGGAATCCCTGCTCACCATCCGCGCCCAGTCCCCGCCCGCGCCCGAAACCCTCTTTGGAGACGACGCCGAACAAGACGCCTTTATCTACGCTCTCTACGCCGAACTCGTCGCCGGCACCGTCGACGTAGATACACTCGCCGCCGTCCTCTCCGAAGCCGAAGTCTACCCGGAAACCCGCGAGAACATCCTCACACTCGCCAGCCAACTCCGCACCGATGGCAGCGTCGGCCGCATCTTCATCCACCTCGACCGCTTCACCGCTCCCGGCCGCTTCTGGGTCTACGGTCCCCGCGTCATCCCCATCACCAACTACTTCCAGACCGCACTCGTCCTCTACGCCGACAATATCCTCCCGATCGACGGCGTCCTCCGCGTCGCCGCCGGCATGATCCGCCACGACCACTACGGCATCGTCGAACTCGCCAATAGCTTCCAGGACCTCGTCCGCCGCCGCCACCTCGATCACCAGACCGTCGATCGCCTCAACGCCGACATCACCGCCACCGATTACTCCCCCTTCCTGCCCTCCGAATTTCTCGACCGCCTCATCGCGCGCATCCGCGCCCTATCCCCACGCTCGACCGCCAACACCAGCACCGCGCCGCCCTGGACCGGCCCGCCCGATTTCATCGAAATCCTGCGCGCAGACCGACGCCTTCGCCAGGCTGTCAAAGACAACCGCAACATACCCCGCGGTCTTTTCTCCTGATCTTTAGCGATTAGCCGCGTCCCCTCAAAAATCCAAACGTAAAATATTAAAAATTCTCAACGCCGAAACGGCGTCCGCAATTCGAGCTGCGTCATGACATGCGCCCCATGACCGTCAAAATCCAGCATGTTCAACCGAAACTTGCTCGCAAACCCGCCCGAACACGCCACCGGATGCGTCCCCAGCCTGTAATCCACCGGCATCACCTCATGACGATGCCCGTGCAAAATCACCGAATGCTCATCGATCAAATCAATCGCATCCACCAGATCCGGCACCTCCGCCATCGCATCCATCAACCCAAAAGTCGTCGTCCGCCGCGGATACCAGTCGTCCGAAACATGATGATGCACCAGCGTCAACAAACGGTTCCCCGCCACCTGCCCACGATTTGTCTCGATCCAATCCAACGTTTCCGGATAAATCCGCCCCACCGTATTCGGCAGCCATTTCTCCAGATGATGACGATCATCAATCGGATCACGATTGCTATCGATCTCCAACAGCGCCACACCGTTCGGCAACACCTTGAACCGTGGTTTACGCGGACTCACCACCGGAAAAAACGCCTCCATCGGCTCCCCCGCAATCCGTTCATACAGATTGAACCGATCATGATTCCCCGGAATCACCGTCAACACTTCCTCACCCCACCAACCCGTCACCTTCAGCGCCGCACGAACATCTAAAAACTCCGTTGCCAACCCGCAATGCGCCAGATCTCCCGTAATCACCAGATGATCGACACCGAGCCGATGCAGCCCGACCAGCGCTTTTTTGAACAAATTCAAATACAACTGCGGATTGTTCCGAAAATGATGCCCGATCTCATTCGATATCGCCGACAACTCATGCGACAACTGATTCATCGACGCATCGACCGAAATCAAATCACGCAGCCTGCGCCCCAGTTCCACCTGACCAGGAACATGCAAATCTGTAAGCTGGACAACACGTAACACCGAATCCGCCGGACGCTCCAACGTCCGCGGCCGCTTCTTATCGGTGCACTCGATCCACTGAAAAATGGCGTCGGGCATAATGCAATTTTCTTCAGGTTAAAGGTCCATCAGACCGATCTCTGCATCGCGGAAAAACCACAAATCTCACATCCGGGAAGAATCCCCGAGCTGGCGAATCCATTCCGGATACTTACGCTCCAAAAACCGATCCGTCAGCACCGCCTGCGCCGCCTCGCAGATATCATACAAAAGCGCCACATTCAGCGTCGCACCCAGCAACGCTCCCACCACCGGCAGCGTTTTCGACGGCGCCGCCTCGGCCGCCCGACGCTGCAAATTGCGCATCACCGTCCGCCGCGTCAGCTCGTTCAAGCGCTCCACACTCTTTTTACCTACCTGCCGCTCCAACAACTTACTCGCGCTGCGCCCGCCCACGTGTTTCGCCCCGCCCCGCGTCAACGCACCGATCACCACCGACTTCTGCACCACATACTCGCGCAAATTCTGCCGCAACAACATCGGCTCAATCGCCGAAGACCGCGATCCCCCCAGCGCCACCGCCAGAATCTCAAGCGGCAACTCCGGCTGCTCGCGCGGATCAAACCCGTAATACCAGCAAAAACGACTGCAAATATCCCCGGTCAACCCCAGCATCACCGGCACATCCGCCAGCGAAAGCACACTCCAACTAAACGGCGCCAGCCCGCCAGAAACGCCGCCCGCCACAGCCCCCAGCAACAAACGCTTTTGCCGCTGCCGAAACAACACCGCATCCACCCGATCGACCGGAAAACTCGCGATCGACTCGTACCCATCCAACGAAAACCCCAGATCCCGGTACGCACTTAAAACTTCCTGCGTCAAATCCATCCGCGCCGTCCGCGCCTCAAAAAGACGCATCCCCCGCTCTACCGCATCATGAACCAGACCGATCTCCGCAATCGACGCCCCCAACCAGTCCACCGGCATAAAAACCGTCCGCACCATCCGCGTGATCCGGTTCTGATCCATCCGCCGTTCCACAAAATTCTTCGTGCGCGCCGCCGCATTCTTGTCCGCATGCTCCATCAACACGCCATCAAACTTATACGTAAGCTGCTCAAACGCACGCTCGTAATCGCTGATGATCAAATACATCTCCAACTCTTCGCGCCCCGTCGAACGCTGCGCCTCCCAGTCCACCCGCTCATGCGCGCGCCGCACCAGCCGCACCGCATGCGATTCCAGTGCATAATTGCGCACATACATCGCGATCAGCCGCGTCTCCAGATCGCTGAGCGTCTCTTCCTGCGCCAGATTATCGACCGCATACTCCACACGCGCCCAGAGCGAGCCCACCCGACGCGATTTGCGCACCGCCACAAGCTCCAACAACCGCTGCGCCCGCGTCGGATTCGCAACCGCCGTGCACTCCACCTCGCCAAGCAACGCCGCATACGCTTTTGGGCTGTCACTCTTTTGCCAGTCATCCAGCAGCGCCTCGTACAACGTATCCAGCCGGCGATAATTCGCATCGTACAGACGCAATCGATGAAACGCGCGCAGCGTTTCCTGCCGCTCGCCATCACCCACCGCCAGGCGAATCGCCGCCTCCACCGGCTTTTCCAACCACTCAAAACTCAACCGGCCCCCCATCGCCGCGTCCGCCATGCGCTGCAACCAGATCGCATTCTCGCGCGGAAACTCATCCGCCGCCCGATCACACGCCCGCGTCAACCGACTCGTCACCGCCCCGGCCGACCAGTGCGCGTATTTGCGCACCAACTGCAACCCGCACAAAAGCGCCGCCACCTCCCAGAAATTCGCCTCCAGCGCCAGATCTACCAACCCCAGCAACGCCTCGTCCTGATCGTCACGCTCGCCCAGCTCACAAACCAGCTCATACAACCAGCGCGGCTCATCCGGCAGCGCCTGCCGCAACAACAACGCCCGCGCCTCGGCCCGGCTCTCCTCCTCATCACTGTTCAACCACAACGCAATCGCCGCCAGCGCCGCCATCGGATGCAAACTCACAAAATACGGCTGCACCGAACCCGCAATATGCCACAAAGCCTGCGGCCCCTGCTCCGCCAGGCCGTCAAAACGCGCTTTCGACAGCACATCCCACAACGGATCGGACATCATCCGCTGCTTCCTGCGCCGCAACCGCGAATACCCCAGCTCCTCCGCCATCCAGAGCGCCAAAACCTCCCGACGACGCTGCGGCTCCTCCGAAAACTGCTCCGCAATATACGCCAGAACCTCCTCCAGACTCTTGCCCTTCAACAACTTCCAGTGCGCCCAGACACTATCCCCCGCCCGACCACCAACCTCCGCAGAAACCTCCTCCTGCGCGGCCGGCTCCTCCACCAGCAATGCCTCATCCAATTCCCCCTGGGCGACCTCCGGCAACAAACCGGCCTCCGACAATTCTTCGAGCTTGGGCGTCACAAAAATTCTGGTCATAGCTATTCTCGGTTCGTGGTCGTTTCTCACCACACTCTAACCAATGCGCGAGAAACAATGAACCACCAATGAACCATCCAGTGGAATTGAAACAACCGCGCACACTTGCTAACTCTACATCCGCACGACGACGCGCTCCCTGCGCAGGATTTCATCGCTTTTTCAGGAATTACAATGAATCTAAGGCACTATCTCTCGGCTTCCGCCCTCTTTCTCGCGCTCGCGAGCCTGGCGATCATCGCCCCCTCCTGCACCCGGGAAGAATCCACGCCCTACTGCCCCGATACCTCGGACACCTCCCGAAAAGGCTTCGACTACACCGCACCCGCGCAGAGCTGCGCCTCCAGCCCCCTGCCCTTTTGCTCCGCGCTGACTCCGGACGACGGCAGCGGCAACTGCCAGCCCACCGATTTTACCCTCGAAGAAACCGACATCGACACAATCCAGACCGCCCTCAACAACGGCCAGATCTCCTGCCAGTGGCTGATCGAAGAACACATCCACCTCATCTTACAACACGATCTACAACTCACCGACAACGCACCGCCCAGAAACGCCATCGTCACCCTCAACGAACACGCCCTCCAGACTGCCAAAAAACTCGATGCACACCAGCACTGCCAGCAAGAACTCGCCGGACCACTGCACTGCATCCCCTTCGTCATCAAAACCAATTACGCCTCCACCGAAGTCCCTACCACCAACGGTTCCTTCGCCCTTCTAGACGCACAATCCCTCGTGGACGCGCACACCGTCGAACGCCTGCGCAGCGCCGGCGCCATCATGCTCGCTTCCACCTCCATGGATGAATTTGCCCAGGGAATCCACGGGATCAGCGGGCGCAGCGGACGCACTGGCAATGCCTTCAACACCCGATTCAACGCCGGCGGCTCCAGCGGTGGCGCCGCCGTTGCCGTGGCTTCCAACTTCGCCCTGGCCGGACTCGGCACCGACAACTGCGCCTCCCTCACCGTCCCGGCCGCCTACAACGGCCTGGTCACCATGCGCCCCTCGCTCGGACTCGTCAGCACCGGCGGCATCTATCCTTCCAACCAGGTCGATGTTGTCGCCGGCCCCATGACCCGCTCGGTCACCGATCTCGCAAAAATCCTCGATATCCTCGTCCAAAAAGATCCCCTCGATCCACACCACTGCGAAGACACCCGAATCCTGCCCCGAACCTACACCGATTCCTTAAAACCCGACGGACTCCAGGGCAAACGCATCGGCATCGTCCGCGCCTTCTCCGAAGACACCAACGACTGGGATCGCCTGCCCTTCGACGGCGCCGATGCCACCACCTCGGCACACTTCGAAACCTTCTTCGACGAACTCCGAAGCCAGGGCGCAACCATCATCGACGACATCACCCTGTCCCAATTCCAGGGCCGCCGCTACAGCAGCGGCACCGCTCCCCTCGTCGACAAATTCCTCTCCAAAACCCAGCACGGCGCCGACTCCTTCCACGCCCTCTGCGAATCCGAACTGTTCTCCAAACACGTCTGGGCCAGCAAAAGCGACTGCCTGAAAAGCTCCCGCCTTACCTCCAGCGCGTTCACCTCCAACCTCGAAACCGGCCGCGCCGCCTACCGCAAAAACCAGGACTACGTCGAATCCGTCATGGACGAACTCGAACTCGACGCCCTCGTGTACCCCGCCGACGCGCTCGGCACCGCCCGCACCTCCGGCTCCAAAGCCAACTGCATCCTCCCCAGCGTCACCGGCCTGCCCACCATCGCCGTCCACGCCGGCCACAGTGCCGCCAACAACCTCCCCATCGGCATGCTCTTCACCGCCCGCATGTACGACGAACCCGGACTCTTCGAAATCGCCTACGCCTACGAACAGGCCACCCAGTACCGCCGCGCCCCCGAACTCCCCCCGGACTCCCCACTCGCCGATTTCACCCCGGCCCACATCGCGGCCTTCAACCAGCTCCACCACGACATCGCCCGCAAATCCTTCGACGATGTCCTCAAAAACGGCGGAAAATTCGACCTCAACAGCACCCGCTTCACCGAAATCGCTCGCCAGATTCTCCAAAACCAGCCCTCCCAATAATCCCCCCACCCCCAGAACACCTTCCGAGAATCCTCGCACCCACCCCGAACGCGTAGATCAGCGTCCGAGAATCCTCG